>CAZTZI010000108.1:0-5173 GCA_964618115.1 uncultured Acidimicrobiales bacterium
ATGCGGTCCCCACTGGCACGCCGTGGCGCGAGGCGCCTCGTGCCACCGTGGCCGTGTCCTTGCGGATCCGCGGCGACCGGAGCCAGCGCGGCCTGGCCACGCCGGTGCGCGACCGGCACACCGAGCGCGCCTGGATTGCCCAGCGACGCGAGCGGGAGCGCGTCGCCCGCGAAGCCCTCGCCGCCGAATTGCTGGGGTGCGCCGGCGAGGGCGGGCTTCTCGACGGAGCGCAACTCTCGGTCGCCTCCTTCACGCTGCTGCGCGATCTCCTGGGGCGGTCCGGGCACGGCTACTCGCCCGGCGCCACCGTCCGCGCCGCCACCACCGACGGCGTGCGCTGCGAGGTGCGCCGCATCGAGGGCGCGCGAACCGTCGTGGAGTGCCCCGAAGGCAGACTCGCCCTGGGTGGACTGGAGGTCGCGGTCGATGCCGCACCGGGCGCACCCGAGCCGACGAGGGAACAAGCATCAGCGACCGGAGCCGCGACGTGACCGCGGCAACCGCAGCAGACCCTCAGCGGGCACTCGACCTGCGCGCCGCGGCCTGCCGCCTAGTCACGCGACCGCTGCTGGTGGTCGAGGACGACCCGGAGGTGTTCCGGCTGATCAGACGGCACGAGCAAGTCCTCGACCGCTGGTTCACGCAGCGCTTCGGGTACCGGTTGCAGGTGACCGTCGACACCGCCCGCCTGTACAAGACAACTGCCGTCGTTGGCCGGCGACCACTGCGCACGACGACCACGCAGCAGCGCCCGTTCTCGATCCGCGAGTACACCATGCTGGCGCTGGTCCTGGCGGCCGTGGCGGCCGGGCCTAGCGTGATCAGCCTGCGCGACCTGCTCCACGAGGTGCGGTCGGCGGCGACCGACGCCGGAGTGACCGTCACCGACGAGCCGGCCGATCGCCGCGCCCTGGTGACGGCGCTGCGCTGGCTGATCGGCCACGGCGTGGCGGCGGAGACGCACGACCGCGTCGACCGCTACGCCGGCGACGCCGAAGCCGACGCCCTGCTGAAGATCCGTCCCGACCGCGTGGCGCTCCTGCCGCTGCCCTCGCTCGGAAGGGCGGATTCACCGCAGGAACTGGAGGACCGGCCCGAGCGGTCGACCGCATCGCGCCAGTGGATGCGCGCCACGCTGCTGGAGGAGCCGGTGCTGTACCGCAGCGACCTGAGCGACGACGAATGGGGCGAACTGCGACGCCGTCTTGGCGAGGAGTCGGCCATCTTCGAGGAGATGTTCGGGGTGCACATCGAGGCCCGCGCCGAAGGCATCGCCGTCATCGATCCCGGCGACGGGCTGACCGACAGCCGGTTCCCCACCGGCGGCACCGTCGGGCACGCCGCCCTGCTGCTCCTGGATCGGTTCATCGAGGCGGACACCGCCACGATGCCGCGAGACGCCCTGGTGGAGGAGGTCCGGGCGCTCGCCGACGAGCGGCGCCGATACTGGTCCCAACTGGCCGAGGACGCCGACCGCCTGGCCGGCGAGATCCTCGACCTGCTCGAGGACCACCGGCTCGCCGAGGTCGATGCCGACACCGTCCGGCTCCTCCCGGCAGCCTGGCGCTACCGCGCCGACGTTCAGGTCGACGCCGAGACGGACGACGGCATCGAGCAGGTCACGCTGTTGTGATCGATCGCGACATACCGGAATCGTTGCTGGCCACCGGCCTGGGCGAACTCTGGGCGGCGGTCCGCCGGGGGCTCGACCGCAACGGGCCGCACTGGCGCGGTTCGATCACCCGCCCGGACCTCGACCGGGCCAGCGACCTGAGCCTCGCGTCGCTGCTCGGGCGCAAGCCCCCGCGGCGACTCGACCTCGCAGCGCTGGAGACGGCGCTCGTGCGGCGCAACGTCGGGGACGACCTGTGCGACGCGATCTGTCGCCTCGGCCACCCACCGTCGGCGGCCGCGACGGAGCGGCGGGCCGCGCAGGCTCGCGCCCGGACAGCCCGCGCCGCGCTGGCCGGCGCCGTCGATTCCTGGCGGGAGCCGTGGGCGTCGGAGTGGGCCGCTGACGTGCAACGCTCGGGGATCATCGGGGGCCTTGACAGCGAAGCAGTCGCCGGCCTCGCGGCGGACGTGCGACGACTGCTCGATCACGTCGAGGGGTTCGCGCCCGAGGGCGCCTGCCGTACCGAGATCGCCGCGACCCTGTTCGGGTCGGCGCACGCCCTGGACCGTGGCCAGAAGCTGGCGGCAGCCGCAGAGAGCGCTCTCCGTCACCGCATCGGCGGGACGGGACTTCAGGGCCGGGACCTCTGGGAGGCAGCGGGAATCCTCGCGGATCGGGTGTCGGCGCCGGTACTCACCTGGGCGCTTCCGGCGACGGGCACCTCCCCGCTCGACGCTCAGATCCGGGCGGCCACATCGGGGGCACTCCCCGTCCACCTCAACCTCGTCGCCCTGCAGAAGTATCCGGTCGGTGTGCCGGCCGGCACACCAGTACTGGTCGTCGAGAACCCGCGGTTGGTCGAGGCAGCCGCCGAGCGCCAGCAGCCAGGCGGCGTAGTCACCACGAACGGCAACCCCACCACCGCGGTCCGGACCCTGCTCGGCCAACTGCAGCGCTCCGGCGCCCGCCTCCTGTACCACGGCGACTTCGACGCAGCGGGCCTCGCCATCTGCCGCCGCATGCACGCCGCCGGCTGCGAACCTTGGATGATGGATGTCTCCGAGTACGAGGTGGCCGTTGAGATGGCCACGCAGTCCGGCGTCGGGCTGGAACGTGAGTCCAAGGACTGCGGCGCGACCCCCTGGGATCCGGCCCTTCAGGGGGTCTTCGAGCGCCGCAGGCTGATTGTCCACGAGGAATTCGTCTTGGACAGCGTCCTCGATCGCTTCAACTCAAGCACTCTCACCGACTGAGCGTGGAGCGTTTGCTCATCTGGCCGGCGCGGAAGCCGACTATGAGGGCGCTTCGGTTTTCAGCGGGGAGTGGCGCTGGCGAGGAGCGCCCAGTTGGGTTTGCCGGCGTAGAGCAGGGCGCGGATGCGGTAGTGGGCGAAGAAGACGGCGTCGACCGGTGATGCCTTACTCAGCCGGGTTCCGCGACTCCGTCAGGCGCCAGCGGTTGAGTGGACTTCGCCGGGACGACTCGGTCTGTTCCACCTCGCCGGCCTCCTCCATCTTGTGCAGGTGTCTGAGTGCTCCTTGCGGGGTCATGCCGAGCGCCTCCGCGAGTGCCCTGGTTGGCAGCGGCCCGTCTGTCAGCAACTCCCGGATGTGATCACGGGGATCGGTCGTCGCGCCGGTGCTGAGGATCGGCGGCATGCTGTCGGTTGCCCGGACCCGGATGAGGCGACCGGGTTCGGCTTCCTTGTCGGTGCGGTCGGGCTGTTGGCGGGACCGCACCGCGGGCGCGGTGGCCCGGATGGTCATCGTGGTCTCGCTGATGCCGTCGACGAGGTCGGGCGGTGCGAGGCCCGCCTTTCGTAGTTCGCGGGCCACCGCCACGAGTCCCGCCCCGCGGTTCTCGCAAACGGTCCGATTTGTGCGAGGGATCTCGACATCCTCCAGGAGCTTGGCAAGGTGCGAGTTACGGGATGAAGTCAGCGGCTCGGTGAACAGGCGAGTGTGGTTGATGTCGCCGTGGAAGCCGCCGGGGCTAGTGACTCGGAGGCGGTCGGGGTACGCCTCGATGCGCACCTGGGCGCCGTGCGCGAGTTGGTGATAGTCGCGGTGCAGGAGGGCGTTGACCACGATCTCCCGCACGGCCTCGCCGGGATACTCCCAAACGTCCTGGCGGCCCTCGCCGGAGACGACTGCCCGGCGCGTGCTGTTGCGTCGCACGGCGGCCTGTGCTGCGGTCACCATGGCAGGGATCGGGCCATCGATCGACTCGTTGTCGAGGAATCGAGTGCCGTCTTCGAGCGGATCGCCCGTCGTGGTCGGGAACGCGACATACGTGACGTTCAGTTGGGGCAGAAACTGCTGCGGGTAACGCCCGAGCGACATCAGACCGGCCAAGGTGACCGACGGCTCGGGTCCGTCTCCGACGAGGACGCGGAGCATGCGCAGGACGTCGTCATCGTCGGCGTTGGTGAGCGCGGGCCCCCGACGCTGGCGGATGCGGGCGAGAAGGGAGGCGACGAGGTCGTGGTCCAAGTCTGAACGCCGAGCGCCTTCAACGACGACGACATCGTCCAAGGGCTGTCCGCGGCCGGACATCAGGACATGAATCTCGTACGAACTCAGTCGGCGGTCGCCGTCATGAGTTCGGGTGTATGAGCCGCCCTCAAGGCCGCGCTTCTTCACGTAACAGGGTTTGCGGCCCGCGGGCAGTTCGTCGACGAGCGCTGCCACGACCAGGCGGCCGTCGACGTTTGCGATGTCGATGTCGGGGCGGAGCGGCGGTTCGAGATCGTCGGCGAAGGTGGAGGCGAGGTCTTTGGCCAGCTTGGCGGCGTCAATGGGCACGGGCTGGAAGTCGCTGTCGCCGAGCCCCAAGAGCACGAGGCCACCATGCGTGTTCGCGAAGGCGCACGCGGAGTTCTTGACCGACTGCGGCAGTCCGCCTTGTGCCGCTTTGATCTCGACGTTCCGGAGGTCGGTGCCGGTCTCGCGAACGCGCTTCACCGCCTCGTCAACCCGAGGCTGGAGTTCGGAGGTCGAGTGTTCGACGGGCGTTGCCGAGGGCGTCTCTTCCACGGGTAAGACGTTAGCGAGTTGTGAGACTTGAAACTATGTTGTAAGTCTCACAACTTGATTTCAAGCTAGGTCACCGCTCGATCCCCGCTGGCGTCAGGTATGTGCGGCGAGGAAGGTGTGGAGGTGGTCGGTGAGGGCCTGTGGCTGGTCGATGGGGATGAGGGTGTAGCTGTCGTCGATCCAGACGAGTTGGCTGTTGGCGAAGTGTTCGGCGAGTCGTTCGGCGTGGGTGGGCGGCATGAGCTTGTCGTCTCGTGCCCAGATGATGAGGACCGGGCCGGCGAAGCTGCGCTGCTGGTCGGCCCGGGCGAGCAGTTGGTGGGGTTCGGGGACGGCGCGGAGGTAGGTCGCGGCGGACCTTGGGGTTGCGGCGCAGCGGGCCGAGCCAGTGCCCGAACAGGTCTTCGGGAACCCGCTGTTTGGACAGGGCGCCGAAGACCACGGGGAGATGGCGGATCCGGCGCCGCCGCAACAGCTGGGCGACCAGGAAGGTGCCGCCGGGCAGCGCCGCGGTGGCGCACAG
>CAZTZI010000109.1:0-7859 GCA_964618115.1 uncultured Acidimicrobiales bacterium
CGTGGAGCCCGAACGTGTCGGAGCCGGCACCAGAGCCGGTCTCGGTGTCGCTGCGGCTCCCCTGGTTCCCGAACACGCAGTTCACCGGCTCGTTCGTCGCCGCGGCCAAGGGCTATTTCGCCGAGGAGGGCCTCGACGTGACGATCAACCCGGGAGGGTTCGACGTGAACAGCATCACCCTCGTGGCGGCCGGCTCCGACACGTTCGGGCTCCACGACACCGGCTCGCTGCTGTTCGCGGCCGCCGAGGACATCCCGCTGATCACCGTCGCGACGTATTTCCACAAGCACCCGGGGGCGGTGCTCACGCTCGCCGACTCCGGCATCGAGACCCTCGAGGACATGGCGGGTCGGAGGATCGGATTCGCCGAGGGCGGGCCGTGGCAACTGACCCAGGCCATGCTGGCGAAGAACGGCATCGACGTGGACTCGCTCGAGCACGTCGCCATCGGGTTCGACCTCGCTCCGCTGCTCAACGGCGACGTCGACATGAAGACGGTGTTCGCCACGAACGAGCCGATCCTCGCCGAGCAGCAGGGCTACGAGGTCCGGGTCTTCATCCCCTACGACTACGGGATCGAGACCTCGGCCAACGCACTGTTCACAACACAGGACTACTTCGATGACAACCCCGATGTGGTGTGCGCGATGGTCCGGGCGATATCCCGCGGCTGGGAGTACGCCTTCGAGAACCCCACCGAGGCCCTGGACATCGTCATGGCGGTCGACCCGGAGAACCTCGACCGGGCCAAGGAGACTCGCAGTCTCGATGCGGTGAAGAACGCCGTTCTCACGCCCGATGCGGTCGCCGACGGCATCGGCTCGATGAAGCACAGCCGCTGGGAGACCGTCGACGAGGTGCTGCGCGACTACGGCGGCCTCGACGTCGACGTGGATCTCAACTCGGTCTATTCCGACGTGTGCTACTCGTGAATGGCATGATGCTGTTCCCGCTGTAGGGCATCTCCGGAGACACCGTCGCTCGCCGGCGAGAGGAGCGCGTTGGCAATCTTCGACAAGGGCGCGTCCACCCAGGACATACTCCAGTACCACCTGAGGGTTCGGCCCGGCGATGTCGCCGGCTACGTGCTCCTCCCCGGCGACCCGGGGAGGGTGGCGCTGATCGCGGAGCACCTCGATGATCCGCGGGAGGTCGCCGATCACCGCGAGTACCGGACCGTCACGGGCTCGTACCGGGGGATTCCCGTCAGCGCCACGTCGACGGGGATCGGCTGCCCGTCGGCCGCCATCGCCGTCGAGGAGCTCTGCAACGTGGGGGTCTCACACTTCATCCGCGTCGGCAGCAGCGCCGCCTTCGTGGAGGGGATCGACAAGGGCGACATCCTCATCAACACGGCGTCGATGCGCTGCGACGGCGCCAGCGCCATGTACGTGGACGAGGGCTTCCCGGCGGTCGCCGACCACTTCCTCGTACGGGCATTGATCGATGCGGCGTCGGATCTGAGCCCCAGCCGGGGGTTCGCCACCCACGTCGGCCTCAACGTGTCGAGCGACGCTTTCTACGCCGAGACCCCCGAGTGGGTCGAGCGGATGATCCGCCAGCGGATCATGAACGTCGAGATGGAGTCGTCGGCGATCTTCACGATCGCGCACCTGCGCCAGGTCAAGGCGGCGATGGTCTGTGCGGTCTCCTACAACTTCACGGCACCCACCGACGTCGACTACGAGGGCGTCAACCAGCCTCTCGTGGCCGGCTGGCACAACGCCATCGACGTGGCGCTCGAGGGAATACGGCGGTACGAGGCCACGAAGAGAACCGCGTGAGCGAGGCAGGCCCCGCCGAAGCGGGCGGTCCCGGGGGGATCGTCGTCGACGGCATCACCATGCGGTTCGGGGACCACGAGCCGATCACGGCGCTGGAGGATGCGAGTTTCGACATCGACGACGGCGAGTTCGTCGCCATCGTCGGCCCTTCGGGGTGCGGCAAGTCAACGCTCCTGCGGATCATCGCCGGCCTCCAGCAGCCGACCGCCGGCTCGGTGACGGTGCGAGGCAAGACACCCGACGAGGCCCGCCGCGACGTGGAGTTCGGCTTTGTCTTCCAGAGTCCGGTGCTGTTCCCCTGGCTGCGGGTGCTCGGCAACGTGCTGCTGCCGGACCGGATCCTCGGCAAGCGCAACCCGCACGCGGTGGCCGATGCCTCCGAGCATGCGCGCGGCCTGCTGCGGGACGTGGGCCTGGAGGGTTTCGAGGAGTACTACCCCGAGCAGATCTCCGGCGGGATGCAGCAGCGCGTGGCGCTCGCCCGGGCGCTCAGCTACGGCCCCTCGACCCTGCTGATGGACGAGCCGTTCGGTGCGCTCGACGAGTTCACCCGCGACAATCTGAACATCCAGCTCCTCGAGGTGTGGCAGCAGACCCGCTCGACGGTGCTGTTCGTGACCCACAGCCTGCAGGAGGCCATCTTCCTGTCCGACCGGGTGGTCGTGCTGAGTCCCCGTCCGGGCAAGGTGATGAGAATCGCCGAGGTGCCGTTCGGCCGTCCGCGGGAACTCACCATCCGCTACCGCCCCGACTTCGCCGCACTGAACGGTGAACTGCGGGAACTCTTGCAGATCGACCCAGGGGTCGTCGGCAATGGCAAGGGTGAGACACCTTGAACGGCGCCGGAGCCGGCCCCCGCAGTCGCTCGAAGTGGCGGACGTACGTCCCGGCCGCCCTGCTGTTCCTCGCCGCGCTGGGCATCTGGGAACTCTGGGTCGTCGCGCGCGACGTGCCGACGTACCTCCTGCCCCGGGTCTCGGAGATCGGAACCGAGTTGGGCGAGTACGGGTGGTCGCTGTTCGGCCACCTGCGCTGGACGATGCTCGAGGCGGTCCTGGGGTTCCTGGTGGGCAGCAGCGCGGCCTTCGTGGCCGCGGTCATCTTCGTCCACGTTCGTGCCGTCGAGGGGGCGCTGTTCCCGTGGGCGATCGTGCTGCAGACGATCCCGATCGTCGCCATCGCACCGCTGCTGACCATCTGGTTCGGTTTCACGCTCGTCCCGAAGGTGGCAATCGCGGCGATCATCTGCTTCTTCCCCGTGCTGGTGAACACGGCCAGAGGCCTGCGATCCATCAGCCCTCAGGCTTTGGAGTTGATGAGCGTCCTCTCCGCCCGCAAGACGTCGGTGTTCTGGCGCCTGCGCGTCCCGAGTTCGCTGCCGTACGTCTTCGCCGGGCTCCGCATCGCCTCCACGCTGGCGGTCATCGGCGCCATCGTGGCCGAGTTCACCGGCTCGGACCGCGGGATCGGGTTCGTGATCATCCAGGCCGGCTACCGCCTCGACACCAAGCGCCTCTTCGCCGGCCTGGTCCTCTCGTCGGCCGGGGGGATCGTGTTCTTCAACCTCATCGGCCTCCTCGAGAGGATGACCGTCCGCTGGCCGGGAGCGCGCCTGCAGGAGGCCTGACCCGGAAGGCAACGGACGTGAATCTGCGGGGTTGAGTCTGCGGAGTGTCGGCCGTAGAACATGCCCCACCTCCCCGCATTCGGGCGAGCGCATCGCCGACGGTTCCGGCGTCGACATCGAACCCTGGATCCCGGACTGATCCCCGCCCCCCGCGCGCTCGGTCGGGTCGTGGGCGGGGCGTGTAGTGTCGGCGCGCGGACGGGTCTGCGGCTGACCGGGGAGGTTGGTTGGTGTTTCGCCTGAAGGCCATCGATCATGTGGTTCTGCGGGTTGTGGACGTGGAGACCTGCCAGCGGTTCTACGAGGAGGTGCTCGGCTGCACCCTGGAAGCGGCCCGGACCGAGCTCGGCCTGTACCACCTGCGGGCCGGCGACTTCCTCATCGACCTGGTGGACACCGCCGGCCCGCTCGGCGTCTCCGGAGGTCCGCCGCCGGGAGCCACGGCCCACAACGTCGACCACGTCTGCATCCGCATCGAACCCTTCGACGAGGACGAGGTCCGCCGGTACCTCGCCGCCCACGGCATCGAAACCGGTGACCTGGCCAACAACTGGGGCGCCGACGGGCGGGGCCCGTCGCTGTACATCCGGGACCCCGCAGGCAACACCATCGAGCTCAAGGGTCCGCCCACCGAGCCCTACGACCCCGCCGCCGGCTTCATCCCGTAGCCGCAGGCACGCTCCCGCCCCGCGGTCGCGACTGGTTGCGCACGATCATCGCCAGGGCCGCTACCACCAGGGCCATGGCAAGCATCTGCAACACGGAGAGGGCCTCGTCGAAGACCAGCCAGGCCAGCGCCGAGGCCACCACGGGCGTGAGCAGCGACAGCGTCGACGCCAGCCACAGGGGCACGTGCTGCAGCGACCAGTTCATGGCGTTGTGGCCGAGGATCCCCATCCCGAACGCCAGCACCGCCAGCCACATCCACTCCTCACCGGCGGGCCACGACAGGTCCTGACCGGCCAGCGCCGCCAGCGGCAGGCTGAGCACCCCCACGTAGATCGCCACGCAGACCGTGTACTCCTGCGTCGACACCTTCGTCTGGGCGCGCCGCGTGGCGAAGAAGTAGAACGCCCAGCCCAGCAGCGCGCCGACCGCGGCCAGGTCGCCGCCGAGCGACCAGTTCTCGCTGCCGGCCGATCCGAGCGCCACCACCGCCACGCCGCCCATCGCCAGCACCGCGAAGGCGACGTCGCGCCGGTGCATGCGCTCCCCGAAGAGCAGCCTCGACGCCACCGACACGACCACGACGTGCAGGGCGGCCATGATCGTGACGTTGGCGATGGTCGTGTGCTGCACGGCGACGATGAACAGGCCCGTGACCGCCCCCAACGAGAGGCCGCCCCACAGGGAATGCCGCATGCCCGCAAGCGTGACGGGCGCCCGCCGCATCCCCAGCACCAGCGCCATCACGACCGCATACAGCAGGTACCGGTAGGCCATCAGGGCCAGCGCGCCCATGTCGAGGAACCGCACGATGATGCCCGACGAGCCCCACGCCGTGACCGCCACGGTCCCCGCAGCGATCCCCAGCGACAGGTCGCTGCGGCTCTTCACGGCCGTCGCACCCGCCGCCACCAGCGGCGTCTCGCTCACCGCCGAACTCTACGCCCGCCCGGCGACGGTACCCGGCGCGTGCCCGAGCCCACGACGCGACGCACCGCTGCCGACACTCGACGCCCGCCTCAGCCGCGTACCACTCGCTGCACTGCTCGGTACGTGAAGCAGCCGTCAACCGAGTCATGGGGTCGTAGTGTCCGTGGACATGGACGCGACTCGGAGCAGTGATCCGCCGATGGCGAACACGTACTGGGTTGTTCCGGGCCGTTTCCTGGCGGGCGAGTACCCGGGCGCCAGGAGCCGCACGGAGGCCGCCGGCAGGTTGCGCACCCTTCTCCGAGCGGGGATCGACCACTTCGTCGACCTGACCCGCAAGCACGACGGGTTGGCACCGTATGCCGGGATCGCGGCGCAGGAGGCCGACCGACTCGGCATGAAGGTCACCCATGCGCCACATCCCGTCCGGGACATGGGCGTGCCGCGCCGCCAACGGGATATGGCGGACATCCTCGACACCATCGACGCGGCGTTGGGAGGAGGCCGGAACGTCTACGTGCACTGCTGGGGCGGCATCGGCCGCACCGGCACCGTGGTCGGCTGCTGGCTCGTGCGCCACGGCATGACGGGCGACGAGGCTCTGGCCCAGATCGCCGAGTGGTGGCGAGGGGTGGAGAAGTCGTACTACCACCCCCACTCGCCGCAGACACACGAGCAGCGTGCCTACGTCCGCCACTGGGCCGAACCCCCTGGGCGGCACCCCCGTGGGTGAGGTCACCGAACGGGACCGTTTCAGGGGCTGCCTGCTGGGTCTGGCGGCGGGCGACGCGCTCGGCACCACCCTCGAGTTCCGGTCGCCCGGCACTTTCGAGCCGATCGACGACATGGTCGGCGGCGGGCCGTTCGACCTACAGCCCGGCCAGTGGACCGACGACACCTCGATGGCCCTGTGCCTGGCCACGAGCCTGCTCGAGTGCAACGGGTTCGACCCGATGGACCAGATGCAGCGCTACGTCCGCTGGGTGGGCGAGGGCTACCTCTCCTCGACGGGGACCTGCTTCGACGCCGGGACCACCACACTCAACGCGTTGGCGAAGTTCATCCGGTACAAGAACCCCTACGCCGGTTCGACCGACCCGCACACCGCCGGCAACGGTTCCCTCATGCGCCTGGCGCCGGTGCCGATGTTCTTCGCCGGCGACGCCGCCGACGCCATCGCCAGGGCCGCCGACAGTTCCCGCACCACCCATGCCGCCCACGAGGCCGTCGACGCCTGCCGCTACTACACCGGCCTGCTGGTCGGCGCCCTGCGCGGCGAGGACAAGGACACGCTGCTGTCCCCCCACTACTGCCCAGTCGACGGGCTCTGGGAGCGCGACCCGCTGGTGCAGGGGATCGCCCGCGTCGCCGACGGATCGTTCAAGCGTCTCGACCCGCCGGACATCAAGGGCACCGGCTACGTCGTCGACGCGCTCGAAGCCGCCCTATGGGCCTTCGGTCGCTCCGGCAACTTCCGCGACGGCGCCCTGCTGGCGGTCAACCTCGGCGACGACGCCGACACGACCGGCGCCATCTACGGCCAGATCGCCGGCGCCCACTACGGCGCGGAGGCCATCCCGGCTACCTGGCGGTCGAAGCTCACGATGCTGGAAGAAATCACCGCACTCGCCGACGGCCTCTACGACCAAGCTGTCCTCGACGCTTAGAGGCGCCGGATCACCCGACCTCGATCAGCAGGCGGCGGTGGCCGCCTCGACGTAGCCGCCAGGGGCCGACCGTCCCGCTAGCGGCGGAGCAGTTGCCTGGCCCGCCGGACGGCGGGGGTCCACAGCCACTCGGGCTCGGTGTACCGGCGGTAGTTCTCGTCGGGCAGCCCCATGGGGTTGTAGTAGCTCTTGTCGGAGTTCTTGCGCAGGTGGTTCGTCCGCCTCAGCACCTTCAGGTAGGCATAGACCGTGCCCGTGTGGGTCCAGCCCTGCCGCAGGTAGTTCCAGTTGTCGGGCGCCAGGTGCTCGGCCGCGGCGAAGTGCCTCCGCGCGCGCTCGCTGTCACCCACCGCCTCGAAGTGCAGCGCCAGCTTGAACGTCGCCTCTGCCAGCAGCGTGTCGTCGTCGACGGGCCTGAGCCGCTCCGCCAGTTGCCTGGCCGACCAGACGTGCTCGCTGTCGGCTCCCCGCTCGATCCAGTCGCGGGTCGCGGCGGCGAAGGCGTTGTCGCCGAGGCGAACCTTGCCGAGGCCGAACCTGTAGGTCGTCTCGGCCGGGTACGCCCCTTCGCTGCTGCGAACGATGCGCCCGTCCTCGTCGATCCACGCGGCCGACGGCACGTTCACCCAGCCGAACAGCGAGCTGATCTGGTGCGTCGGATCGACGACGCACCGGTGGGTCGGCGAAGCCCGGTCGAGCCACTTGTCCACGGCCCCGGGGCCCCCGGAGTCCTGTGCCACGCTGATCAACTCGAACCGGTCCGGACCGATGGATTCGTACAGTTCCTGCCAGACCGGCAGGCTGATGCGGCATCCTCACCACGACGACCAGGTGAACAGCACCACCTTGTGACCGCGCAGATCCGAGAGCCGCAGCGTGTCGCCGTTGCGCTCGGTCACCTCGAAGTCGGGGGCGATCGCAGATTCCAGCCCCATGCGGCGGACCTCGGGCACCGAGCCGAGGCTCCACACGTCGCCGTCGCGGACGTGCTTCTGGCCGATCATGTCCGCGAACTCCGAGTAGCAGAACCAAACCCAGTCGTCGGCGTCGGCCACGTGCTAGCTAAGCTGGGCGACTCGGCTCTCGGGGAGTGGTCTTGATCATCCTCGCTAACGGTAAGACGAACGAGGTCTCCCAGCGGGCCGACGCCGACGGGGCTCTGTGGGTGCGGCTCGACGAGCTGCG
>CAZTZI010000110.1:0-46168 GCA_964618115.1 uncultured Acidimicrobiales bacterium
CAGAGCGGCGACTACGCCGCGTCGGGCACGACGGGAACCAAGACGGTGACCATCCCCACCGGAGGCAGCGCTTCCTACACCGTCGCCACCGTCGACGACTCAGCCGACGAGGCCGACGGTGTAGCCGCTGCCGGCGTTGACGGTGACTGTCACGGAGCCGTCGGCCTCGTCGGCTGAGTCGTCGACGGTGGCCACGGTGTAGGAAGCGCTGCCTCCGGTGGGGATGGTCACCGTCTTGGTTCCCGTCGTGCCCGACGCGGCGTAGTCGCCGCTCTGGGTGACGGTGACGCCCACCGTCAGAGCCGACGCCGGGGCCGGGGCGGCGGTCAGCGTGAACGAGGCCGAGCCGCCCTCGGTCACGCCCGAACCCGCCGTGATGCTCACCGCAGGCTTCGACGGCACGACATTGGCGACGGTGACGGTCGTCGGCAGGCCGACGAGGTGGTACCCCGACGGCGCGGCGCCGAACCCGACCGTGAAGGTCTCGTCCCCTTCGGCGTCGGCGTCGCTGTTGACCGCGATCGGCACCGTCGCGGACTTCGAGCTCGCCGGGATCGTCACCGACGTGATCGGCACGTAGTCCTGCGACGCGCCCGGCTGCGCGGTGCCGGCCTTGATCGTCACCGGCACCACCAGATCAGCAGTCGGCGCGGGCCCGTCGACGGTGACCGTGACCGGCAGCGAGGAACCCTCGTCGACCGATGCGGTGATCGCGTCCGTGGCGCCCACTCTCATTTTCAGCCTCGGCGTCGAGACGCGCTCAGAGGAGTCGTGGCCCCTGACCGTCAGGCCCCACGTCACCAGGCTGCCGGACGGCTGGTCGCCGATGTGGATGTCCGGGTCCCCGGTCTGGCCCTCCCGCTTCTTGACGACGATGTTCTTCGCCGTGTGGTTCTTGATCCGCAGCTTCCAGGTGCCTGAGGGATCCTCTCCCAAGTGCCGCGTCGAAGCGAAGTAGAACACGCCGTTGAGACCGCAGAGGATGCCCGGCTTGTCGCACTCGCCCGTGTGGTCGATGATGAGCGACTCCCGCCCCGACGGCGCCACCAAGGTGACGGTGAAGTCGCGGAAATCGCTGGTCTTCATGTAGAGCGACAGGCCGACGTGCTCGATGAAGTCGATATCGGTCGAGAGCGTCAGTGTCCGCTCGAGCGTGCCGACGCTGTTCGGCACGGCGGCGCCTGCGGCCCACTTGGTCACCTTATGCATCCGCGGCAGCAGCGGCCACGTGAACGCCTTCTCGACCGCGTCGTCCGCGTTGACCAGACCGAACCCGAACTTGGGGCTGTAGCTGTAGCTGTTCGACGAATCGGAGTACCGCGCCGCGCCCGCCCGCCACGACGCGTCGGTCGGCCTGTTCTTCGTGGCGGTGTCCGCGAGCAGCAGCTTCACATCGCGCCACGTCAGATTCGGGTTGACGCTGCGCACCAGCGCCGCCACGCCCGCCACCTGGGGGGCGGCAGCACTCGTGCCGCCGAGGGTGCCGTAGTCGTTGTTGCCGTGCGGCGCGATGATGCGCAAGCCTTGCGTCCCGCTCGACGGCGCACACAGCCACAGATTCGGCCCCTCCATCGAATACGGCGCGGCGTCCCCGTAGGCGTCGAGGGCGCACACCGCCATGACCCCGGGGTGACTGTGGAACTCGTCCAGGCTCGTGCGGGCGTTGTGGGGCGTCGCACGGCCCCATGGATCCGTGCCCCCGTTCCCGGCTGCCTTGACGAGGACCGTGCCTTTGCCACCGGCACCCGAGGCGATCGCCTTGTTCATGGCAGCCCAGACGGTGTACGGGACTCGCTTCAGGGCCGGATTCTCCCCCTGGTCGTAACTGTGGTTCGAGACCCCGACGACCGGGCCGTTCAGCGTGAAGCTGCTCGCCCATTTCGACAAGCTCGAGTTCTCGATGAGCGGATAGTTGAGCAGCTTCGCGCGGGGCGCCACGCCGCGCCCGCCGACCGTGTTGTCGCGGGCGCCGATGATCCCCGCCACCTTGGTTGCGTGACGGGCCGTGGACTCTCCGGTGCCCCCGCTGCGCCAGACTCGGCTCTTGGTGAGGTCGGCGTTGGGCGCCAAGTCCTCATGACTGCCGTTCCACTGGTCGTCCACCACTGCGACAGCGACGCCTTGGCCCATCGTCGACTGCCATGCATCGGCCAGATTGATGTCGACAGCGGGGTCTTTGCGAGAATACGGCTCCCGATAGTTGGTCGACGAGTCGAAGTGCCACGCGCAGGCGGACAGCTCGTCGGGGAACTGCTTCTCGAACCTCCCGCACCACGACCTGAGGCTCGCGCCGCTGTTCCAGGCAGTGCCGACTTCGAACTGCGACACCCAGTTCGGGCTCGCGGAGACCACCAGCGACTCGCCCGCCAAGTCCGCAGCCAGCCTCAGCGACGCTGCGTCCGACTCGGTGTCGACGCGATACGCGTCCTCCAGTGCCAGCGAAGTTATCTCGGTGCCCGACACCCCGTGGCGCGCCAGCATGGCGCGCACTTGGGCGCTGCTCGTACCCGGCGCCACCAACACGACCACGCCGTCGCCGAGTTCGAGTCGCTGCCCGGTGTCGGTCGCGAATGCCAGCGCCCCGGAAGTCGAATTCGTCTCCGTGCCGTCGGGCAGCGCCGCCAGCGCCGCCGCGCCCTGCGTCTCGCCGTCAGTGCCAACCAGCGTCATCTGCCAGCTGCGGTCGCCGTCCTGCCAGCGGTAGCCGCCGTCCTCGTCGAGCACGTCGGTGATGCTCAGCCCGGTCGAGGACGCAGGCCCCAGCGGATCGCCGGGGAGCTCCCCGTCGCCGGGCAGCTCCCCGTCGCCGTCGAGTTCGAACCCGTCGCCGTCGAGTTGCAGCCGGTCGCCGTCCGAACTGCCGCCGGTGAGGCCGTCATCGACGCCGGCGGCACTGGCCTGATGCGGTATCACCGCGAGCGAGGTCAGCGCGCAGAGCACCGCCAAGACCGCTGCACGAGTCCGAGAAATCACAGAGCCCCTCCTCCCCGCACGGAGGGCAGCCCAGCCGATGTCGGGTGACGCGGTCTCACGACGGGAGGCAGTATATCTTCAGTCGTCAACGCGTAGCTCCCAGCCAGCCCGTATCCCGCTCCCAGGTGGTCGGGGTGATGCCTTGGGCTCGGAGTTCGACCTTGCGGACCTTCTCGGTCGGGGTCTTGGGGAGGCTCGTCACGAACTCCACGTAGCGGGGAAGCATGAAGCGGGGGAGGCGCGGGGACAGGAAGTCGATCAGGTCTGCCGGCTCGACGCTCTCGCCGGGGCGGGGCACCACCACGATCTTGACCTCGTCCTCGCCCCAGGTGGAGGGGACGGCGACGGCGGCGGACTCCAGCACGCCGGGGTGCTCGTTGACCACTGCCTCCACCTCTGCTGAGGAGATGTTCTCGCCGCGCCGGCGGATGGTGTCGGAGATGCGGTCGACGAAGTAGTAGTTGCCGTCGGCGTCGTAGCGGAAGGCGTCGCCGGTGTGCAGCCAGAGGTTGCGCCACGCCGCCGTGGTCGCCTCCGGCATGTCGAGATAGCCGGCCATGAGCGTCCACGGCTCATCGGCCCGCACGATCAACTCGCCGACCCTGCCGGGACCCACGTCCTCGTCGTCGCGGTCCACGACGCGCACTTCGTAGCCGGGGCGCACCTTGCCGCAGCTCTCCAGGTCCGCCAGCGTCCAGCCCTCGGAGTGGAGGGGGACGCTGATCTCGGTCATGTTGAAGGCGGTGGAGACGCGCACGCCGAATCGCTGCTTGAAGTCCTCGAGTTCGGGGATGAGCGGGACCATCACGACGGTGTGCAGTGGCGTGTCTGCGTCGTCGGGCCGCCTCTCCTGGCGGTTGATGAAGTTGGCCATCGCTCCCAGCAGGAGGGTCGTGGTGCAGCGGTAGCGGCGGATGTCGTCCCAGAACGCCGAGGTTTTGAAAGAGGGGCGCATGACGACGCGCCCGCCCACCAGCGCGAACGTGTAGACGGGGCCCTTGCCGCTGATGTGGAACAGCGGGAACGGCATGTAGTAGGCGTCGTCGGCACCGAAGTCACCCGTGAAGATGCGGGCCGATGCCGTGGCGTGGAGTTGCGCCCACGGCACCAGCACGCCCTTGGAGGGGCCGGTCGTCCCCGACGTGTACATGACGGTGGCGATGTCGGCGGGGCCGGGACCGCCGAGGTCGGTGGCGGGTGCTGCGCCGGCGAGGAAGTCGCTCCGCCCGATCACCCGGAACGGCAGATCGCTCGTCACGTCGTTCCGGTCACAGACGACGACGGTCTCCAGGTGCGCGAGTTCCCCGGCGACGTCGCCGAGGCGCTCCAGGTAGTCCGCGGCGGTCACCAGCAACTTCGAACGGGAGTGCTCCAGCAGGTAGTGGAGCATCCGGCCCACGTAGCCGGTGTTGACGGGCACCTCCCAGGCGCGCAGCCAGGTGAGCCCCAACCAGGCGCTGACAGCGTCGATTCCCGTCGGGAGCATCACGGCGACGCGGTCGCCGGAGTCCACGCCGAGGCGTCGGTGGGCGTCCGCCCAGGTGAGTGTGTCGCGATGCAGGTCGCCGTAGGAGATCGAACGGCCATCGACCTCCTCCAGGAACTCACGGTCGGGACACTCGGCCGCCCGTGCGGCCAGCAGATGCGGCAGGACCAGGTCGCGTGCGAGCATCAGCCTTGCCCCGGCGGCGCTGTTGCCCGGCGGACCATGTTGATGGCTCCGCCGCGCCGGACCATCTCCGCCTGGCGGGGCGAGAGGTCGTGCCGGACCTCGAAGCGGACGCCGCGGGTGTCGTCCAGCACGCTGCCGCTGCCCGCCTCCAGCAGCCCGAGGGGATCCTCCAGGAGGACCGTGTGCCCTGCCTGGATGGCCTCGTAGTCCTCGACGTCGCCGAAGACGAGGGGCAGCACGCCGAAGAGCGCCAGGTTCTCGTGGTGGATGCGGGCGTATTCCACGGCGATGACCACCCGCAGCCCGAGGGACCGGGGGGCCAGCGCAGCTTGTTCCCGGCTGGAGCCCTGCCCGTAGTTGCGCCCCCCGATGACCGCGTGGTCGCCCCGTGCACGGGCCTGATCGGGATAGCCGGGATCGACGCCCTCGAACGCGAAGTCGCCCATCCGCTCCACGTTCGACCACAGCGGCATGGCGCGCGGCCCCGCCGGCAGGATCTCGTCGGTGGACACGTCGTCGCCCATCTTCAACAGCACGGGGACCCTCAGCCGGTCCGGGAGGGGCTCGAAGCGCGGGAGCGACGGGTGGTTCGGCCCCTTGGCGAGCCGCACCCTGCCGGCCTGCTCGGCGGGCGGGGGAGGGACCAGCAGGTCGTGGTTGGTGAGCCATTCGTCGGGTTCGTCGATGCTCGGTGCGACCGGTCCGAGCGTCCGCGGGTCGGTGATGACGCCGCTGAGGGCTGACGCGGCCGCCGTCTCCGGGCTGACCAGGTACACCTGGTCGTCGGCGGTCCCGGATCGGCCCGGAAAGTTGCGAGGCACGGTGCGCAGGCTGATCCGGCCAGGCGCGGGTACCTGCCCCATGCCGGGACAGCCGTTGCACCCGGCCTGGTGCAGGCGGGCGCCGGACTGCACCAGGGTGGCGATGTGGCCCGCGCGGGCGAGATTGCCGAGGGCCTCGCGGCTGGCCGGGTTGATGTCGAAGGAGACGCGGTCGTGCACCGTCCGGTCCGCCACGACCGCCGCGGCGACGGCCAGGTCGCGGAATGAGGGGTTGGCTGACGAGCCGATGTACGCCTGGTGGATCTCGGCGCCGGCCACTTCGGCGACAGGCACGACGTTGCCGGGGCTCGGCGGCAGTGCTACGAGCGGCTCCACCGCACCCAGATCGATCTCGGTGAGGTGGTCGTAGGCGGCGCCGGGCTCGGCCTCGAGCCGGCGCCAGTCTCCGCCGCGGCCCTGGCGGTCGAGGTAGCGGCGCACCTCGCCGTCGGCGCCGAAGACCGAGGTCGTGGCGCCCAACTCGGCGCCCATGTGGGCGATGACGTGGCGGTCCCACACCGACAACCCGGCCACGCCCGGGCCGTGGTACTCGATCAGCCGGCCCGCCGCCCCGCCGGTGCCGTGGCGGCGCAGCATCTCCAGGATCACGTCCTTGGCGCTCACCCAGGGACCGAGCTCCCCCACGAGGCGCACACCCCAGATCTCCGGCATCGTGACGTACAGCGGCTCGCCGGCCAGCACCAGCGCCACCGCCAGCCCGCCGGCGCCGATCGCCAGCATCCCGAGCGCGCCCGCGGCGCAGGTGTGGCTGTCCGAGCCGGCCAAACAGGCGCCGGGCCGCCCGAAGGACTCCTGATGCACGGCGTGGCAGATGCCGTTGCCGGCCCTGCTGAACCAGAGCCCGTAGCGCTCGCAGGCGCTGCGCATCATCAGGTGATCGGCGGGGTTGCGCTCATCGGCCTGCAGCAGCAGATGATCCACGTAGCCGACGGCCAAGTCCACCTGGGCGGTGCCCGCGCCCATGGCCTCCAATTCGAGGGCGATCAGCGGGCCGACGGAGTCGTCGATGAACACCTGGTCGGGGGCGAGGGCGATCTCGGCGCCCGCGACGGGTGTCCCGGCCACCAGGTGCGACTCGATGAGTTGACGGGCGAGCGATCGTCCCATCGGCCGGGACTCACCGCCCCTGGCGGCCGTAGCGCTGGTCGAAGGTGGGATCGCGGGTGCAGCGCACCTGCCGCTCGGCCTCCCGGTCGAGCACCTCGGCGAGCGGGAGCCGCAGCCCGTCGTTGAGGTTCTGCTTCATGGCGACGAGCGCACCGGGAGCGGCCGAGAGCAGGCGTTCGGCAACGCCTTGGACGTGGGGGAGCAGTTCGTCGTCGGGCACCACGCCCGACACCAACCCGATCCGCTTCGCCTCGGGCGCCTCGACGACTTCGGACAGCAGGTAGAGCTCGCGCGCCTTGGCGGGACCCAGCACCCAGCCCATCGTCGCCGTTCCGCCGAAGTCGCCCGAGAGGCCCACCCTGGCGAACGCCGTCACGAACCGGGCCGAAGCCGCGGCGTAGCGCAGGTCGCAGGCACACGCCAGCGCCAGAGCACCCCCGGCGCACGGGCCGTTGACCGCCGCGATGGTGACCGCAGCCATCTCGTGCAGCAGGAGCGAGGACTCCATGAAGCGCCGCAGCAGGGCGGTGTCCGCCTCGAGGCTGACGCCCCACGGCTCGCCGGTCTCGTCGCGGTCGCCGCCCGCCGAGAAGGCACGGCCGGCGCCGGAGAGGATGACGACCCTCACCGCGGGGTCGCCGACGATTCGTTCCAGAGTCTCGGTGAGCGCTCCCAGCAGCCCGATGCTCAGCGCGTTCAGCCGCTCCGGCCGGTTCAGCGTGACGTGCGCGATGCCCCCGGAGGTCTCCATCAGGACGGGCTCAGTCACCTTGGCTCCCGCCGGATCGCCGCAACTCCCCGGTTGCCGCCTCGTCGACCTCCAGATCCTCGGTCAGGGCGACGCCGTAGTGGCGCCGCGCCGCCTCCGGCGACACGAGCCCGCCGCGCACGTCTCTGAGCACCGACTCGACGGGGCGCCGGAGCGGGTCGCCCAGCCCGCCCGCACCGGCGGTGATGAACGCCAGGGAGTCGCCGGCCTCCACGGCCACCACGTCGCACTTGGAGGGCAGGTCCTCGGTCTCCCCGCCGGCTCGGTACAGCAGCTTGCGGCTCAGGTCTCCGGGCAGTCCACCGGCCCATCCCCAGGGCCGGCTCTGCCAGCGGTCGTCCTGGATGGTGATCTCGCCGTCGCTGTCGAAGCGGTACACCTTCTCCACCCCGTTGCCGCCGCGCCGGTGCCCGGCCCCGCCGCTGTCGGGGATCGAGCGATAGGTCTGCACCGTCACCGGGAAGTAGCTCTCGATGTACTCGGTGGGGATGTTGGTGAACAGCGGCCACCAGGAATGCCCGTCCATGCCGTCGCCCGCCGGGCGGCCCGGAAGCCCCCCGTAGCTGATCTCGCCGAGCTGGAAGTACTCGCCGCGGTCGTCGGTGCCGCTGTAGGTGAGCGCCGGGCTGGACCCGTAGCCCGCGCCGGCGGCGAACTCCGGGGCGCAGAGCGCCAGCACGCCCTGGATGACGTCGAAGTGCCGGGCGAGGGTGATGTTCAGCAGGCCCAGGGGAGCGGGGAACTCGGGACTCACCAGCGATCCGGGCTCCAGGATCACCTCGATCAGGTCGTGGAACCCCTCGTTGAACGAGATCTCCGGGTCGAAGGCCATGATGAGGTAGATCCCCACGAACATCTTGAACATTCCCTCGTGGGTGGCCAGGTTGATGGGGCCGGGCGCCTGGGGATCGGTGCCCGTCCAGTCGAAGAAGGCCTTCTCGCCCTCCCGCCACACGGTGAGTCTCATCTCGAACGGACCGTTGCCCTGACCGTCGTCGTCCACCACGTCGGTGAAGCTCACGGGCTCGGTGGGGATGTGGCGGGCGATGATGGCGGCCATGGCGTCCCGCGTGCGCCGCAGCAGGGCGTCGCAGGCGCGGCGGTAGGTGCCGGTCCCGAAGCGCCTGCAGAGGTCCTGCACCCGGGCCGCCGCGGTGCGGCAGGCCGCCACGAGCGCCATCAGGTCGGCCTCGTTCATCTCCGGCGTGCGGCTGTTGTTGAGGATGATCCGGAGCACGTCGGCGTTCAGGCGGCCCTCGGCGAAGAGCTTCACCGGTGGGATGCGGATGCCCTCGTCCCAGATGGACGTGGCGGTGGCGGCCATGCTGCCGGGCACGGTGCCGCCGCAGTCCAGCACGTGCCCGAACATGGAGGCGTAGCCCACCCGCTCACCGCCGAAGTCGATGGGGGACAGCACAAGCCAGTCCGGGGTGTGCTGGATGGCGCCGCCGCAAAGGTAGGGGTCGCTCTGCAGGATCACGTCGCCGCTGCGGATCTCGTCGGGGAACGTCTCGAGCAGCAGCGGCACGTACGAGCCGAACTGGCCCACGAGCATGTTGCCGGCGGCGTCGGTGACGAGGGGGAACTCGTCGTGCTGCTCGCGGATGATGGGCGACATGGCCGACTGCAGGACGACGGCGTCCATCTCCTCGCGGATGTTCAGGAGCGCGCTCTCGATGATCTCCAGCGTCGCCAGATCCACGGCTGCGGCCTCGGCGGTCACCCGGACTCCTCCCGTGAGATCAGGAGGTTCGCCCAGGCGTCGACGACGGCGACGTGGCCGCCGTGAACGAAGGTGGTGGTGTCGGTCTGGGTGATGATCGCCGGTCCGGCGACGGCGTCGCCCGCACGCAGCCGCTCGCGCTGGAACACTCCCGCCGGCACCCAGCGGCCCTGCTCGTAGACCTGCCCGGTGGAGGTGCGCGCCGCGCTGCCGTCGCCGGGCACGACCCTCTGGGGTTCCCGATCGCTGCGCGGGGCGGGGCCACGCGCCTCGACGCGCACGTTGACCATCTCGATGGGGGCCTCCGGGACGAACCCGTAGAGACGCTGATGCTCGCTGCGGAAGCGCTCGGCGAGGGCGTCGATCAGCACCTCGCCGCCGGCGCCGGTGGGCACCGCGACCTCGATCTCGTACCCCTGGCGCAGGAAGCGGAGGTCGCAGGTGTACGCCAGCACGCCCCCCGTGAGGCCTTGCGCTTCCAGCCATGCCTGTGCCCGGTCGACCATTTCCGCGAACGCCTCGGTCACGTCCTCGTCCCTGCCGGCCCGCAGTTCCCTGATGAGTGTCCGGCTGAAGGAGTTCCGGTGCCCGACCGTGTGGAACCCGTACGCTGAGAGCACGCCGGGTGCGGGTGGCACCAGCACCGGGAAGCATCCCAGCAGTCCGGCGAGCGCGTTCCCGTGCAGCGGACCGGCGCCGCCGAAGGCGACCAGGGTGTAGTCCCGGGGGTCCAGCCCCCGCTCCACCGACATGATCCGCAGTGCCCCCGCCATCTTCTCGTTGGCGATGTCCACGACCGCCTGGGCGGTCTCGTGCACGCTCATGCCGAGGTCCGATCCGAGGAGTCCCAGCGCGCGCTCGGCAGCCTCGCGGTCCAGCGTGATCTCGCCGCCGAGCAGGCCCGCGGGAAGCCTGCCCAGCACCAGGTTGGCGTCGGTGACGGTGGGACGGTCGCCGCCGCGCCCGTAGCAGACCGGGCCCGGCTCGGCACCCGCGGAGGCGGGGCCGACGCGCAGACCACGCAGCAGTTCAGGCACGAAGGCGATCGAACCGCCGCCGGCGCCGATGCTGCGGACATCCACGCTGGGCGAGCGGACCGGGTGATCGCCCACCACCGTGTCGCGGGAGATCAGCGCCTCACCCCCCGTGCAGACCGACACGTCGGTGGAGGTCCCGCCCATGTCGAGCGTCAGGATGTCGCTGAACCCCGCAGCCGTGGCGACCGCCAGCGCGCCGGCGACCCCTCCCGACGGTCCGGAGATGATGGTCTCCACGGGACGCACCGCCGCCGCCTCGCTCGACATCAGCCCGCCGTCGGAGCGCACCACGTTGACGGCGCAGTCGAGCCCCTCAGCGTGCAGCCGGGAGCCGAAGGCCTGCAGTGATCGGGACACCGAGGGCGCGATGTAGGTGTTGACCACGGCGGTCATGGCGCGCTCGTACTCGCGGTACTCCGGGAGCACCTCGTGCGACAGCGTCACGTGCAGGTCCGGGGCGACCGCGGCGGCGATGCGGCGCACCTGCAGCTCGTGGTCGGGGTTGGCGTAACTGTGCAGGAACACGACGGCGATGGCCTCCGCGCCGCGCTCTGTCAGGTCAGCGACGGCACGGCGGGCGGCCCCGGCGTCGAGGGGGACTTCGACGGTCCCGTCGGCCCGTACCCGTTCGGGGATCTCGCGGGTCAGTTCGAGGGGCACCAGCGGGTCGGGCTTGACCCAGCTCAACCAGCCGACGAGGGGTCCCGGCGTCCGGGAGCGCGCCAGGTGCAGGATCTGGCCGAATCCGGCGGTTGTCAGCAGGCCGATGGTGGCACCGCGCCGGGTGAGCAGCACGTTGAGCGCCGCGGTGGAGCCGTAGTGCAGCGACGCGATGTCATCGCGGCTCGCGCCGCCGGCGTCGCACACTTTTGCGATCCCGTCGGGCACCGCCTCGGTCGGGTCGGCCGCGGAAGGGGTCTTGGCGATCCACGTGTGCCCGGAGGAGGTGTCCGTCAGGACGAGGTCGGTGAACGTGCCGCCGGCGTCGACGGCGAGCGAGAGGCTCATCGGCTGTTCCGCCCGCCGGTCTGGCGCGTCACCGGATCATCGTCCCTTCTCACTCGTCGGTCGGGGCGGCGTACCGGCGCTCCGAGCGCCGCCAGTCGTCGAGACCGACGAAGTCGTTGAAGGCGTCGAATCCGGTGAGGAGATCGCGCAACTCGTCGGGTGAATCGATCTCCGCGAGTCGCTCGTAGAACCCTGCCGCGGCTCGGTGGACCGCCAGCGCCACGTCGGCGAAGAGGATCCAGGCGAAGCCCAATTCCTCCAGCCAGAGGCGGGTGACATGGGGGGTCCTGCCCTCGTAGGCCCAGTTGAACAGCTGCGGCCCCGGCACCTCGCCGGCGATGCGTCGGATCTCGTCGCGCGACTCGGGGGCCTCCACGAAGAGCACGTCCGCGCCGGCGGCCGCGTAGGCGTGCGCCCGCTCGAGGGCGGCGTCGAGCCCCTCGGGCGCCCGGGCGTCGGTGCGGGCGATGATCACGAAGTCCTCATCGCTGCGGGCGTCGGTGGCCGCGGCGATCTTGGCGACCATCTCCGCAGCCGGGATCACCGCCTTGTTGGCCATGTGGCCGCAGCGCTTGGGCGTGACCTGGTCCTCGAGATGCAGACCTGCCGCTCCGGCGGCCTCCAGCGCCCGGACGGTGCGCATCACGTTGAGCGGGTTGCCGTAGCCGCAGTCGGCGTCGGCGATCACCGGGCGCTCGACGGCGTCGCAGATCCGGCGCGTGGTCTCGACTGTCTCCGTCATGGTCACGAGGCCGATGTCGGGCCCGCCGGTCAGCGCCGCGGCCGACCCGAACCCCGTGACGTGCAGGATCTCGAAGCCCGCGGCCTCGGCGGTGCGGGCTGTCAGCGCGTCGTAGGCGCTGACGACGAGCCTGCTGCGGCCGTCGCTGAGCGTGCTGCGCAGCGCAGCCGCAGTCATGGCACGGGCCGGACGGACCTGTTCAGCCCGCCCGGCTGTGTGCCGCCTCGGTCACGGGGTGATGTCCTGCAGGTAGAGGGCGCCGAGCGGGTTGGGTGCGATCCCACCGAACTCCCCGAGGTGCACCCACGGCAGCACGGTCTCGACCAGCGGCACGTACGGCACCTCGGTTGCCAGCAGCGACTGCATCTCGGCCATCAGGGCGTCCCGGGCGGGTCCCAGGGGCTCGGCCACGATCCGGCCGAGCAGGTCGTCCACCGCCTCGCTGCCGTAACCCTCGAGCTTGACCGACATCGGTCCGACGGCCAGCAGCAGGAAGTAGGCGACGTCGTTCACCAGCGGCCGGGTCCCGAACAGCCAGGCGTCGAGCTCGCCGCCGCGGGTTGCGGTGTTGAAGTCGGCGGGCGAGGAGATCAGGTCGATGCTGACACCGATGCCCACGTCGCGCAGCTGATCCTGGATCAGTACGGCGACCTGCTCGGCGTACGGTCCCGGACCCGAACTGGGGTTGATGGACAGTGTGAACTCGAAGCCGTCGGCCAGTCCCGCCTCGGCGAGCAGCGCCCGTGCCGCGTCCGGGTCGTAGCGGGCCGCCACGTCGGTGGGCGGATCGGGCTGCGGGATCGCCGTGGAGATCGGGTAGAGCCCGGGGTTGCCGAGACCGGCGTACGCCCCGGCGATGAGGGCATCGCGGTCGAGGGCCAGCGAGATGGCCTGGCGTACGCGCACGTCGTCGAACGGCGCGAAGCGGGTGTTGAGCGACAGCTTGTCCAGGTTCACGTCCAGCCCGGCGATGGGCTCGATGCCGTCGCCGGCGGCGGCGACGACGCTCTGGAACAGGTCGAACGTCAGGCCGCCCACGAAGTCCACCTCACCGGCGCCGACCAGCAGCATCCGGCTGCCCGCGTCGGGCACCGCACGCATGACGACGTTCTCGACGGTGACGCTGCCGGCACCCCAGTAGTTCGGGTTCCTGGTCAGGCGGATCTCCTCGCCGGGGATCATGGACTCCACCTGGTAGGCGCCGTAGCTGGCCGAGTTGGTGGCCATCCACTCGGTTGCCCACGGATCCTCGTCGGTGGCGTGGGCCTGCGCCTCGACGCTGTCGAGGATGCCCATGCCGTACCACGTGAGCACCGGGAGCGTCAGCGAGTTGGCGTTGGGGGCCACGAGCCGGAAGGTGCGGTCGTCGATCACCTCGATGGGGTTCTCGCGGTCGATGCCGCCGACGCTCAGCAGGAACGGCGTGATGAAGTCGGTCTCCAGCCCGCGCTGGAACGTCCACAGCACGTCCGCGGAGGTGGCCTGGTTGCCGTACGGGCTGAGAGCCTCGCGCAGCGTGAAGACGTAGCTGCCGCTGTCCTCCTGCGTCCACGACTCGGCGAGTTCGGCTTGAAGGTCGGCCGGACCCTGCAGCGCCGTCGCCCCGTCGGGCAGGGGCACGTAGCGCACCAGCGTGCTCACCACGCTCTGGGTCGTCTCGCCGGTGGGCCGGCCCTGGTACACCGCCGGGTCGACGTTCGATGGCACGGCCGGGAAGATCATCGTGAACGTCACCGGCTCGGGCTCCGGCGGCGGGGGTTCGGGTGCCGGTGCGGGTGGAGGAGGCGCTGCCGCGGCCGACTCGGCTTCCGCCGCGGCTTGTTCGGCTGCGCTGCGGGCCTGCTCCGCCTCGGCCTGCGCGGCGGCGGCTTCGGCCTGAGCAGCGGCCGCGTCGGCCTGAGCGGCGGCCGCCTCGGCCTGCGCGGAAGCGGCTGCATCCTGCGCGTCGGCCAGTGCCGCTTCGGCGGCCGCGACCGCGTCCTCGTTGCCCTCGGCCGTGGCGACGGCCAGTTCGGCGGCCGCTATCGCCTCCTCGGCTCGCGCGGCCGCGGCCGCGGCTGTGGCGTCGGCGGCGGCTGCAGCGGCGTCGGCGGCCGATGCGGCACTGTTCGCTGCCGATGCCTCGGAGCGAGCCGTCTGCGCGTCGGCCAGGGCGCCGGCCGCGGCGGAAGACGCCGCCGCAGCCTCGTCCGCGCCGTCATCGGCGCACGCGGCCGCGAGCAGTGTGACCGCGGCCGCGAGCGCGACCAGCCGGTACCCGAAATTCCGTTGCCTCATCGTGCACTCCCCTCCGGGCGAATGGAAATCGCCGGACACCTTACGCGCTGGCGCCGGGGCGTTCCGGCGAGAGCGAGACTGCCGCGTTCGGCCTGTGCGGTTACCGGGTTCCGGTGATCGGCGCCGTTCAGGAGCGGGGGCTCCACAGCGAGTCGATCGGAGCCGAGTGGAGCCGGTCGCCGACACCGGCGGCGAGCGCGCCCGCGTGGAGAAGGACGCCGGCGCGGAAGGCCCCTGGTTCTGCCACGTCGAGGCGGTCGCGGAGGGCGGCGACGTGGCGGAGATCCGCGCTCCGGGGTGAGGCCGTGGCCTTGACCTCGACGGCCACGACGGCGCCGTCGGCTCGCTCGAGGACGAGATCCACCTCGCGCCGGGCGTTGTCGCGGTAGTGGTGCAGGGTGACTCGGGGCGCGGCCCCGCCGATCTGACGGGCGATCTCGCCGACCACGAACGTCTCGAGCAGCGGCCCTGTGGCGGTGGCGGTGGGCGGGCGCAGCGCCGCGGCGTCGAGACCCATCAGCGCGGCGGCGAGACCGCTGTCGGTCAGATGGAGCTTCGGCCGGCGAACCACCCGCGCGGCGCGGTTTCGCGTCCATGGCGCAAGTTCGTGGACGAGGAACACGGTGCGGAGCCATCCCAAGTACGACTCCACGGTGGCGCGGTCGGCGCCGAGGCGCTGGGCCCAGTCCGCGACGTTGACCTCGCCGGCGGTGCTCGCCGCAGCTAGGCGGAGCAGCCTCGGGAGCAGCGCGGCGCGGCGCAGGTCCGCCAGGGCCACGATGTCGCGACCGACCACGGTCTCGACGTAGCTGTCGAACCAGCGCGCCCGGCTCCGTGGATCGAGACGGAACGCCTCGGGATAGCCGCCGGCGCAGATCATCGCCAGGTAGTCGTCGCGCCCGGCGCTCGAGGTCCCGGCGGTGCCGAACCGGCCCTCGAACCAGCGCCCGACCACGCCCGGCACGCCGCCGACGCTGTCATCGCAGGGCACGCCGGCGATTTCGGCTCGCGACAGCGGCGAGAGCCGCAGGATGGCGGCTCGGCCGGCGAGCGACTCGCTGATGGTAGGCACGGTCAGGAAGTTGGTCGAGCCTGTCAGCAGGAACCGGCCAGGAGCGTCGTCGGCGTCGACGGCGATCTTGATGGCACGTACGAGGCGTTGGCCGGCGATCTGGATCTCGTCGATGACCAGCGGACAGGGGTAAGCGCGCACGAACGTGTGCGGATCCGCGAGCGCGGCGTCGAGCATCTGCTCGTTGTCGAGGGTTACGTATGTTCCATCCAGTTCGCCGGCCACCGCCTGGGCCAGCGTCGTCTTGCCGCTCTGGCGGGCGCCGTGCAGGACGACCACCCGAGCTGTCCGCAGGGCATCGTCGATCTGTTGCCGCAAGTGCCTGGTGATGTGTCGCACGTCCCGATCCTACCATCGAGCCGTCTCCAAAACATAATTCCGTAATAGTCTTGACCTAAGATTCATGCAATCACTAACCATAATTTAGTATTACCACTGTTCGCGGGAGTGCGCAGCCTACCCGGCAACTTCGAGGCGGTCGGCAGGATCGGCGTCCGCGGCTGCGCCGTTCTTGGATCCGGGCCACCGATCCCGGGGCCGAGGGCCACGAGCAGGCGTCGTTCCTGCCCGTGGCACGAGCGTGCCCTCACCGGCGACCTGGACGAGCGGCGGTCTCTACCGCCATCTGCCAACACCCCGAACCCGCCGCAACGCTGGATTCAGACTATGGCTCGGTCAGGAACTCCTCGTAGAGAGCGGCTGTACGGGCGATGCCGTCGGGGAGGGCGTCCGACCGGCCGTCGGGGACGAGGCCTGCCGCCTCGGCGCTGTGGGCCTGCAGCGGGTCGTCGGGGTGCGCGGCGATCAGCGTCGGCACCTCGATGCGACCGAGGCGGTCGGCGGTGGGGTAGGCGAGGGCCGCCCGGTAGGGGAGGTGGTAGGTGTCGAGCCGCTTGGCGACTTCGACGAAGCCGCGATGGAAGGCCGCAAGTTCGACCATTGGGACCCAGCGGATGCCGTCGCGGGTGCGCCGGAACCACGGCCAGTAGGTGGTGAACGCCCGGCGGAAGTGCCACGCCGCCGTCAGGTGCGTTCCGTCCCAGACCGGCTCGAAGGTGGGGAGGTAGTTGGCCAGGAGTTCAGCGCGGGGCAGGAGGTCGGGTCTTTCCCCGTCGTCGAACATGGTGACGCCCTCGAGGATCAGCCGGCGGACACCGAGGCGCGAGAGGGCGACCTCGGTGGCGATCAGGGCGCCGGTGTGCGTGCCGTAGAGGTCGAGTTCGCCGACCTCCAGGACGTCCAGTGCCTTGTTGACGATGGCTGCGAAGTCCCCGACGTTGAACGGTCCGTCGCCTGGGGGCGGGTCGGAGTCGCCGTTGCCCGCCGTGTCCAGGGCGATCACGGGGCGGCCTCGGGCCAACTCCAGCATCAGGGGCTCCAGCAGCGCTGACGATGTCGGCGAGGCGTGGAGCATCACGAGCGGCTGGCCGCTGCCGGCGATCCGGCGCATCAGCAGTTGGCTGCTGCGGGTCATCAGGTAGCTGCGTTCGACGGCTCCCGCCGCGGATGTCCGTGAAGGGGTCTGCAGCGAGCGATCGGCGCTGCTGTCGGCATCGAAGAGTGCGCGCACCTGCAACGACCGGTCCGGGCCCGGCGGCAGATCGATCACCGTTCCGTGTCCGTGCGGGCCGGGCGCCGGCATACGCGCGCCGGGCGGCGTGAGCGGGTCGGCGGGCGACCTGACCAGGGTCCATGGAACCTCGAGCCGCCCCAGCGAGCCGGCCGCCGAGTGGGCGAAGGCGGCGCGGCGCCCGTCCCCGTAGCCATCGCCGGCGCGGAGCACGTCGGCGGCTCGGCGTTGCAGTACACCAGGCGCCGGCTCGTCGGCGTCCAGGCGTGTCGCGGCTGCCGGCCGGTACCACGGCCGGAACAGGGACTGCTCGCGGCACCACCACCAGATGGCGGCGATGTGGGCGGCGTCCCACGACGGGTCGAAGCGGGGGCAGAACCTCTCGGTCAGCTCGCTTCGCTGGGAGTCCTCCAAGAGCGGGAGTTGGTCGAGGACGACGTCGGCGACCCGCTCGGGGTGGCGGACCGCGACTTCGAGAGCCACCTGTGCCCCGGTACCGGTGCCGTAGAGATGGCAGCGATCGATGCCCAGGGCGCCGAGGTTCTCCGCCACGGCGCCGGCGTAGTCACCGAGGGTGGGGGAGCCGCCCAGGGAGTGCGAGTTGCCACAGCCGGGGAGATCCATCACGACGACCGTGAACTCGCCGGCAAGTGCCTTCGCGAGGGGGGCCAGCGATCCCGCCGACCACGGGAAGGCCGGCAGGAGCACCACGACCGGCCCTGATCCGGTGCGCAGGTAGTGGAACTCCCGGCCGGCCACGTTGGCGAAGTGCCGGGCAAGACCGCTGGGATGTGACGCCGCGCCCTCCGTCACGGCCGAGCCCCCCGGCAGGGCGGGCAACCGACGGCAACCAACCGACTTGCGTACTTGCTCACGCGAACGCCGGGGGCGGCTCGTAACCGCCGACCACCTCGCCTAGCCGCCGGGCGAAGTCGATGGTGGTGGCGTCCTCGAGGTACGGGCCCATGATCTGGATACCCACCGGCAGCCCGTCGGACGCCCGCCCGACCGGGGCGACGGTGGCCGGAAGGCCGGTCATGCTGGCCATGCCGGGCCAGATGATCTGATCCCAGTAGTCGCGGGCCTCGCCGTTGACGGTGATCGTCCTGCGGTTGATGTTGGAGTGGTCGTGGCGGATCGCCGTGGTCGGCACGGTCGGGCAGAGCAGGATGTCGCAGTCGCTGAAGAACTCGCGCCATCGTTCCCGGTAGTGCGAGCGTTCCTCGTCGGCTGCGAGCCAGTCCCGGTGCCGGGCGGTGCCGTCGCGCAGGTAGCGGGCGTTGCGCCGGTCGTCGTCGGGCCCCAACTCCTCAGCCTTTGCCAGGAGGGTGCCGTAGACCCGGTTGGCGAGTCCAGCTGTCGTGGCCGCATAGAGCAGGCGCTGGTAGGTGCGGTGGGCGTCGGCGAGCGAGAAGTAGGGCCGCAATCGACGGTCGATCGCCGCGCCGGCGTCCGCCAGGGCGTCGACGGCGTCACTCAGAACGGCACCTACGGTGCTGTCGACGGGGCACGCCGGATCCTCCAGCCACACAGCCACCCGGTAGCCGCCGAGTGATGAGCCGCGGGGCGGTGGGAGTTCCAGGCGCCAGGCGGCAGCGTCGCTCGCGTCGGGTCCCGCGAGCACGTCGAGCGCCAGTTCCAAGTCCTCTGCGCTGCGCCCGAGCGGACCGACGACGGCGAGATCCACAAGGCTCAGTGCCCCCGGCGGGGGTGGGATGTGCCCACGGGTCGGGACGATGCCGAAGCTGGGCTTGTGCCCGTAGATGCCGCAGTAGTGCGCCGGGTTCCGGACCGAGCCCCCGATGTCGCTGCCGAGTTCCAGTGCCGTCTGGCCGGCGGCCAGCGCGGCGGCCGAACCGCCCGACGAACCGCCCGGTGACCGGTCGGTGTTCCACGGGTTGCCGGTCGTGCCGAACACGACGTTCTCGCTCTGGGCGTCGCCGCCGTAGAGGGGGCAGTTCGTCTTGCCGAACACGATGGCCCCGGCGCTCTTCAAGCGGGCGACGGCGGTGGCGTCCCGATCCGGAACGTGCCCCCCCAGCCAGGGTGCCCCCGAGGTCGTGCGCAATCCCCCGGTCTCGATGGTGTCCTTGATAGTGATGGGCAATCCGTGCAGCGCCCCGGACGTCTCGCCGCGGGCCAGAGCCGCGTCGGCCTCGGCGGCCAGCCGGCGCGCACGCTCGGCGTCGAGGGTGACCACGGCGTTCAGAGCCGGATCGGCCGCCTCGATCCGGCTCAGGTAGAGATCCAGCAACTCCCGGCTCGACACCTCGCCGGCCTTGAGTGCGGCCACGAGCCGTGCGGCACCCGCGTGCGCCCAGTCAGCCATCGCCCCACGATATGCGCCCGGCGCCCGGAGTCCCGGGGTCGAGCACCGCTGTGGAGCGCGCCGGAGCATTGCGCCCGACCACCGTTCAGGCACTGCCTGCGGCGGCCCGCTGGTCACAGTGACCACCGCCCGCCGGCCGCCACAGCAGGACCCAACAGCTAGCGTTGCCCGCGTGGCGGCGGACCCGATGACACCGGACGGCCTGCTCTGGACGCCACTGCGGATCGGCGCCACCACGGTGAAGAACCGGATCATGCTGTCACCTCATCGCCAGGCGTACGGCGACGACAACCAGCCCACCGACCGCATGATCGCCTACTACGTCGAGCGGGCGAAGGGTGGTGTGGCCCTGGTCGACGGGGAGTCCACGTCGGTGAGCCGGCGCCTTGCCCGGGCCAGTGCCGAGTCCGGGCCGTCGGGATGGCGCCTCACCGCCTGGGAGGAGCGGGTGATCCCGGCGTTCGCCCGGCTCGCCGAGGCGCTGCACGCCCACGACTGCAAGATCTTCATGGAGTTCAGCACGTTCGGTGTGAACCAGGGCGCCCGCATCGACTTCGACGACTGGTACCCGGTGCGGGGGCCCTCGCGGGTGCCGTCGCCGGGGGGCACCGAGATTCCCTGGGAGATGGACCAGGACTACATCGACGAACTCGTCGAGGACTACGGCTGCTCGGCGGCCAACATGCAGAAGGCGGGCATCGACGGCGTGGAGATTCACGCCGCGCACGGCTACCTGCCGATGCAGTTCCTGAGCCCGGCGTTCAACAAGCGCACCGACCGCTACGGGGGCTCGCCGCGCCGCAACGCCCAGCTCCTCGTCGAGATCGGTGAGAGCATCCGCTCCCGGGTCGGCGGCGACTACACGGTCGGCATGCGGTTCTCGTTCGACGAGTACATCGGCGACGCCGGCGTGACTCCCGAGTTGGCCGAGGAGTACCTGGACATCTTCGCCGCCACCGGCTTCTACGACTTCTTCAGCATCTCCAGCGGCAGCTACCACAGCTTCCACTACGCCGTGCCGGCCATGGGGTCGCTGCCCCAGGCGTTCCTGGTCGACTACGGGCGGCGCGCCAAGCAGGTCGTCGGCGACCGGGCGAAGATCTTCCTGGCCGGTCGCATCCTGGATCTCGCCACCGCCGAACGGGTCGTCTCCTCGGGCGCCGCCGACATGGTGGCGATGGTGCGCGCCCACATGGCCGACCCGTTCCTGATCGCCAAGACGCTCGAGGGCCGGGAGAGCGAGGTGGTGCGGTGCGTGGGTGCCAACGAGTGTCTCGCCACCGGGTTCCGCGGCCGGCGTATGCACTGCGTGATGAACCCGGCGGTGGGCAGGGAGCAGCGCTGGGGGGAGGGGACGCTGAAGGCGGCCGCGGTTGCCAAGCGGATCGCCGTGGTGGGTGCGGGCCCGGCGGGCCTGCGGGTGGCCGGCGTGGCGGCCCGGCGGGGGCACGATGTCACGCTGTTCGAGGAGAGCGCCGACGTGGGTGGGCATCTGGACTTGCTGAAGCGCCTGCCCACCCGCGGCGACTGGCAGAAGATGATCGACAATCTGGTGGCGGTCGTCGAGGCCAACGGTGTGGAGGTGCGGCTCGGCACCGCGGCCACGGCTGCGAGCCTCGGCGGCGGGCGTTTCGACGAGATCGTCTGCGCCACGGGTTCGGTGTGGGATCGCAGCGGGTTCTCCGGCGGGCGGGCCGACCGTCCCGGCATCCCCGGAGCGGAGGCCCCGGGCGTCCTGGACGTCGCCACCGCGGCGCGCCGGGCGCTCGACGACCCGACCGCGCTGGGCCGCAAGGTGATCATCCTCGACGACTGCGGTGCCTACCTGCCGCTTGGGCTGGCGGAGGTTCTGGGCAGCGCGGGCGTCGATGTCGAGGTCGTCAGCCGTTTCGCCGTCATCGGGCAACACTTGGTGGAGACGCTGGAACTGCCGTGGATGCTGCCACGGCTGGCCACCGCCGAGGTGACCCTCACGCCGAACCACTTCGTCGAGGCGATCCGCGGCCGGCAGGTCGAGGTGTACACGACGTGGAACAAGCTCGCCCGCATAGTCGACGACGTCGACACGGTCGTGCTGGCGATGCTGCGTAACCCCTGCGACGAGCTGTATCACGAGTTGGCGGCGGCCGGGGGTGTCCCGGTGCACCGCATCGGCGACGCCGTCTCGCCCCGCACCACGTCCGACGCCACCTATGAGGGCGAGAAGCTCGGCCGGGAGCTCTGAGATGGGTGACCTCGAGCTGATCTGGCGGCCGCTGCAGATCGGGGCCACGACCGTCAGGCACCGCATCATGGTCGCGCCCCACGGGCAGGCCTACGGCGAGAACCACGCGCCGGGTGACCGCATGATCGCCTACTTCGCCGAACGGGCCAGGGGAGGCGCGGCGCTCGTGGGCGTCGAGGCCACCTCCGCCAGCCGCCATCTCAGCGGCGCGCAGCCCGGCGGGGCCACGTCGGGCTGGCGGCTCACCGCCTACGAGCGGCGCACGATCCCCGCCTACGCCCGCCTGGCCGAGGCGGTGCACGCCCACGACTGCCGGATCTTCGTGCAGCTCAGCACCGGCGGCGTCAACGACGTCGGGCGGGCTTGGACCGACAACTGGCACCCGGTGCGGGGCCCGTCGCGGGTGCCGTCGCCGATCATGAACGAGACACCGGTCGCGCTCGGCAAGGCCGATATCGACGAGCTGACCGGCGACTACGGCCAGTCGGCCGCCAACCTTCACGAGGCCGGCATCGACGGCGTGGAGATCCACGCCGCCCACGGCTACCTCGGCATGCAGTTCATCAGCCCCGCCTTCAACAAACGCACCGATGCCTACGGCGGGTCGGTGGCCAATCGCTGCCGCTTCTCCATCGAGGCGGCCGAGGCGATCCGCCGCCGCGTCGGCGGCGCCATGACCGTGGGGCTGCGGCTCTCCTTCGACGAGTTCATCGGCGACGCCGGCGTGACCCCCGAGCTGGCGGAGGAGTGCCTCGACGTCCTGGCCGCCACCGGCCTGTTCGACTACTTCAGCATCTCGTGCGGCAGTTGGTACTCGCTGCACCGCACGGTGCCGCCGATGGGCTCGGCCCCCGAGGCGTTCCTGGCGCCCTACGCCAAGCGCGCCAAGGCGGTGGTGGGTGACCGGGCCAAGGTGTTCGTGGCGGGTCGCGTGCTGGACCTGGCCACTGCCGAGCGGGTGATCGCCGACGGTGCCGCCGACATGGTGGCGATGGTGCGCGCCCACCTCGCCGACCCGTTCCTGGTGACCAAGACGAGGGAGGGCCGCCAGCGGGAGATCGTGCGCTGCGCCGGGACGAACGAGTGCATGGCCGCGCCGGCGAAGGGACGTCAGGTCACCTGCGTCGTCAACCCGGCCACGGGCCGCGAGCGCGACTGGGGCGAGGGCACGCTCCGTCCGGCCGCCGAGCCGAAACGGGTCACCGTCGTGGGCGGCGGCCCGGCCGGCATGCGGGCGGCAGGGGTTGCGGCCAGGCGCGGCCACGAGGTCGCGCTCATCGAGCGCGGACCGAGGCTCGGCGGCCATCTGGATCTGCTCCGGCGGCTGCCCACCCGGGGGAACTGGCAGATGGTCATCGACGATCTGGCAACCGTGCTCGAGATGAACGGCGTCGAGGTCCGCCTCGGTGAGACCGCGACGGCCGAAGCGCTTGCCGCCGCATCGCCCGATGCGGTCGTCTGCGCCACCGGTTCGACGTGGGATCGCACGGGGTTCTCAGCCGCCCGCCCCGATCGGGAGACGATGCCGGGCGCCGACAGCGACCGTGTGCTGGACGTCGCAACCGCAACCCTGGCCGCGCTCGACGATCCCAAGGCACTGGGCGCCAAGGTCTTGGTCCTCGACGACACCGGCACGTACCTGCCGCTGGGGTTGGCGGAGGTCCTGGGCGAGGGGGGTGCCGAGGTCGAGGTCCTCAGCCGGTTCCCCGTCATCGGCGAGTTGGTCGCGGGCACCCAGGACCTCCCCTGGCTGCTCCCCCGCCTGGCGAAGCTCGACGTCCGTCTGTCGCCCAACCACTTCATCGAGTCCATCGACGGCCGCCGGGTCGAGATCTACGAGACCCTCACCAGGCGTTTTCGGCCGGTCGACGGCGTCGACACAGTCGTGCTCTCGATGATGCGCACCCCGCAGGACGCTCTGTTCCGGGAGCTGAGCGACGCCGGTCCGATCCCCATCCACTGCATCGGCGACGCCGTGGCCCCCCGCTCGGTCGCCGAGGCCATCTACGAGGGCGAGAAACTCAGCCGCGCCCTCTGAGCGCGAACTCCGGCGACGTGGAATCCTGAATCTCCCCGGACGTTCCTATAGATGTCAGGTGCGCTCAGATGTCAGGTGCGCGTCTGTGAAGTCGGCGGTCCGGGCGGCGCAGGATCGGTGCTGAGTCTTTCGGTCCGCGGCCGGCGAGACTTGTCGGTGGATGCGGTTCCGGCAATCACCCAGGGCGGCCACCGTTGCCGCGCTCATAGTTGTTGCCGCGGTCGCGCTTGCGGCCTCGCTGGTCATCGGCGGACGCGACCAGCGAGCCTCCCCGGGGCCGGATTCTTCTCCGCGGGTTCCCGACGTCACCGGGGCGGACGCATCCAATCCCGAACTGGTCGCATGGGGATCGGAGGTCTACGCCCGGTCCTGCGCATCGTGCCACGGAGCTCAACTGCAAGGAGAGCCGAATTGGACCGTCCGCAAGGCCGACGGCACCCTGCCGGCGCCTCCCCACGACGCATCGGGCCATACCTGGCATCACAGCGATGCGCAGTTGTTCGAGATGACCAAGTGGGGAACGGCCGCAGTCGTCGGAGCCGGCTACCCCAGCAATATGCCGGGCTTTTCCGACAAGCTCACAGACGAAGAGATCTGGGCGGTGCTGGCCTTCATCAAGAGTGACTGGCCCGAGGACATTCAGACGGTACAGGCCCGACGCTCGCGCTGAGATCGCGACTCCTTGTAGGCGCCGGCGGGGACGGCGGATGCCGCGCGGGTGACCGGACGGTCGGCCCTGGTGATGTCGGGAGCGGCGAACGATCGATGGAGTGGCCCTTCTCCCTCGTTGAGCCGGAGGTGTTCCGGGAGGTGGGCGTGGCCCGGAAGGACGAGGCCGAGGAACTGGCCACAAGTTGGCTGGGTGCCATGGTGGACGAATCCCGGCCGCTCCGCTGGGCCGATCAGGGTCCTGGGACCGTCGTTGCCGAACCGCATCCCGACCTGCCGTGCACGGTGTTCGCTGGCGCACGGGAGTTCGCCGGCTGCTGGGTGCCGACGTCGTTCCTGATGGCCGGCCGGCGCGCTACGACGTGCTACTGGCAGTGGGCCACGAGCGGCGCGCGGCAGGCCCCCCTACTCGGCGCCGACGCCATCGACGGCGTCGAATGGGTCATCGACATGCTGCTGCCGCTCGTTCGAAGCTCTATCAAGAGCCCTGCCGCGTGAGTAGCCCGCCGGTCTCGTACCGACTCGACGACCGGAGGTCGGCCGATCAGGTCACCGATGCGGTCATGAACAGCCTGGCGCTCCGGCCCGCGGCTTCCGCGAGGCGCGCAGCACCACCGTCGGTGTCACCGTCCGTTTCCTGCTGCCGGCGGACGCGTGATTCCCCGAGAGTCCGTGGCACCAGCCACCCCGTCCACGGGCGCAACGGCGGCCGGCAGATCTTCTGGCACCGAACTCCCATGTGCACGATCGCCGTCGCCGACCCTCAAGAACAGGACCGAATCATTGCTCGCCGCCGGCGGGCGTGACCCGGGTGCGAATAAGCGTGCTAAGACGAAGAGGAACGAAAAAACGAAAAGCAACGAATAGACGAAAAGGAATGAAGCGATGAGTCGGTAGGATGTTGTCGTGGTCGGGCTGTCTGTGAAGAACCCGTTCTCGCCTTCGTTCGGGACGACTCCGCCGCTGCTGGCGGGCCGCGACGAGGTGATCGAGCGGTTCGTCGAAGCCGCCGAGACCGGTCCGACGCATCCCGACTACACATTGCTCGTGACCGGCGACCGCGGCACGGGCAAGACAGCGGTGCTGAACGCGCTGGAGGCGGTCGCCGCTGAGCGGGGTTGGCTGACCATAACGGCAGCCGCGTCGTCGGAGTCACTGTCGAGCAGGATCACGGGCGAAGCCGAACGCTGTATCCGGAGCCTGCCCGGCGGGCGACGACGCGCTCGGCTGACGTCGGTCAGCGCCCTCGGAATCGGTGTGCAATGGGAGACTGACAGCGGAGACTCCGGAGGTGAGCCCAGCCTGCTCACGCTGCTGGAGCGGTTGGGCGGCATGCTCGCGGAGCGCGGCAAAGGGCTGCTGCTCACCGTCGACGAGATGCACGACGTGTCCCGCGACGAGGTCCGCAACGTCGCCGCCGCGGTGCAGATCGTCACCCGCCGGCGGCTCAGGCCGCTGGCGTTCGCAGCCGCCGCGCTTCCGCTGATCGAGCACACGCACCTCGCGGACCCCAACATGACGTTCCTGCAACGATGCGCCCGGGCACCACTCGGCCCTCTCACACCCGAAGAGACCCGCCGGGCGCTGCACGAGCCGATCACTCGCAACGGCAGAGCCATCGACCGAGACGCCCTCGCGGAGGCGGTGGACGCCACGCTCGGCTACCCCTACATGATCCAACTCGTCGGCTTCCACGCGTGGCGCGCACAAGAGGCAGCCGAGGCGCCGATCAGTCTCACCGATGTCCGAGCCGGGATCCTGGAAGCGGAGCACACCATGGTGGACCAGATCGCAGGACCGGTCTGGAACCGCCTCTCACCCATGGACAAGCGATTCCTCGTGGCGATGCTCGCGGATCCCGATGATTCGGCGCTCGCCGACGTCGCGGCCAGGCTGGGGCGCTCACTCCAGTACGCCCGCTCCTACCGGCGGCGCCTCACCGCGGCGGGGGCGCTGAGCCCAACAGCCAAGGGCCGTGTCCGCTTCCGCCACAACGCGCTCCGCCGCCGCGCCGCAGACGCCGCCCGCGACGACCCGGTCCTGTCATAGGAGACCGCCCCCCGGACTCGGGCGCCGGAAATGTGTTGGGTCGTCGCCTGTTCGGGGTCCCTGCGTCAAACTCGGCCGCGCCCTGTAGAGCGGAGCGCTCGCCGGGCTGCCCCGTTGCTTGTCGCCATTGGGTTCTTGCGACATTACGTTGACCCCAAATGACTCCATCGACATCAAGGGAACAGGGGGTTGGCATGAGCCGAATCACCGCACGAGTTCCCAACGAGCTTGTCGAGGCGCTGGATGCGGCCGCTGAGGGCTTGAAGCGCAGCCGGGCCGACATCATCCGCCAGGCCTTGGAACGCTATTTGGAGGACTACGAGGATCTCGAGGTCGCCCTTGAGCGACTGCGAGATCCAGCCGACCCGGTACTCGATTGGGACCGGGTCAGACACGAGCTGCTCTGCTCGGATTGAACGCAGCGCGACCCGAGAATGAGCGACGGCGCAGCAGCCGTAGTCGATGGCCTCATACACGGTTCGGATCAAGCGCAGCGCGACCCGAGAATGAGCGCAGATTGCTCGGCGGGATCGTGAGCGCAGTGTGCACGCCATCGATCGCCTCGGCGAGCAACCGCACGCCGGCTACCCGCTGAAAGGAGCCCTGCGGGGCCTTCGCCGCGTACGCGTCGGCGACCACAGGGTGGTGTACGAAGTGCTCGACAATGAACTCGTGGTCCTCGTTGTTCGAGTCGCACATCGCCGGGAGGCATATCGCCGCCGTTAGAACGGCAGTCGCTCGAGCCGATGCGCGCTGTGTTCTGAACCGACGCCAAGTCGCGGCATGGGCGGGAACGCTGACGGACCTGACGGCGGCACCAGAGCCGACTCCGACAACGCGGTCCAGCCGCCCGCCGGGCCCGAGCCAGTGTCGCCGAACTCTTGTATGGGCTTGCCGTATGATCGAATATGGGTAGTATGGCGACCGTGAAGACGACGCTGGACATCCACGACGAGTTGCTGGCGCGGGCCAAGCGCCATGCGCGATCCACGGGCCGCCCCCTTCGGGCGGTGGTCGAGGAGGGATTGCGCCATGTGCTGTCGACCCAGGCGCCGACGGGCTACGAGTTGGCCGATCTGCGCGTCGGCGACCCGCAGGAGCCCGACCCGCTGGAGCGCTACTCGTGGCCGGAGTTGCGGGAGTTGATCTACGGCGGCGACGGGCCCTGATGCTCGCGGTCGACACCAACATCCTGGTCTACGCGCACCGCCGGGAGTCGCGTCACGGCGAACAGGCCTACGAGGTCATGCGTGCGCTCGCCGAGGGCGAACGCCCCTGGGCGATCCCGTGGCCGTGCTGCTACGAGTTCCTCAGCGTCGTGACCAACCGCCGCATCTGGGGCGAAGGCGCCAGTTCGCCGCAGCAGGCGTGGCGGCAGCTGGCCGCCTGGGCGGCGTCGCCGTCGAACCGGATGATCGGCGAGACCGATGACTTCATGGAGATCCTCGACGGGTTCGTGAACCGCCCACGGGTCCTCGGCGGCATCGTCCACGACGCCCGGATCGCCGCCGTCTGCGTCGCCCACGGCACCGAAGCCCTGCTCACACGCGACCGCGACTTCTCGATGTTCCCCCAACTCCCCACCCGGGATCCGCTCACCGGCGCGTCGTAGCACCGAGCGCTCAGCCGAGCGCCTCGCGGCAGCGGCACCTCTTGGGGTTGCACGACCCACAGGATCCTGCATCGCTGGCTCTAACACCCCGCCTACGTTCCCAAACGGACCGGGCGCTCAACGCCAGCGGGGTGCGCCTCGCCCCCCACTCGCCTACGGCCCATCTAGGTGTGACGACGCGCCCGACTACGTCCCGGAAGGTTGATCCAGCAACTCGCCCGGGCGTCGGGTTAGCAACCGGCGTAGAGCCGGGGCGGCGTGCCTTCTACACCTCGAAGCGCCGCTCCGGCTCGCCCCGAATCCTACCACGTTGGCGGCTGCGGCCAAAAGGCACCCTGCCCCTGTTGGCGTCCGCTGACCCGACGCAACGGTCGCCCCTAGTGTAGGAATCGTCGGCAGTCAGATGTGTGATTCGTCGGCGATCTCAGGCGCGAGTCGTCGGCATGATCTCAGTCCGGCTCTGCGCTGCCGACGTTGCAGAAGGTGGCGGCCCAGTGGTTGGGGGCGACCTCGCGTAGCGGGGGGTTCTCCGTGGCGCAGCGGGGGTCGCCGTGGTAGTTGCAGCGGCTGTAGAAGAAGCAGCCCTCCGGTAGCTGCGTGGGGCTGGGGATGTCGCCGGTCAGCGCGATGTGCGGCGGCTGCTGGGTGGGGTCCGCCGGCAGCGCCGCGGACAGGAGAGCCTCGGTGTAGGGGTGCCGCGGGGTGTCGAGTACGGCGGCCTTCGGGCCGGTCTCCACCACCTGGCCGAGGTACATGACGGCGACACGGTCCGAGAAATAGTCGACCGTGCCGATGTCGTGGGAGATGAACAGGTAGGCGAGGCGCAGGTCACGTTGCAGGTTCGCCAGCAACTCCAGGATGCCCGCCTGCACCGACAGGTCGAGGGACGACGTGGGCTCGTCCAGGACCACGAACTTCGGGCCCGTGACGATGGCCCGCGCCACGCCGACGCGCTGTTGCTGCCCGCCGCTGAGTTCGCGGGGCCGGCGTTCGTAGAGGCCCGGGTCGAGGATCACCCGTTGCATGGTCTCGGTCACCCGCTCGCGTCGCTCGTCGGGGGTGAGCGAGGGCTCGTGGATCACCAGCGGTTCCTCAATGGTCCGCCCGACGCTCATGAGCGGGTCGAGGGACTGGAAGGGCTCCTGGAACACGATGGTCATGTTCTGCCGGGCCGCCTGCAGCGTCTTGCGGTCCAGCCCGTCCAGCTGCATCCCGTCCACGGTGACGTGGCCCTCGTCGGGCTGGATGAGGCCCAGCGCCAGTCGACCCACCGTGGACTTGCCCGAGCCGCTCTCGCCGATCAGCGCCAGCGTCTCACCCGCCTCGATGTGCAGATCCACGCCGTTGACGGCGTGCACCTGGCTGCGACCCCGCCGGAACGTCTTGCGCACCTCGCTGAGCGTGACGAGCGCCATCAGGTGCTCCCGGCGCCCTTGTCGTAGTGGACCGCCGCCCAGTGCCGGGGACCGACTTCTCGCAGGCTGGGCGCCTCGGTGGCGCAGCGCGGGTCGGAGCGGTACTGGCAGCGGTCGTAGTAGAAGCAGCCCGGCGGCAACTCCAGCAGCGTCGGAACGGTGCCCTGGGCGCCCACCAGGCGCTCCCCCCGCCGGGGCACCGCGGCGAGCAGCGCCTCGGTGTACGGGTGGGCGGGCTCCGTCAGCACCCGCCGCACCGGACCCGCCTCGACCACCTGCCCGGCGTACATCACCAGGACCCGGCTGCAGTACTGCGCCACGACACCGACGTCGTGGGTGACCAGCAGCATCGAGCGCCCCTCGGTCTCCGCCAGGTCGCGGATCAGGTCCAGGATCTGGCGCTGGATCGTGAGGTCGAGACCGGTCGTCGGCTCGTCGGCCACCACCAGCCGGGGGTTCAGGACCATGGCGAGGGCGATCACCACCCGCTGCGCCATGCCGCCGCTCAACTCGTGGGCGTAGCCCCGCAGGACGCGCTCCGGATCGGCGATCCCGACCGCGTCCAGCATGTCCAGCGCCGTACTGCGGATCTCGCCGCGGCGGCCGCGGCCATGCGCTCGGATGACGTTGCGGAACTGGCGCTCGATCCGCAGCACGGGGTTGAGGGCGCCGAACGGGTTCTGGGGGACGAACCCGATGCTCGCCCCCCTGATCCGGCGGAGCTGGCGGGGCCCGAGTCCGACGAGGTCGGTCCCTTCGAGGCGCACCGCTCCCGCGGTGACGCGCCCCGGCGATTTCAACAGGCCGATGATCGCCCGCACGGTGGCGGACTTGCCGCAGCCCGTCTCGCCGACCAGGCCGACCGTCTCGCCCTCGGTGATGGAGAACGACACACCGTTGACGGCGTGCACCGTGCGGCGCCGGCTGCGGAACTGGACGCGGAGGTCGCTCACCTCCAGCAGCGGGGCCGGCGCGGTGGTCGCGGAACTCACGAGGCTCAGTCCTCGGCCCGCCCGATGAGGCGGGTCACGCCGTCGGCCACCATGTTGAACGCGACGATCGTCACGAACACCATCGCACCGGGGAAGAACGACACCCACCACTGGCCGGTGGCGATGTTCTGGGACCCGACCCTGATCATCACGCCCCAGGAGGCGTCGGGAGGCGTGATGCCGATGCCCAGGAAGCTCAACCCGGCGATCACGATGATGGCGTGGGCGGCGGCCAGCGACGCCTGAGCCAGCACGATGCCCATCGTGTTGGGCATCACGTGGCGCAGCATCACCCGGGTGCGGCTGGCGCCGATGGCCGTCGCCGCCTCGATGAAGCGGCTCTCCCGCAGCACCAGCGCCTCGCTGCGCACCAGGCGGATGAAGCGCGGCACGTTGACCAGGGCGATGGCGAAGATGATGTTGCGCAAGGTGTTGCCGGTGAGCGCCACGATGGCGAACGCCAGAACCAGCAGCGGGAACGACTGGAACATGTCGAGCCCGCGCATGATCCGCTCCGACCAGCGGGACTTGTTCGAAGCCACCAGCCCGAGGGGGATGCCCACGGCGATCGACAGCAGCGTGCCGGCGAGGGCGATCGGGAGGTCGAGGCGAGCCGAGGCGAACACCCGTGAGAACACGTCGAAGCCGAAGCGGTCGGTCCCGAACCAGAACTTGCCGTCGGGGGACTGCAACGTGCTCTCGGGGTTCGGCTGGATCGGATCGTGGGGGAGCGGCGCGAAGAACCCGGCGAGGAGGATCAGCAGGATCACCACGAACCCGATCGTGAGTCCCTTGTGGGCGAGAGCGCCCCTGGCGAGGACCCGGAGAGCGTGACGGACGCGTCGGCCTCCACCGGACGGGGTGGCCGGCTGCGGCAGGAGCCTGCGGAGAGCCAGGCGCGCCTCACTCATAGGACACCCTCGGATCCAGGGCGACCACGATGAGGTCCAAGAGCAGGTAGACGAGGAGGGTCAGCAGGCCCACGACGAGGATGAAGCCCTGGATGGCGGGCACGTCCAGCTTCAGCATCGCGTCGATGGCCCACTGGCCGAGGCCGCCCCAGGCGAAGACCGTCTCCACGATGGCCGCTCCGCCGAACAGGGCGGCGAAGAGGATGCCGATGTAGGTGACGACCGGTGTGCGGGCCTCCCGGAACGCGTAGCCCACGACCCGCAACTCCGACAAGCCGCATGCCCGGGCGAACTCCACCTGGTCGGAGTTCAGTGCCCGCGACAGAACCGCCCTCGTGGTCTTGGCGAAGTGCGACGAGTAGAACAGCGCAAGCGTGACCACCGGCAACATGGCGTGATGGAAGGCCGTCTTCAGCAGCCCCCAGTCGCGGGCGATGAGCGTGTCGAGGATCACCGCGCCCGTGACGCGTTCCGGTGGGCGGTCCAGCAGCCCGATCCGCCCGACGGGCGCGGGCGCCCAGCCGACGATGTAGAAGATCACGTAGATCAGCAGCAGGCCCATGAAGAAGTCGGGGATCGACTGGGTGACTGTGACGCTGAGTCTTGAGAGAGAGTCGGGCCAGCGGCGGCGGAAATAAGAACTGAGCGTCCCCAGCAGGCTGCCGTAGAGCACCGCGCCCAGCAGCCCGAGGACCACCAACTCCAGGGTGTCGGGGAAGCGCTGTGTGATCTCGTCCCAGACGGGCCGCTTGGTGAAGAAGGACGTCCCCAGGCTGCGTTCGGTGAACAATTCGCGGACGTAGGCGGCGTAGCGCTGGGGTACAGGCTTGTCGGTGCCCAACTCGGCGCGGATCTCGGCGACATGCTCGTCGGAGGCGAGATCGCCGGCGATCACCAGCGCGGGATCACCCGGTGTGAGGTTGACCAGCCCGAACGCCAGCGTGATGACGATGAACACCGCGACGGGGATGAAGAGGAGTCGCTTCGCTATCGCTCCCGTTCGGTATCTCACGTCACTGTCCGTCGCTCACCGGTCGATCGGCCCGGCCATTGTTCACCGGGCACCGCGGGCGGCTCTCGCTCGACCGCCCGCGGTCGTTCTGCCCGGCGACTGTCGGATCAGTTCTTGGCGAGTTCCTCCGGGATGATCCGGCGGAAGATGTCCATGCGGAAAGACTCGACGTCGGGCCCGAGTGAGATCGGGTTCACGAGCTCGATCAGCGGGATCCACGGGACCTCGTCGATCAGGATCTGGTGCGCCTCGAGCACCATGGCTTCGCGGTCGGGTCCGTACTGGGTGAACGCCATCAGGTCGATGAGTTCGTCGATGCGGGGGTTGTTGTAGCCGTGGGCGTTCTCGAACGCCTTGGCCGAGTGGTGTACCAGCAGCCAGGCGAACTGCGGATCGCTGATGCCCGGGGTCTGCGACGAGAGCCACGCCTGCAGTGCACCCTCCTGGAGCTTCGTCTGGAAGTCCGCGGAGGACGCCATGACCTCGATGCTCATGTCGATCCCCACCTCCGCCAGCTGCGCCTTCATGAGGACCGCGATGTCCTCGGAGAACGGGCCGGGACGGACCGGGTTGATCGTCATCGTGAACGCCAGGCCGTCGCCGTAGCCGGCCTCGGCGAGCAGCGCCCGAGCCCGGTCCGGATCGTGGGTCGCCGGATCGCCCGGCGGGGGCGGTTGGGGTACCTCGCTCAGCACCTGGTAGAGCGCCGCCTTGGCCGAGCCCTGCATCGGACCCTGCACCAGGGCGTCCCGGTCGATCGCCGAGGAGATGGCCTGGCGGACCCGCACGTCGGCGAACGGCTCGAAGCTCGAGTTCAGCACCAGCGGCACCGTGGTGTTGCCCTTCGCGGCGATGGCCTGCAGGTCGCCGCCGAGGCTGGCGAACTGCGCCAGCGTCAGCTTGTCGGCGAAGTCCACCTCGCCCGCCTGCAGGAGTTGCAACCGGCCCGCCGCGTCGGGGATGGCCCGCACCACGATCAGGTCGATGTCGGGCGCGGCGCCCCACCAGTTGGGGTTCGGCACGAGGCGCAGCTCTTCGCCCGGCGTGATCGACTCGAGCATGTACGAGCCGAAGCTCGCCGAGTTGGTGGACAGCCACTCCGCGCCCCACGGGTCGTCGTCGGTGGCGTGCGAGAGCACCTCGACGCTGTCCAGCGGACCCATGTGGTGGTAGGTGAGGACGGCCAGGGAGTACGGGTTGTTGGTGTCGAGAACCACCAGGTCGAAGGTGCGGTCGTCGATGACCCTGATCGGCTCCTCGAGGTTGATGCCGCCGCCCCAACTCAGCAGGAACCGCCCGACGCCGTCGTTGGCGATGATGCGGTCGAAGGACCAGCGCACGTCCTCGGAGGTGATGGTGTTGCCGTAGGGGCTGACCGCGTCATCGCGCAGCACGAAGCGGTAGCCGTCCTCGATCGGGGTGACCGATTCGGCCACGTACGGCTCCACGTCCGCCGGGCTCGGCCAGGTGGTGGCGCCCGCGGCCGGTTTCACGTACTGCACCAACGTGCCGGCGAACATCGGGTTGAGTTCGGTGCTGGGCTTGCCCTCGGTCACAGCCGGGTCGGCGTTGGACGGCACCGCGGCGACGGCCATCACGAATACCTCGGGCTCGTCGGCCGGCGCGGGAGCGGGCGGGGGCGGCGCCGCAGCGGCTTCAGCCTCCGCGGCCGCCTGCTCCGCCGCGGTCCGTGCCTGCTCCGCCTCGGCCTGGGCTGCGGCTGCTTCTGCCAGGGCCGCCTCCGCTTCTGCCTGGGCGGCTGCGGCTTCTTCTTGAGCAGCGGCGGCTTCCACCTGGGCGGCGGCGGCTTCCGCCTGGGCCGCCGCAGCGGCGTCCTGAGCGGCGGAGAGTGCCGCCTCGGCGGCGGCGACGGCCTCCTGGTTCCCCTCGGCGGTGGCCTGCGCCAGATTCGCGGCGGCGATCGCCTCCTCCGCCAGGGCGGCAGCGGCCGCGGCCGCGGCATCGGCAGCCTCGGCCGCGGCGTTCGCCGCGCCCGCTTCGGCTGCCGCGGCCGAGGCTTCGGCTTTCGCCGCGCTTGCCTCGGCATTCGCCGTGGCGGCGTCGGCGCCGGCAGCCTCGGCCTGCGCCTGGGCGCCGGCCGCGCCGTCGGTGATCGCAGAGTCGTCGTCCTCGGCGGCACAGGCCGAGGCGACAAGGACCAGCGCGCTGATCAGCAGCGACACACGCAGGAGTCGGGAACGGATCATGGTTGAACCTCCTAGGGGATGGCCAGATCTTGCGGATAGAGGAAGCCGGTCGGGTTGGGACGCGCTCCCTGGAGGTCCTCACGGAACACCCAGGGGATGATGGTCTCCACGAGCGGCACGAACGGGAACTCCGTCGCCAGGATGATCCGGGCCTCGTCGATGAACACGTCCCGGTCCGGTCCGGGATCCGTCGCCAGGATCATGTCCGAGAGTTCGTCGACCCGGTCGTTGGCGTAGCCCTCGTATCCCAGCCCGTCGGCCGCGAAACCGTTGGATGTGAACAGCAGCGGGATCGTGTAGGCGGGCTCGCTGAGGATCGGGCGCACCGAGTACAGCCACGCCTCCATCTCGCCGCCGCTGACTGCCGCGTTGAAGTCGGCGGCCGTGGCGATCGTCTCGATCGTGGCGTCGAGGCCGACCTCGCGGAGTTGCGACGCGAGAATGACGGCGACGGCTTCGGCGTGGGGACCGGGCCGTGTCGGGTTGATGGTCAGGGTGAAGGAGAACCCCTCCGGGTAGCCGGCCTGGGCCAGGAGGTCCCTGGCCAGATCCGGGTCGTGGCGCGCCCCGGCCGTCTCCGGCAGGGGCAGGGGCTGCGGGATGGCCGTCGACATGGGGAAACGCCCGGGTACGCCGAAGCCGCCGTAGGCGCCGGTGATGAGGGCTTCGCGGTCGATGGCCAGCGACACCGCCTCGCGGACCAGCGGGTCGTCGAAGGGCGGGAAGCGGTTGTTCAGCGAGAGTTCGTCGAGGTTCGTGTCCCGCGCATCCTCGTATGCCAGCGCGTACTCGCCGCCGCTGGCCACGCTGGCGAAGAGATCGAAGGTCAAATCGGCGACGAAGTCCGCGTCGCCGCTGCCGATCAGCAGCAGCCGGTTGCCGGCGTCGGGGATGGATCGCATGATGATCCGGTCGATGTCCACAGCGTCGGCGTTCCAGTAGTTCGGGTTCTTCACGAGGCGCACTTCCTCGCCGGGAGCGAAGCTCTCGACCTGGTACGGCCCGAACGTGGACGAGTTCGACGCCAGCCAATCCGCGGCCCACGGGTCGTCCTCGGTGGCGTTGGCCTGCGCCTCGGCGCTGTCGAGAATGCCGAGCGCGTAGTAGGTCAGCACGGGCACCGTGAGGATGTTGCGGCCCGTGACGTTGAGCGTGAACGTCCGATCGTCGATCACGGTGATGGGCCCTTCCCGGTCGATGCTCGACAGGAACATCAGGAAGCGCGCTATGCCGTCGAGGGCGATCATGCGGTCGAACGACCACGCCACGTCGGCGGACGTCACGGTGTTGCCGTACGGGCTCATCGCCTCGCGCAGTGTGAAGGTGACGCTCCCGTCCTCGTTGACCTCGAACGACTCGGCCAGTTCTCCCATCACGTCTGCCGGGCTGTGCAGACTCAGCCCGGGTGAAGGCTCGGGCGTGTAGCGCACCAGCGTGCTCACGACCCCCTGTGCGGTCACGAGACTGGGCCGACCCTGGAGGACTGCCGGGTCCACGTTCGTCACCAGTCCCGAGAGCGCCATCGTGAGGTTCTTCTCCGCCGGCGGCTCGGGCGGAGGCGGCGGCTCGGGAGCGACGGGAGGAGGCGCCGCTGCGGCGAGTTCGGCCTCTGCGGCGGCTTGTTCGGCTGCGCTGCGGGCCTGCTCCGCCTCGGCTTGCGCTGCTGCCGCTTCGGCTTGGGCGGTGGCCGCGTCGGCCTGCGCGCTGGCTGCTTCGGCCTGGGCGGCAGCGGCGGCTTCCTGCGCGTCGGCCAGTGCCGCTTCTGCGGCCGCGACGGCCTCCTCGTTGCCTGCGGCGGTTGCGCGGGCCAACTCGGCGGCCGCTATCGCCTCCTCGGCTCGCGCCGCTGCGGCCAGGGCCTTGGCGTCGGCGGCCGCGGCTGCTGCATCGGCGGCGGACGCTGCGGAGTTCGCCGCGGAGGCCTCGGAGCGCGCCGCCTGCGCTTCGGTCGCCGCCTCGGCCGCGGTAGCGGAGGCGGCAGCGGCCTCGTCGGCGCTGCTCTCGGCGCACGAGGTGGCGACGAGAGCCAGGATCCCGATGACCAGAGAGAGGCGGAAGAGTCTTGAGCGGTTCATGGTCGACCTCCTAACCGCTGAAGCGCCCGGCAGCCTTCTCCCCCCGGAGTCGAGAATCAGCCCGCCGCCCGGCGCCGGACCGCACTATATCCCTGGGCGCCTCTCCGCTGCCGAGCCGGCCCCGATTCAGCCCTCGGGGGTCACGTGCGTGATGTCGAGCGGACCCGAGAGCATGCTGAGGACCACGTGGCCCTCCGAGCGGGCGGGACCGTGCACGGTGCCGGGAGGCAGGCAGAAGTAGGCCGGTGCACGCAACTCCACGTCACCGTTGTGGTAGGTGCCCTCGAGGATGAACCCCTCCTGTAGCACGCTGTGGACCTCGGGTGCATCGGTGGTCCAGCCCGGCGGGGCCTTGACGAGCACGGTGCTCGCCCCGGTCTCGTCGTCGGTGCTGAGCACCTTGACCAGCAGGCCGGTCGGCACGGCTTCGCCCGTGTCGTCCCACATGGTCTCGGCCGGCTCCCATTCCACTTCGTCGAGGTTGATCCCCATCACGACCGGTCGACTCACGGTGCCTCTCCCTTCCCACCTGACGGCCCGGCGCTCGGGGCCGTGGCTCCACCTCGGACGCACGTACCTGCGGGGCCCGTGACCTCCAACTCGATGATGGCACGGCCGTCTCCGATCGGCTCAGCCAAGGGAGGCCGCCAACCCGTCACGGAATTGCGGCGCGGCCACGCCCACGAGCGCCTCTGCGCGCTCGCGCAGTCCCAGGCCCGCCAGATCGGCGACGCCGTGCTCGGTGACGATGTACTGCGTGAAGTGCCGGGGGACGCCAACGGGGGTGGTCGCACCGAGTTGCGCCACGATTCTCGAAATGTCGCCCCGGCGATTCGTGGAGGGCATGGCGATGATGCTCTTTCCCCCGGGAGACAGCCAGGCACCCTGTGCGAAGTCGAATCCTCCGCCCACGCCGCTCAGTTGGTTGCCGCCGAGGTGCTCCACGTTCGCCTGGCCCATCAGGTCCACCTGCACCGCCGAGTTCACCGACACGAATCCCTCGAAGCTCCCGATGTGTGCCGGGTCGAGGATGGTGTCGAACGGGTGCATCTCGAGGGCGGGGTTCTCGTTGGCGTACTCGAACAGGGTCTCGGTGCCCATCAACTCGGCGCAGAGGGCGGCCGGCGGCCCGTCGCCCGTGGCGCGCAGCCTCCCCGCCGTGTCGAGCGAAGCGATGGCGTCGACCCCCATGCCGTAGATGCGCAGATCGGAGACGTCCGAGCCACACAGGTTCTGCAGCAGCGCCTCGGGGATCGCGCCGATGCCGACCTGCAGCGTCGTCCCCGAGGGGATCAGCTCTGCGAGATGGTCCCCGATGGCCGCGGCCGTGGGGGTGATCGCCGTCCGCGCGTGCTCGCCCAGCGGCTCGTCCACCTCCACGAGCCAGTCGATCTCGGTGGTGTGCAGGGATGCGTCACCGGCGACACGCGGCATCCGCGGGTTCACCTGGGCGATCACCGCCGGCGCCAGGCGGGCCAGCGTCAGGGGATAGCTGGTCGAGGTGCCGAGGCTGCAGAGACCGTCACCGTCGGGTGGGGAGACATGCACGACGGCCACGTCGAGGGGAAGACGACCGGTGCGGAACAGCCGCGACACCTGCGAGCCGCGGATCGGGAGGAATCGCACCGTGCCGTCGGCGACGGCTTGGCGCACCGGCGGCATCACGTGCCAGGTCGTGTAGCGGATGCCGTCGCGCAGGAACGGGTAATCCGACAGCAGCAGGCCGCTGTAGACGTCGAGCCCGCGGAGTCGGTCCGCCTGCCGGCCGATCTCGCGCTCGACGGCGTTCGCCCCCCCGGCACCCGGTGGCAGCACCACCGCAGATGTCGGCTCGAGCGCACCGACCGCTTCGGCGACGGAGACCCAGCGGCCCACGTCTCGCCCCGGCCGTGCGCGTGCGCGGCGTTCGCCTCGCTACACCCGGCGCACCAGGGGGCTGCAGAACGACAGCGTGGCCTGCTCCACGAAGCCCCGGTCCAGGAGCGCGTACTGCGGGATCGCCGTGATCGGCAGGAAGATCAGCCACATGAACGGGTTCGCCAGCCCGCAGCCCAACTCACCGGCGGCGGCGATGAGCCGGTCCTCGGCGGCCACCATCTCGGCGGGGGAGATGTCGCTCATGATCCCCGCCAGGGGAAGCGGCAGCTCGGCCAGGATCTCGTCGCCGCGGGCCACCACCTGCCCGCCGTTCAGCTCGATGACCCGGTTGATGGCGGTGGCCATCGAAGCGGTGTCGGCGCCGACGCACACCACGTTCTCGTCATCCGGCGACAGCGAGGTGGCCAGCGCCCCGTCGCTGAGGCTGAAGCCCGACATGAAGGCCGTGGAGCGCGAGCCGGTGTCGTTGTAGCGCTCGAGCACCGACACGTAGGACACGTCGATGGACGGGTCGTTCAGCACGATTCCGCCCTCGATGGTCAACTCCACGTCCCGGCGCAGCCGCAGCGGGATCTCCGGTGGGATGAACATGGAGATGGCCTCCACCCGGCCGTCGTCCATGTCGGTGCGGAACAGCAGGTCGTCGGGCTCCACCGGCGTGAGCGAGAAGGTGGTGAGCAACTCCGCCGGGCGCTCGGGCGGTGTCAGCTCCAGCTGCATCTCGCCGCCGGAGGCCACGAGCTCGCCGCCCACGTACACGACGGAGACTTCGAAGGCCTCCAGGTCCTCCACCAGGAGGATGTCGGCGTAGCGGCCCGGCGCCACCGCCCCCACCCGGTCGTCGACCCGCAGGGCGTCGGCGGCGTTGATGGTCACCATCTGGATGGCCGTCACCGGGTCGACGCCCTCGGCGATGGCCCGGCGCACGATGTGGTCCATGTGCCCGAGGCGCACCAGCGTGGAGGTGTCGGTGTCGTCGGAGCAGAGGCTCACCCGGCGGGTGGGCAGCCCCGCCTCGGTGACCGCCTTGATGCAGTCGGCCAGGTTGAAGGCCATCGTGGCCTCGCGCAGCAGGCAGAAGAAGCCGTTGCGCAGCTTGTCGATGGTCTCCTCGGCGGAGAAGCACTCGTGGTCGTCGCGGGCGCCGCAGTTGGCGTAGGCCCCCAGCGCCAGCCCGGTCACGAACGGGGCGTGGCCGTGGACCGGCAGCTTGTGGGCCTCGCAGAGCCCGATGGACTCGATGACGTCGCTGTCACCGGCCCGGATGAAGTCGAAGGTCGTCTCGGCGATGCCGTTGGCCTCGTCCCACTGCATGGCGATGCGGTGGTCGTCGGGCCCGACGCTCGCTCCAAGGGTGCCCTCGGGGATCGTGTAGGGGATCTTCGACGGCGGCGGGTTGAAGATGCGCAGGGGCAGCTCGGCCGCCTCGTCGAGCATGTAGCGGATGCCGTCGATGCCCTTCACCGGGGCGATCTGGTCGAAGGCGGTGCAGACCGACGTGGTGCCGCGCGCCAGCACCACCGAGGCGAACCGGGTGATGGACATCTTGGTGACCTCGGTGTGCACGTGCGGGTCGATGAGCCCCGGTACGAGGTGCATGCCCGAGGCGTCGATGATCTCGGTGTCGTCGCCGACGGTCTCGCCCACGTCGCCGATGGCGGCGATGCGGTCGCCGGCGATGGCCACGCCGGCCTCGTACACCTCGGCGGTGAACACGTTCACGAGCTTGCCCCCGGTGAAGACCTTGTCGGCGGGCCGGCGCCCGAGCCCGACGTCGATGGCTCGCTGGCTGTACATGGCTGACCTCCGTGTGGATGGGCCGGGAATGCGCTGCCGGTCGTGCGAATGCGGCTGGCGGGCACAGCGGCCGTTGTGGCGGGCGAGCTTATGTGTTGCGCAAGTGTGGCACGATCCCCTCTGCGCTCCCTGAACTGCCGATGTGCTACCGCCGGGTCGGCTGGACGAACGGCAACTCGGCGAGGGCGGCAGGGACCTCGATCGCCGCTCCGTCCTGCTCCCACAGCAGCGTGACGGCGTCGCCGCCGCTGTGACCGGCCGGCAGGTGGGCGAAGCCGATCAGGTCCCGCAGGTTCGGACTCCAGCCGACGCTGGTTGCGAATCCAATGACGTCACCCCGACTGAGCACTTCGAGCGGTGGGAAGCGCCGCATCTTCCCGTCTGTGATCGGCATCCGGCCGGACGCCGCGCACGACGCCACGAGCACTCGCCAGTCGGCTCGCATGGCGCGCATCCTCCGGCCGCGACCGCCTGCCGAATTCTCCTCCAGCAGGGCCTCCCGGCCGGTGAAGCCGGGCTTGTCGAAGTCCACGAATCTGCCCAGGTTGATCTCGAACGGGGAGGCGCAGTACTCCTCGTCGGTGAGCCCGTAGCTGTGCGCCTTGACAGCGTCGGGGCCGGCGCGGGCGTAGTCGATGGCCGGGAGAACCATGCCCGCTTCGACACGCACCACATCCTGCGAGGCGTGACCGCAGGGCTCGATCGTGGCGCCGGTGGGCGTGGCCAGCAGGGCCTCCCAGACGGCGTTGCCGGCTTCCGGCGGAACCCAGAGTTCGTAGCCCTTGACCCCCGTGAATCCCGTACGCCAGACGTGCACGGGCGCGGAGGCGATCTCCGCGGGACGGGAACGGGAGAACCGGAGATCACCCCAGCCGCGCCCCGTCGCCTCCTCCAGGATCGACAGCGAGTTCGGCCCCTGTAGTGCGAGAATCCCGAAGCGGTCTGTCACGTCCTCGAACTCGACGTCCAGGTAGCCGCAGTTCGCCGCCAGCCAGCGGTCCATCAGCCCGGCCGTCACGATGAAGTCGGTCTCGCTGAGGCGCAGCAGCATGCCCTCCACGATCACCTTGCCGGCGTCATCGCACCAGGGCGTGTAGTTCGCATGGTTGGGTTGGATCCTCGTCGCGTCGCGAGGAATGAGCCGGTCGATGAAGACTTCCGCGTCCGGGCCGTGGATGTGAATCTTCGCCAGCGGGGACTTGTCCTCGACCATCGCAGCCGTGCGGGTCGCTCGCACCTCGGTTGCGATGCCGGCGAACACGTCGGGGAGGGCGTTGTTGCCCCAGCTCGACCAGAGCCCCCGGGCGTTCGCAGCCCTCGCGGCGTCGGTGAACGGAGTCTCGACGAACAGCTCTCCGGTGAGCGGCGGTCCCATGAATCTGAGGCTCATTGGTCGGTACTCCTCTCGTGGATCCAGGTTCAGCGGGGATGGTCCCGGTCGTTCAGCCCGGGGAAGGCCGGCGAGTCGTTCGGGAGGACGACGATGTTCAGGATCCTGGACTCGGAGTCGCCGCCGATCCAGCGGTGGGGCACGTTGGCGGAGAAGACCATCGTGTCGCCCTGGTGGAGCGTCTCGAGCCCGTGACCTTCGAGTTCGACGGAGATGCTGCCCTCGAGGACGAAGAGGATCTCCTCGCCGGCATGGGTCCAGGCGGGATCGGTCCGGAATCCGGACGGGACGACGCCTTCCCGCAGTTCCATTCGCCGGCGCGGCGTCGTCGTCAGCATCCGGGCGAGCTGTGGCGGGTCGGACTCGTTCGAGGTGCTCCAAGCGCCCTCGTCCCGGCGTACCACGCTGACGATCGGCTCTGCCCCGTCGGCGAGAAGGTCGGGCGCGGTGGTTCTCAGCGCACCGGCGATCCGGTAGAGGGCAGCGAGGCTGACGTTCGTCAACCCGTTCTCGACCTGGCTCAGGAACCCGGCCGAGAGGCCGGTCTCCCGTGCCACCTCGGCCAGCGTCATATCCAAGTGGGATCGGGCGAGACGGATTCTCTTGCCGAGAAGTCCTCTGTCGATCTCGTCACTCACGTTTCGCTCCGCATCTACTCGGGGTTTCTCCCGCCGGGAGCCCTTCCGGTCCGATCCCGCCGCGACGAGTCATTGTGGCGCTCCGGGACCCCACCGAAACGCACCCCGGAGGATTCCGGCGGTGAGGCGCCGCCGAGGCGCTGACCGGCCGGCATCGGTGCGCAACATCAGACACGAGGCAGGGGGGTTGCGAGGAATCTCGGCATGTTGGTCTCGCGGCTGCCGACGAGCAGGGCGGCCAGCGCCACCATGTACTGCGCGGCCAGCCAGAGTTGGCTCGGCAGCGAGACGTCGGGCTCCAGGATGGCGAGCGCGACGGAGCCTCCGAGGAGCATCGTCAGCAGGGTGGTCGTGCGGAGGGCCGTGCTCGACTCGCCGCGGTGGGTGCGCCAGAGCAGGAGGAGGGCGATGATGCCGATCAGCGCCCAGACCGACCGGGGCACGGCCGTCTCGGCCTGCAGCCGCAACTGGAGGGCGTCCGCCGCGCCGAACAGCAGCGCGCCGAGAAGCACGCCCGCGGGCTTCCAGCGTCCGAACACCAGGATGGCGATGGCGATGAAGCCGCGCCCCGAGGTCATGGCCTCCCGGAACACACCGACCGAACCGATGGAGAGGTAGGCGCCCGCCAGGCCCGCGAACGCCCCTGTCATCATCATCGCCGCCCATTGCGTGCGGAACGGGCTCAGACCCGCGGCGCTCGCCGCCGACGGGTTCTGCCCCGTTGCCCGGATCGAGAGCCCGAGACCGGTCCGCCGCAGCAGGAGCGCCACCACTCCGATCAGCCCGAACGAGACGTATCCCAGCGCGTTCTGCGCGAAGAGCGCCTCGCCGATGCCGGGGATCTCGCTGAGTCCGGGTATGGCGATCGGGTCGAGCCTGTCGATGGGCGGCGCCAGCGCCTCCGGGAATGCCTGCACCAGCAGGTAGTTGGTGGCTCCGAGCGCCAGGATGTTGAGCCCGATCCCGACGACGACCTGGTCCCCGCGCAGGGCGATAACGAAGATCGCGGTCACCAGGCCGGCGAAGATCCCGACCAGAACGGCCACGATCAAGCCGATGGTGAGGCTGGCCGTGCCCTCGGCGGCCCAGTAGCCCGCGAAGGCTCCCGCCAGCATCATTCCCTCGAGGCCGAGGTTCAGCACGCCGGCGCGCTCGGAGATCAGTTCGCCGGTCGCCGCCAGGAGCAGCGGGACGCTGAGCCGGACGGCCGCAGCCAGCCACAGGGCGTCGAAGGGATCCATCAGGACTCCTCGACCGGTTCCAGGTCGGAGCCGACCGTCGCCGCGGCCGCCCGACGGCGCGCCCCGCGCGCCTCCAGCAGCACGCTCGCCGCGATGAAGAGGATGATGAGCCCCTGGACCACGAGCACGATCTCCGATGACACGCCGGCCCGCGACTGCAACGCACCGCCGCCCTGGCGCAGGATGGCGATGAGCAGGGCTGCGGGCAGGACGCCGGGTATCGAGTTGCGGGCCAGGAGGGCGACGACGATGCCGTCGTACCCGTAGTTGGCGCTGAAGTTGTCGGACACCGTCGTGACCTCTCCCGCCAGGATCCGGGAACTGCCGGCGAGGCCGGCGAGCGCGCCGGAGATCAGCAGAGCGATGACGCCGTACCGCGTGGGTGGAACGTCCATGCGACGGGCGAGTTCGGGGTTGGCGCCCACGACGCCGAAGCGGAGGCCGAGCGTCGTCCGGGTGAGCGCGAACCAGGTGACGAGGATCAGCGTCCCCACGAGGACGACGTCCCAGTGGAGCGCGGTGCCGGCGATGAGTTCCGGCCACTGGGCCGCATCCTTGACGCTCTCGCTGCGAGCGAACCCGCTGCCCTTGTCCTGCATCGGGCCCCGGATGAGCCACGCCAGCACCTGGATGGCGATGAGGTTGAGCATCAGGGTCGTGAGGATCTCGCTCGCACCGACTCTCGCCCACATCCAGGCGGCGATTCCGGCGTAGAGCGCTCCGCCGGCGATTCCGGCCGCCACGGCGAGCAGCAGGTGGGCCGGTCCCAGCGACGGCCCGATGTTGATGCCGACCCACCCGGCTGCCAGGCCGCCGGCGGTGATCTGGCCCTCGAGTCCGATGTTGATGCGCTTGACCCGGAACGCCACGATCCAGCCGGCGGCGGCGAGTGTGATCGGGATGAGCTTGCTGAACGTGGAGGCGGCCGGGCGGATCCCGCCGAAGGCCCCCTGGAAAAGCGCGTTGACGACTTCCCCCAGGTCGTTGCCGCGCACCGCCAGGATGACCGCCGAGACGGCGAGGGCCAGGCAGAGCGCGGCGAGAGAGGCCAGGACCGATCGCAGCGGCCGGGTCGGCCCCGCGCTCATGCCGAGCCGCCGGTCATCTTCAGACCGATCTCGGTCAGGTCGGCGTCGGCGGGGTGCATCACCTCGCTCGGTCGCCCCTTGAACAGGACGACGAACCGATCCGACAGTGCCAGGACCTCGTCGAGTTCGCCCGAGATGAGCACGACCGCACCGCCGTGGCGCCGGAAGTCGCGCAGCACCTCGTAGACGTACTCGATGGCGCCGACGTCAAGGCCGCGGGTCGGTTGGACCGCGATGAGCAGGGTCGGCCGGCTGTGTAGCTCGCGTGCGATCACGGCCTTCTGCTGGTTGCCGCCCGACAGGGCCGAGAAGGGGGCGTCGGGGCCCGGTGCGCGGATGTCGAACGTGTCGCACAACTCCCCGCAGCGCTCGTCGATGGCGGCGAACTGCAGCAACCCGCGCTTCGACAGCGGCTCGCTGGCGAAGTCCCGCAGGATCAGGTTCTCCCGCAGTGAGAGGTCGAGCGCACTGCCGGCGCCGTGACGGTCGGCCGGAATGGTTCGCGTCGTGAACGAAGGGTCGGCCGCCTCCGTCCGCCCCGGCGGCGCCCCCCGGAGCACCATCGCCCCGCCGGTCGGGTTGATGAGCCCGACCAGGAGGTCGGCGAGCGTCTGCTGGCCGTTTCCCTCGACGCCGGCCACCCCGAGGATCTCCCCCTCGCGCACGGTGAACGACACGTCGTCGAGGTCCGCGTCGTGGGCCGCCGAGCCGGTGGTCACGGACCGGAGTTCCAGTACCGGCGCCCCGGGGGTCCTCGGCTCGTTCCTGGACAGCAGCGAGACGTCCCGGCCGACCATCATCCTGGCGATGGTCTGCTCGTCGGCGTCCCCCGCGGCGATCGTGCCGATCCTCCTGCCGCGCCGCAGCACGGTGCAGCGGTCGGCCACGGCGAGCGCCTCGTGGAGCTTGTGATCGATGAAGACGATGGACTTGCCGTCCGCGGCGAGCGACTTGATGACCGTCTCGAGGCCGGTCCACTCCACGGGGGAGAGCACCGCTGTCGGCTCGTCCATGATGAGGATCTCGGCTCCGGCGAAGAGAGCCTTGACGATCTCCACCCGTTGCTGCAGCCCGATGGGGAGGTCACCGACTCTGGCGTGCGGGCTGACCTCCAGCCGGTGTTCGGCCGAGAACTCCGACAACTCCTCCGCCAGGCGGGCCAGGCCGGATCGCCGCCACCACGGCATCCCGAGGGCCACGTTCTCGCAGACGGTCAGATTGTCGACGAGTTCGAAGTGCTGGAAGACCATGCCGATCCCGGCCGCCTTGGCGTCCCGGGGACTGCGCAGCCGCACCGGCCGGTCGTGAACCCGGATGCTCCCGCGGTCCGGGCGGACGAGCCCGTAGAGGATCTTCATGAGCGTGCTCTTGCCGGCGCCGTTCTCGCCCAGCAGAGCGTGGACCTCGCCGGCGCGGATGTCGAAGTCGATGTCCGCGCAGGCCACGACCTGCCCGTAGGCCTTGGCGATGCCCTCGGCGCGCAGGACGGTCGTCGCCCGCGGCCCGCGGGCGGGCCAGCCGTCGTGTTCGGGCAACGCCGTCAGGCCCGGCGCCCGTCAGGCGAGCGCCGCGGCGCGCTTCCGCGACACGAACGGCGGGTCGACCACCGTGGCCCGGATCTCCATCGTCGGGAACTCGCCGCCGCCCCAGCCGACGAAGACCTCGGTGCCGGGCTCGGTCAGCGCCACGTCGATCCGGCCGAAGGAGAACACCCGCCTCAGTGTCGGGCTGTAGCACACGCTCGTCGCCCATCCCACCTCGGCACCGTCGAGCAGCACCGGGTGCGCCTCGGGGAACAGGGGGTGGGGCAG
>CAZTZI010000111.1:0-28156 GCA_964618115.1 uncultured Acidimicrobiales bacterium
GAGCAAACGGCACCCCACCCCCCGACCGGACAGGCAAGCCCCCGAGCAGCGGAGGAGGACCCGTGAGCAGCGATCTGGAGCAGCGCATCGCCCGCATCGAGGCCCGCGAGGCGATCCGGGAGCTGGTCTTCGACTACTCGGTGGCCGTGGACGACCGGGACTACGAGCGCATCGGCGAGATCTTCTGCGACGACGCCACCTTCGCCCACGCCGACGGCCGTGACGCCACCGAGAGCCGCGACGCCATCGTGGACTTCTACCGGTATCGCACCGGCCTCATGGGGCCGACCTATCACTACCCGCACAGCCACCGGATCGACTTTCAGGACGACGATCACGCCACGGGGACGGTGCTCGCCCACGCCGAACTGGCACTGGAGGGGACGACCTACCAGGTGGGATTGCGTTACGTCGACACCTACCGTCGCCAGGACGGGATCTGGCGCTTCGGCTCGCGCACGGTCTGCTTCCTCTACTTCATGCCGCTCAGCGACCTGGTGAACGGCGGGCTCGGCGCCCCGGATCGCAAGCGCTACCCCGACGTCGGCCCGGTGGCCGCCGACCTGCCCGAGACACTGGCAACCTGGCGCGCCGCCAAGGGTCTCGACTGAGCGTGCCGGCCAAGCTGTCGCGACGAGACCCCCGCGCCTACTCTGAGAGAGTCCGCCCGACAGAAGGACCGCAGACCATGACCACCGCAGCCCCCCGAACCTCCGCGGAGACCGTCAGCGACATCGTGACGGCATGCCAGGCCCTCGCGGCCAACGGCTGCGACACAGGCATCGGCGGCCACGTCAGCGTCCGCGCCCCGGGCGAGGACGCCCTGTGGATCAACGCCTTCGACCGGACTCTCGGCGAGGTCGGCCGCGACGATGTCATGAAGATCGACTTCGAGGGCAACCTGCTGGAAGGCAACCGGTTCATCAGCCCCGGCTGGGAGTTCCACGCCGGCATCTACGGCCAGCGCCCCGACGTGAACTCGATCGTGCACACGCACTCGTTCTGGATCTGCGCCCTGGCATCGATGGCGCGGCCACTGAAGATGCGCCACAACCTGTGCACGCTGTTCTACCAGGACCAGGTCATGAGTCCCGACGACGACTTCGAGTCCATCGGCCCGGTCATCGGGGACTGCTCGACCGTGCTCATCCCGTGGCACGGCGGGATCACCGTGGGGCGCAGCCTGCCGCGTGCGGCCGCACTCCACGTCACCCTCGACGGCATGGCCCGACTCGACGTCACGCTGGAGCCCACCGGCGCCCCCGAGCTGCCCGAGGAGGCCCGGCTGCCGATGCGCAAGCTCATCGACGAGGTGGCCGGCTACCTGGAACAGACCTGGGACCTCATGGTCCGCCAGGCCGCCGACTACCGGCACCGGGGCGTCTGACCGCCCCTCCGCATCCTCGGCGGAGCCCAACGCAGCCGAATCGGCCCAAGGAGATCCAACACCATGACAGCCGTCGCCGCCCCCACGGGACCCGACATCCTCTCGGCCGATTTCGATGCCGACCCCTACCCGTTCTACGCCGAGATGCGGGAGAGACACCCGCTGTACCACCACGACGTGTCGGGGTTCTGGATGGTGTCTCGCTACCGCGATGTGGAGCGGATCTTCAAGGACGGCGAGTCGTTCTCGAGCCGCAACTACGAGTGGCAGAACGAGCCGATCCACGGCGGGCGGACCATGCTGCAACTCGACGGCCGGGAGCACTCCGCTCACCGCAACATCGTCGGCCCGCAGTTCCGCGGCGCCTACCTCGAGGGGCCGGTCCGGGGCATCATCGAGCACACGGCCCACAAGCTGATCGACCAATTCGAAGCCGACGGCCACGTGGACTTGCGCGAGCAGTTCACCAAGCGCTTCCCGCTGGACGTGATCATGTACATGATCGGCCTGCCGCTGGAGGACCACGAGACCTTCCGCCACTGGGTGGACCTCGGTATCGAGTTCCAGGCCAACTTCGCCGGCGACCCGGAGGTGGAACGCCGGGGCCTCGAGGCTCAGGCGCAATTCGCCGACTACCTCACGCCGATCATCGCCGAGCGGCGGGAGAACCCCGGCGAGGACCTGCTCTCGAAGATGCTGCTGGGAACCTCCGACGGCATCACCATGGAGGACTGGGAGGTGCGGGCCTTCACAAGCCTGCTGGTCAGCGCCGGTGGGGAGACGACCGACAACGCGCTCGCCTCGATGGTGTGCCGCCTGCTGGAGAACCCCGAGCAAATGGAAGCCGTGCGGAGCGACCGATCGCTGATCACCGCGGCGCTGGCGGAGACTCTGCGCCACTCGGGACCGGTGCAGATGATCATGCGCCAGGCCGAGGGTGACACCGAACTGTCCGGCGGCGTTGTCCCCGCCGGCGGCACGGTCGCGTGCGTGCTGGGCGCGGCCAACCGTGATCCCGACCAGTTCACCGACCCCGACAGCTTCGATATCCACCGCGCCGACTTGAATGTGGCGAAGGCCTTCAACGCCGCAGCCAATCACGTGGAGTTCGCCCTCGGCCGGCACTTCTGCGTCGGGGCGCATCTGACGCGGGTGGAGGTGGACGTCGCCATGGGCGCGCTGTTGGACCGGCTCCCCGGGATGAACTTCGCTCCCGGGTTCGACGCCGCCGAGACCGGCATCTTCACCCGCGGCCCCCGCCACGTGGACCTGGTCTTCCAGCCCGCCGCCTGAGGCCGGCACGTTGGCGCGGCGGCCGGGAGACCCGGTTAGGGTGCGGACAGGGGTCGGACAGGGGTCGGGCACATCAGTCTTCCCTGACTGCCCAGGAGAAGCGAGGAGATGTACCGATGGCGGTGTACCTAGTCTCCAGCATCACGGTGCGGGACGAGGAGCAGCAGGAGGACTACGAGGATCGAGGTCTGGCGCTCCTGGAGTCCTACGGCGGCAGGACCCTCGTCGACAGCGGTTCCATCAACATCCTGCGCGGCGACTGGACGCCGCGGCGGCTGATCATCGTCGAGTTCGAGGAGATGGACGACTTGCGAGCCATGCTGAATTCCGACGAGTTCGCCAGGCTGAGGGAACTCGCCGCCGACGCCATCGACGGGGATCTCGTCTTCGTGGACGGCATCACGCCGGCCACGCTGGGCCGTGGCACACCGAGGAGACCCTGACGGCCGGAGTCCGAGCGACCTGCTCACAGCGGTGAACGTCCGGTGAACGTGCGCCGCGACGGCGACGCCGGAGCAGCCGCACGGCGCGCCGCCGAGGGGCTCTCGCGGGTGCCGCCGCTGTGGAGCCTGGCGGAGAAGGTTGCGCCGGCGCATACCGCACTCGTGGTGGTGGACGTGCAGAACGACTTCTGCTCACCCGAGGGCATGATGAGCGCCGAGGGGCTCGACGTGACTGCCGCCGTGGCCGCCGCCGAGCGCCTGGAGGGCTTCATCGCCGCCGCCCGGCGGGCCGGCGTGCTGGTGGTGTTCGTGCGCAGCGTCCTGTCCAGCGACGACAACCGCTACCTCAGCGACGTGATCCTGGAACAGGCCACCCGCCGCCGCGCCGGCAGCTACACGCTGCGCCCGGTCTGCGTGGACGGCTCCTTCGGCGGCGATTACTACGGCAACGTGCGACCGGCCCCCGGCGACCCGGTGGTCACCAAGCACCGCTACAGCGCCTTCCTGCGCACAGACCTGGAGACGATCCTGCGCGCAGCCGGCATCCGCACGGTCGTGCTGGCGGGGGTGGCCACCAACGTGTGCGTCGAGACCACCGCCCGGGATGCCTTCATGCGCGACTTCTACGTGGTGCTGTGCTCCGACGGCACCGCCGCCTACAGCGACGCCGAGCACGAGGCCACCCTCACCACCATCGACCGCTACTTCGGCCAGGTCACCCCCATAACCGAGATCACCGCCGCCTGGAAGTCCTGACAGAGGCGGCCCCGCCCGGCCGGACACACGCAACACGCGAGGGTGGGGACGCCGGGGGCGGCGCCGGATCGATTTCGCCAGACGATCCGCCGACGGCCACCGGCGGCCCCGCCCGGACACGAGCGGCAGGACGTGCCCGAGGGGTGCCGGCATATTGCCGAGTGTTTTGGTCGGGATTCCTGTACCCTTTCCCGGTCGGCCGACGGCCGGCACAGCATTCGCACCGGAGAATCGGAGGATCACTCATGTCCGAGACAGCAACGATGCTCGAAGCCAACGCCGCCTATGTCGACGGTTTCAGCGAGGGCAACAAGCCCATGCCCCCGGCCCGCTCGGTGGCGGCGGTGGTGTGCATGGACGCACGCATCCACCCGTCGGAGATGCTGGGGCTGACCCTCGGCGACGCGCACGTGATCCGCAACGCCGGCGGGCGGGTGTCCGACGACGCCATCCGCTCCCTGATCATCTCGTCCACGTTGCTGGGCACGCGCGAGTTCCTCGTCGTGCATCACACCGACTGCGGGATGCTCACCTTCTCCAACGACGATCTCCGCGGCATTCTGGCCGATCGGCGCGGCAGCGACGCCGGCGACATCGACTTCCTGCCGTTCGGCGACCTCGAGCAGAGTGTCCGCGACGACGTGGCACGCATCCGGGCCAGCGAGCACCTCGACCAGTCGATCCCCGTGCGGGGATTCATCTACGACGTGGACACGGGCGCGCTCAACGAGGTGAGCTGAAACTCCACGCCGAAACCGACGGCCCCTCCCGCGGGCGGGAGCAGGCCGTCGGGAGGAGATGGCCGGCGCTATCAGTGATCGGCCGAGCCAACACCCCGCTCGCCACGCGTGAACTCGCCTCCCGTCGGTGACACCTCTGGGACGTCGCCCTCGCGAGAGGCGAGTTCGATCATGACCTGCAGCAGCACGTCAGCGCCTGCGGCGAGGTCGGCGGGCGCGGTGTACTCCCCCGGATTGTGGCTGAGCCCCCTGTGGCTCGGCACGAAGACCATGCCGGTCGGGCAGACCCGGGCCAGCATCTGGGCGTCGTGGCCCGCACCGGACGGCAGCCGCTTCACGCTGTGACCAAGGCGCCGGGCAGTGGCCTCCACGAGGTCGACGACCGGAAGATCGAAGATGACCGGCTCGAAGCGGGCCATCGACCGGGTGGAGATCGCCACGCCCTCGGAGGCCGCGATCCGCTCGATGCTCGTCGCCATGAGCCGTTCCGCCTGCTGGAGTTCCTGCTCGTGGATGTTGCGCATGTCCACGCAGAGCCGCGCCCGGCCGGCGACCACGTTCACCAGGTCGGGGTGCAGGTCCATGACGCCCACGGTGGCGACCTGGTAGCCGCCGATGTCGTTGGCGATCTCCCGGGCCGCCACCGCCACCCGCGCGGCGGCGTGGCCGGCGTCACGGCGCATACCCATCGGCGTCGTGCCGGCGTGGTTGGACTGCCCCTCGATGGTCAGCTCGTTCCAGGAGATGCCCTGCACGCCGGTCACCGCACCGATGGTGACGCCCTCCTGCTCCAGGACGGGCCCCTGCTCGATGTGCAGTTCCACGAAGGCGAACGGCGCGGGGGCAGGGCAGGGGGCGGCTCCCCGGTAGCCGATGCGGTCGAGTTCGGCACCCACCGAGATGCCGTCGCTGTCGGTCACGTCGAGGGCGTCCTCGACGCCCATCCCACCCACGAACGTGAGGCTTCCCAGCATGTCCGGCGGGAAGCGCGACCCTTCCTCGTCGGTGAAGAAGGCCACCGCCAGCGGCCGGCGCAGGCGTACGCCGGCGGTACTGAGGGTCTCGATCACCTCCAGGCCGGCCAGCACACCCAGGTTGCCGTCGTACCGGCCCCCCGTGCGCACGGTGTCGATGTGGCTGCCGGTCATGACCGGCGGGTCGTCGGTCTCGCCGGGATAGACCGCCACCACGTTGCCGACGACATCCATCGTGACCGATAGGTCGAGATCGCGCATCCAGCTCACGACCAGATCGCGGCCGTCGCGGTCCTCGTCGGTCAGCGCAAGCCGGCAATTCCCGCCGTCGCCGGTGTCGCCGATCTGCGCCAGGGCCTCGAGACGGCCGAGGAGCCTGTCTATGTCGATGCGCAGATCCCGGAGGTCGTCGTTGAGCATCCCGGACTTCCTTCTGTCGTTATTCGCTCGCCTAGTGTTGGCCAGGACGTGCCCAGCGTCAACGCGCGCACGTCGGCAACAGCAAGTCGGTGGCAGGGAAGCCGGTGGCGTCGTGGAGATGATTCACATCGAGTTCTTCGTCGAGCCCTTCAAGGAGGGCACCCCCGGCCCGCACGTGGAAGCCGCCGTGACGGCATTCTCCGACGCGGGCCTCGAGCCGGAGGTCGGACCCTTCGCCACGACAGCCACCGGCGACATCGAGCAGGCGGCGAAGGCCACGTCGGCCATGGTTCGCGAGGCGCTGCGGGCGGGCGCCACCCGAATCGTGCTCCGCCTGGAGCGCCAACCCGAGGCGCCGGCAGGCAGTGACGCGGGCGGCGCATGAGCCGGAAGGACCCCGCGCCGAGCGAGTGCCCGGGAGACGAACTTCCCCTTGGAGACCACTCCGAGCACCCGGTCTGGCGAATGCTCGAACCCGTGCTCGTGGCCGTGGGCGGGGAATTGCTGCCGCCGGCGGAGCGAGCGCCCGGTGACATTCCGCTCGACTTCGGTGGCGAGACCGTGGGCGTACTGCGCCTCGGCGGGTTGGACGGCGCGCTCGGGCGGCTCATCGGATCGGTCGAACGTGAGCTCGGTGACTCGCTCGCGAACCTGTCACGTACCGGCAAGCAGGCTGCCGTCCGCCTGCTGAACGAGCGCGGTGCCTTCCTGCTGCGCAAGGGCGTCGAGGACGTCGCCGCGGCGATGGGCGTCAGCCGCATCACCATCTACAACTACATCAACGCCATGGAGCAGCCCGCGCCGGGTTCGGACGGCCGCTCGGGTTGAGTCTCAGGCAGCTCCGGTGGCCACACCGGCCATCCAGAGACCGAGGCGCTCGACCGTCGCATCCCCCCGGTCGAGGACACCCATGAGGCGGCCCTCGTACATCACGCCGATGCGGTCCGAGAGCGCCAGAACCTCGTCGAGATCCTCCGAGATCAGCAGCGTGGCGCATCCTGCGGCTTTCTGCGCGACGAGTTGGGAGTGGATGTACTCGCCGGCGCCGACGTCCACGCCCCGGGTGGGTTGGGCGGCCAGGATCACCTTGGGCTCCGCCGACAGCTCCCGCGCCAGGATGAGCTTCTGGATGTTGCCGCCGGAGAGGTTGGAGGTCGGCACGTCGATGCCGGGCGTCTTGACGGCGAACCGCTCGACCAGGTCCCGGCAGTGCTCCCGGATGGCTCCGAGGCGCAGGAATCCTCTGCGGCTGAACTCGGTGCCCTGGTTCAGCAGGACGAGGTTCTCCGCGACCGAGAACATCCCGATCACGCCGTCGCGCATGCGCTCCTCGGGAACGTAGGACATGCCTGCGTCGCGAACCCGCCGCGGGTGTTCCCCGGTCACGTCCCGGCCGTCGATGCGGACACTGCCCTCCTGCACGGGGCGCAGGCCCGCGATCGCCTGAGCAAGCTCGGACTGGCCGTTGCCCGACACGCCGGCGAGTCCCAGGATCTCACCGGCCCGCACGCTGAGAGACATCCCCGCCACGGCCTCGTCACCGCGGTCGCTCTGCACATGCAGGTCCCCGATCTCCAGCAGCGGCTCCCCGAGTGCCACGTCGGGACGATCCGGCACCATCTGCACCGGCCGCCCGACCATCATGCGGGCAAGATCGGACCGGTCGGTGTTCGCCGGCGTCGTCTCCCCGGTCACGCGGCCGTCGCGCAGCACCGTGATGCGATCCGACACCGCCATCACTTCGTGCAGCTTGTGCGAGATGAAGACCAGGCCCCGACCGTCGGCGGCCATGCGGCGCAGGACGACGATCAGCTCGTCCACCTCCTGGGGGGTCAGGACCGCAGTGGGCTCGTCCATGACCAGAACGGTCGCCTCGCGGTAGAGGGCCTTGAGGATCTCCACCCGCTGGCGCTCTCCCACGGCGAGCTGCCAGATGGGCGCATCCGGGTCGACCCGCAGCCCGTAGGTCTCGGAGAGCTCGCGGATCCGGTTCGCCACCATCGGCAGGTCGGTGAGGGGGCGGCGGCGCGATTCCAGGCCCAGCGCCACGTTCTCGGTGACGGTGAGGGTCGGCACCAGCATGAAGTGCTGGTGGATCATGCCGATGCCGTGCTCGATGGCGGCCGACGGCGAGTCGACGTTGACCCGCTCGCCGCGCAGGCGCACCTCGCCGGCCTCGGCGCGGTACATCCCGTAGAGGATCTTCATGAGCGTGCTCTTGCCCGCTCCGTTCTCCCCCAGCAGCGTGTGCACCTCGCCGGCCTCGAGATTGAAGTCGACGCGGTCGTTCGCCAGCACGCCCGGGAACCGCTTGGTGATCCCGCGCATCTCCAGCAGCGGCGGAGCGGCGCTCATCTTTGGATTCGCTCGGTCACGCCGGGGCTCCTCGATGTCACGGAGTGCACGTCGAGATCGGCGGGAGCCACCTCACGGGTACGAGCGCCCGCGAGGTGGCTCCTGCGGCTCGTTCCTAGGAACCGGTGTCGATGCTGCCGTCGATGATGCCGGCGACGGTGTCCTCGCCGATCTGGCGGATCGCCGCATCGAGGCCGTAACCGTCGTTGAACGCAATGTTCAGGCCGCCATTGGCCAGCGTGATCGTGAACGCCTCGCCGCCCTTGACGCCCCGATCGATCGCAGCGGCGATCTGGGACAGCACAACCTCCCACTCGTACACCTGGGAAGCCACCACCGTCTCGGGCGCCAGCGCCGTCTGATCAGCCTGCGTACCGAACCAAGCAAGGCCCTCACGCTGGGCGACACCCACAGCACCAACGACCATCTGCGCCGAACCGGTCATCACGTCCGCGCCCTGCGAGAAGTGCGCCTCCGCGGTCTCCGCCGCCTTGGCCACATCGCTGAAGGACTCCGTGTACACCACGTTCACGTCCACCGAGGCATCCTGCGCGCCCGCGCCGGCCACGAAACCGTCCACGAACAACTTCGCGTCACCCACCTCGATGGGCCCCACGACGCCGATCACGCCCGTCTCGGTCAACTCGGCCGCCATCGACCCCAACACGTAACCGCCCTCATCGGACGCCGCCGTATAAGCGAACACATTCGGCAAACCGAACGTATCCAACGCCGTACCCCACGCGAACGACGTGTCCGGGAAGTCCGGCGCGATCTCCTGCAGCGACCCGCCGTACTGCGAACCGTGCGCGATCACCAGATCGAACCCGGCCTCCGCGTACTCCCGGATCGCCACCGCAGCATCCTCCACGATGAAGGTCCCGTCCGTGACCTCCACCTCCAACTCACGCGTCTCACCCAACGCCGCAACACCCTCAACGATGCTCTGCGTGAACGCCAGATCATTCGACGCCGACGGCGCCACAACCGCCACCCGCAACGGAGTGTCGATGCCGTCGGCGGCCGGGGGCGGTACCTCGTCGGTCGCCGGCGCCTCTGTCTCTGCCGGCGGTGTCGGAGCCGGCGGCGGCGCTTCGCTGACCGCCTCCTCGTCGTCGCCGGCGCAGGCCGCGGCCAGCAGCACGATCGCCAGCAGCGCCGCGAGCAGTCCGAAGGACTTGGCGCGTCTTGTGGACATTCTCATCTTGACCCCTTTGTCATCCGATGTGTGCCCGGCAAGCAACGGCCGGGTTGCCAGAGACTACGCCAAAACTCCCCGGCCCCGTGTTCGCTCCAAGGGTCTCGCGACGATGCTGTCGGCTAGTGCTCGGCGCCGCGCCGGAAGGGACGCGTGAGCGCCGCCGGTGCGCCGATGCGGTGCGTCACGACCACCAGGGCGATGATCGTCACCGCCGCCGGCGCCATCTCGGTGAGCTGGGCGGCCGCCCCGCTGAGGATGCCCAGCGTCTTCCACTGCAGCACCGCCGCGGTCACCAAGCTGAACAGCAGCGATCCGGCCAGGACACCCAGCGGGCGCCACGCCCCGAAGTACACCAGCGCCACGGCGATGAACCCCATGCCGTTGGTCATGTTCTGGATGAAGATGCCCTTCTCCAGCGCCAGCACCGCGCCCGCAGCCCCGGCCAGGGTGTTGCCGATGAGGATGGTGCCGTAGCGCGTGCGGGCCACGCTCACGCCCAGGCTGTCGGCAGCCTGGGGCGTCTCGCCGACCGCCCGGATGTTGAGCCCGAAGGTGGTGCGGTTGACGAGCAGGGTCACCGCGGGGACCAGCAGGAACGCCAGGTAGATGACGAGGCTGTGGTTGTAGAGGTCCGGGTAGGCGATCTCCGGGCGACCCTCCGGGAGTGTGAAGTCGAACACGCCGTCGAATCCGAGGATCGGGCGCGGGGTGCCCACGAGCTGGCGGAAGAGCAGGTCGCTGAACCCCAGACCGAAGAGGTAGATCCCGATACCGCTGATGCCCTGCTCGGCGTGGAGGGTCACGGTGATGAACGCGTACACCAGCCCCATCGCGAAGCCGACGCCGAGGCCGACCAGCAGGCCGTACCACGGTTGGCCGGTGCGCACCGTGGCGTAGTAGGCGCCGAAAGCACCGAGCAGCATCACGCCGTCGACCCCCAGGTTCAGCACCCCGCTGCGCTGGCCGACGCTCTCGCCCACCGCCGCGATGAGATACGGGGTGGCGAGGCGGATGGCGGCGGCCACGGTGGCCACCAGCGTGGCCACCGTGAGGAAGCCGCTCCAGCCGCTGCGGCCCTGCGCGAACACCTCCACGGTCGCCAGGTCGAAGGAGTCGAGACCCGGGATCATGGCTGCTCCGCTCCGTCGGCGGGCGGCGCCACGGGCGCATCCGCCACACCGGTTGCGGAGTTCTCGGTGCGGTCATGATCCGCAGCCGCGCCGATGTCGAGCCGCTCCCCCAGGTGGCGCGCCCAGCGCACCGCCCGGTCGCTGCTCACGACGAACACCACCACGAGACCGCTGAGCGCCACCACCAGCGGCGTCGCCACCTGTACCGCCCGCTGCAGTGCGTTCGCCCCCACGAGCAAGCCGCCGAACAGGATGGCGGCAGGGATGGTCCACAACGGGTGCAGGCCCCCGAACAGTGCGGCCACGATGCCGTTGAACCCCGCCAACTGCGTGAACCCCGCCGGGCCGCTCTCGACGCTGAGCCGGTGGGCGACCGAGGAGAACACCAGCACGGCGCCGCCGAGGCCCGACATCATGCCGCTTAGCGTCAGCGCCTGCACGATCCTGCGCTCCACCTTCATGCCGGCATAGCGGGACGCGTCCTTGCTGCCGCCGACGGCCCGGATCTCGTACCCCAGCGACGTGCGCCACAGCAGGAAGAAGACGGCGATGGCGACCGCCACCCCCACCACGATGCCGAGGTTCATCTGCGTGCCGCCGAGCAGGATCGGGAGATCCGCATTCTCCGAGAGTCGACGCGTCTGGGCGATGTGGTTGCCGGCCTCCACGGCCGCCTGATCGATCATCGGCCCCAGCAGCAGGTACTGCATCATGTATCCCGCCACGATGTTGAGCATGATCGTGGAGAGGATCTCGTTCACATTGGCGTAGGCCTTCAGCACGCCGGGGATGAAGCCCATGCAGGCGCCGCCGACCGCGCCGGCGATCAGCGCCAGGGGTAGCAGCAGCCAGCGGTCGAGGCCGGGGACCGAGAGCACCACGACCGTGGAGAGCAGCGCGCCGGCGATGATCTGGCCCTCCCCGCCGATGTTGATGACCGAGGCGCGGAAGGCGATACAGATCCCCACGCCCACGAGCAGCAACGGCGTGGCCTTCACCGTGGTGTCGGCGAACTCGCTGATACCACCGAACGCCCCGGTGAACATGGCTCGATAGCCCTCGACGGGGTCTCCACCGAACCCCCAGACCATGGCGGCACCGACGAGCAGGGCGGCGATCGTGGCGACCAGCGGAACCATTGGGCCCATGACCCGCCGGATGATGCGCTGGGTCACCCAATCACTGATGCGAGTATCCACCGTCACGGTCCCGGCTACCGCCCCTGGTCGTTCCGCTGCCGGTCTCACACTGTAGGTACCCGGCGGGCGCCACGCCGGGCACTACGCGGCCGGGGGTCCGGTAACCTCGACGCGAGTCCTATGTCACCGGTCGATCTGCGCGCCCGTGCCGGCTCCCGCTCGCTCGTCTCGACCGCGGTCACCGAGGTCGGTGGCCGTCCGGCCGTCGTCGTGCGGCTCGGGGCCGACGAGTCCAACCGGGCGATCACCGAGGACGCCGGTGCGGCGATCCGGGCGGCCGTCGAGTTGGCCCTGGAGAAGCGGCTGCCGATCGTCGGCTTCGTGACGGCGACCGGCCCCGACATCAGCGGGGGCATCACCTCCGTTCACGGCTGGGGGATCGCCGCCCGCTCCCTGGTCTCGGTGTCCGGGGTCGTACCGATCGTCCTCTGCGTGACGGGTCCGATGCTGTCCGGCCCCGCCCTGCTGCTGGGCGTGGCCGATCTGACCGTCATGGTCGCCGACGGTTTCGCCTTCGTGAGCGGGCCGGCCATGGTGGAGCAGTTCACGGGCGTGCCCGTGGCGGCTGATGATCTCGGCGGCTCGACGGTGCACGGGGCCCGCAGCGGGGTTGCCTCACTCGTCGTGGCGGACGTCGCTGCCGCCGAGGCGGCTGTCGGCGAGTTGCTGCGCCTGCTTCCGTCGCACGTGGACGAGATCCCCGAGCGCCTCCCGACGACCGATCCCGCCGACCGCCCCACCCCCGAACTGGCCGAGGTGATCCCGGCATCGGCCACTGGCGGCTACGACGTGCGCGCGGTGCTGGAGGCGGTCGCCGACGACGGTTCGGTCATCGAGTTGCGCGCCGGCTGGGCACCCAATCTGGTGACCGCCCTTGGGTCCGTCGCCGGTTTCCCCGTCGGCATGGTGGCGAACCAACCGCAGCACCTCGCCGGCACCCTCGACATCGCCGCCTCCCAGAAGGGGGCGCGGTTCGTGTCGTTCTGCGACGCCTTCAACCTGCCGATCGTGACGTTCGTGGACACGCCCGGCTTCCAGCCCGGCAAGGATCTGGAGTGGCGAGGCATGATCCGCCATGGCGCCCAGATGGCGTTCGCCTACGCCGCCGCCACGGTGCCGCGGATCTGCGTGACCCTCCGCAAGTCCTACGGCGGGGCGTACATCGTCATGGATTCGCGGTACATGGGCAACGACGTGGCCTTCGCCTGGCCCACGGCGGAGGTCGCCGTCATGGGCGCCAAGGGCGCCGTCGAGATCCTGCACCGCAACGTCACCGAGTCCGAGCGGGCCGCCCTGGAGGACGACTACGCCGAGCGGTTGCTGAACCCGTACCGTGCCGCCGAGCGCGGCTCGGTGGATGCGGTCATCGACCCCGCCGACACCCGCCGGGAGGTGGCCGGCGCCCTGGCGCTGCTGTCCTCCAAGCGCGAGGACATGCCCCGCAACCGCCACGGGAACACACCGCTGTAGGAGCGCGCCGGGAGACCTGCGATTTCAGAGAGCAGGCCGATTGTCGATATCATCTCGCCGGAAAGGCGGGCGTGTCTTGACAGAGTCCATCACGATCACCGACAACCGCACGGGCGAGTCCGTCGAGATCCCGATCCTCCACGGTGGTGTCGACTCCGGTGGCTGGGCGAAGCTCCTGGGCAATATCTGGTTCTCCGACGATGCGTTCAGCCACACGGCCATCGGCGAGAGTTCGATCACGCAGATCGTGGGGGCCGAGGGAATCCTGCGTTACCGGGGCTACCCCATCGAGCAGCTGGCGCGTCGATCGACATACCTCGAGGTGGCTTACCTGCTCCTCTTCGGCGAACTGCCCACGCCGGACCAGTTCGACAACTGGCAGGACGAGATAACCCACCACACCTACATCCACGAGAACTTCCGCAAGCGCTTCATGGAGTCGTTCCGCTACGACGCCCACCCGATGGGCGTTCTCGTCTCCTCGATCGCCGCGCTCTCGACCTATTACCCCGAGGCCAAGGACGTGAAGGATCCCGAGGTGCGGATGCGCCAGATCGTGCGGCTCATCGCCAAGGTGCCGACGATGGCGGCGGCCGCCCACCGCTTCTCCATCGGCATGCCGTTCGTCTATCCGGACAACGACCTGGACTTCACGTCCAACTTCCTGTCGATGATGTTCCGCGTGGCCGAGCCCCGCTACCACTGCCATCCGGCCGTCCACCGGGCCCTCGAGATCCTGTTCATCCTGCACGCCGATCACAGCCAGAACTGCTCCACCACCACGGCCCGGGTCGTGGCCAGCGCCCACGCCGACCCCTACTCGGTGGTGGCCGCCGCCTGCGCCGCCCTCTACGGCCCGCGCCACGGCGGCGCCAACGAAGCGGTCCTGGCCATGCTGCGCGAGATCGGCAGTTACGAGAACGTGGATCCGTTCATCGCCGACGTGAAGGCCGGAAAGCACCGGCTGATGGGCTTCGGACACAGGGTCTACAAGAACTACGACCCGCGGGCGAGAATCATCAAGGAGGCCGCCGACGAGGTCTTCCAGCTGACCGGCAGCAGCCCGCTGCTCGACATCGCCCTCAAACTCGAGGAGGTGGCGCTCGCCGATGAGTACTTCATCAGCCGGCGCCTCTACCCGAACGTGGACTTCTACTCGGGATTGATCTACCAGGCCCTCAATTTCCCGACCAACATGTTCACCGTGCTGTTCGCGATCCCCCGCACGTCGGGGTGGCTGGCGCACTGGAGCGAGTTGACGGAGCAGGATTCGCGCATCGCCCGCCCGCGCCAGCTCTACACCGGCCACCCCGAACGCGCCTACGTCCCCCTCGACGAGCGCGGCTGAGAGCCTCAGCCGAGCACGGTGATGATCTCGATTCGCTGGTCGAGATCGAAGAGCGCCGCCGCCAGGGCTTGCACGTCCGCCGCCTCCAGGTCGGCGACCTCCTCGAACAGCCGCTCCGTCGTGGGCAGCTCCTCGTCGGAGGCGTAGGCCCGCCGGAGCACAGCGCGGAGGTAGTCCGCGTTCCCTTCGTGGGTGTACTCGGAGTTCAGGACCGCCAGCGCCTCCGCCCACTCGTCGAGGGTCGGCCCGTTGGCTGCCAGGTCGGCCAGGATCTCGACGATGGTGACCTGGATCTGCTCGATGTACTGCGGGTCGCCGGAGGCCCTGATCAGCCCGCTGACGCCGGGCTCGGGCGTGAGCACCGGCGACACGCGGGTCCCGGCGCTGTAGGTGGCGCCGATGTCCTCGCGGACCTGGGCGACCAGGCGGGCGTCCAGGATCGTCGCCAGGGCCGCCGCAGCCACGTCCAGCGCCACGTCCACCTCGTCGCGCGGCACCTCGAAGTAGATCTCCACGCCGGTGCTCTGGGTGTCCGGCGGCAGCACCACCTCGCGCCGCACCACCCCGGCCGGCTCGGCCGAGCGGCGGTTGACGAACGTGTCGGCCTCGCCGGCGGGCAGCGTGCCGATGTACCGGCGCGCCATGAGCGCCACGGTGTCCCGGTCGATGTCCCCCACCACGGCCACGAGCAGGTCGTCCACGTCGCCCAGGCGCCGCAGGTAGCGGTCCAGCAGTGACTCGGGCGTGAGAGCGGCGAGCACCTCGGGTGACGCGATCGGGTTGAACCACTCGAAGGAGTCGGGGTGACGGGCCTCGATGGAGGCGATCCAGGTCATCCAGTCGGGGGAGGACTCGGCCAGGGAAACCAGGATGTCGCCGACCTGCAGCGCCTCGGCGAAGGCCTGATCGTCGACCTGCGGAGCGGTCACCAGGAGGTGCAGCATCTGGAACATGCTCTCGATGCCGTCGGCCGCCGCCGTGCCGCTGAAGCCCTCCTCGGTCTCGCCGATGAACGGCGCGACCGACGCGTTGCGCTCCTCGAGCAGGCGCTGCACCTGGGAGGGACCCAGGCCGCCGACGCCGCTGTTGCGGACCGCCCGCACGGCCAGCCTGCCGGTCAGGACGCGCTCGCCGGGCGCCATGGCCGACCAGCCGCCCTGGGAGACGGCCCGCATGTCCACCTGCGCCTCGGAGATGCCCGTGGGCACGAACACCACGGTGGCGCCGTTGGCGAAGGCCCATTCGTAGGCGTCCTCGATGGCCTCGACCGGGCCCTCGGAGACCGCTTCGACGGGCGCCGGCGGCTGCATCAGCGCGCTGACCTCGACGGTCCGCTCGGGCACGGGCCCCGGTGCGGCGTCCTCGACGGCGGCTCGCATCTCCTCGGCCGTGGGGACCTCCGACGGGTCGGTCCCCACGGCGATCACGATCGGGGCGGCCGCGCCCATGATCGACCGGAAATGCTCGGTGAGCTCCTCCGGGCGCATCTCGGCGAGCAGGGTGTCGATCCGCTCCACGCGGTCGGCCACGGCGCCGATGTCGTCGCCGGTGAGGAAGTGCGAGACGTACAGGGCGGCCCACTCGGCGTCCTGCACCGTCCCGACGCTGTCCAGCTCGAACTGCAGGTCGCTGCGCACCACATCCGCGGCCAGCTGCAGGTCCTCGTCGCTGAAGCCGGCGGCCTCCAGGCTCAGCACCATCGACCAGTAGTCGCCGAGGGCCGTCGCCAGGTCGTCGGCGCGCAGGTTCGTGCCGTAGAAGCGGATGCCGTCGGTGTAGTTGAACGGATCCCACTTGGCCGGGTCCAACTGCGAGAGGAAGCCCTGCTCGTAGGCGTCCTTCAGGCGGGCGTCCAGCATGAGGGAGATGAGCGTCTCCATGAGCCAGGTGCGCTCACCGGCCTCGGTGGCGCCGTCCCAGGCGGGGATCTTCAGGTCGAGCGACATGTACGAGTAGGCCCAGCTCGGCGAGGTGGCGACGAGGTAGACCGGTTCGGCGCTGATCGGCGAGTACTTGTCGGGCGCCGGGGGCGCCTCGCCGGCCGGGATGGGGCCGAAATACTCCTCGGTGAGCGCCTCGAGTTCGGCGACAGGCAGGTCGCCGACCGCGACGAGGGCCATGTTCGAGGGCACGTACCAGGTCTCGTAGAAGTCCCGCAGCACCTCGGGCGTCATGGACTCGATGGCCCCGGCCGTGCCGATCGGGTGGTAGCCCTCGTAGGGGGTGTCCTCCACGTAGGCCCGGTCGAAGACGCGGTTGATGATGCCCGAGCCGGTCTCGTAGCGCAGCCGCAGTTCGTCGCGGACGACGCCGCGCTCCTCGATGACGTCGGTCTCGGCGATCGTGGCCGCATGGGCCCATTGCGAGAGGACCCTGAAGGCGGTCTCCACGGCGCCGTCCTGGGTGGTGACGACGTCGAGTTCGTAGACCGTCTCGTCGTAGGAGGTGTAGGCGTTGATGTCGGGGCCGAACTCCACACCGAGCTCCCGCAGCACGTCCACGATCTCGTTGCGGGGGTACTCCTCGGTTCCGTTGAACATCATGTGCTCGAGGAAGTGGGCGATGCCGAGGTCCGGAGCGGGCTCGTTCACGGACCCGGCGTTCACCGCCAGGCGCAGCGACAGGTTGCTGCCGGGCTCGTCGTTGTTGCGGATGTAGTAGGTGAGACCGTTGTCGAGGGCGCCGATGAGGACGTCGGGATCCACCGGGAGCAGGACGGCCTCTTCAGCCGGGGGCTCTTCGGCGGGCGCCGGCTCCTCGACGGGCGCCTCCTCGACAGGCGCCGGCTCCTCGGCAGGCTCCTCCTCGACAGGCGCCGGCTCCTCGACGGGTTCCGCTGCCGCTTTCGCCCGCTCCGCCGCTGCGGCCGCCTGCGCGTCGGCCTCGTCCTGGGCCTCCTGCGCCGCTTCACGTGCCGCGTCGGCCTCGCCTTGGGCTGCGGCCGCCTGCTCGCGTGCCTCGTCCGCCGCCTGCTGAGCGACGACCAGCGCGGCCTCGGCCGCGGCCACCGCCTCCTGGTTCCCCTCGGCCGTGACCTGCGCCAAGTCCGCGGCGACCTGGGCGGCCTCGGCCGCCGCCAGCGCCGCGCCGGCCGCCGCCGCGGCGGCCCGGGCGTCGGCAAGCGCCGCGGCGGCCTCAGTGCCGGCCGCGTTCGCCTCGGCCAGCGCCGCGCCGGCCCCCGCAGCGCCGTCGTCGCCGGCACAGGAACTCCCCACCAGTGCAAGAGCCACCGACAGGACCAGCAGAAGCCGCCTCATCACTCACCTCGAAGCCGTCGAAATCCACTCGCTGCCCGCGAGCGGGCAACCCGGACAGCGTACGGGCATTGACATCCGACAAGACCGCGCCGCCGGCGACGGGACGTGCCCCGTCGACATCGCCGGCCCTCCATCGGCGCAGGCATCGCCGGGCGTCCACCGGACGGCGAGGCAGCAGGGCGTGCGGCGCAGAGCCCGCCAGCGCTCAGCCGCCGAGGCGCAGCCGCCGCGGGGAGAGTTCTTCCATCAGGCCGGCGAGCGGCGCCGGGGGCGCTGTCCCGCAGGCCGCCGAGGCGACTGCTTCGCCCATCGCCCACGCCGTCTGGATCCCGGTCCCCCCCTGCCCGGCGCACCACACGAAACCCTCCGCCGAATCGTCGACGCCAGCGACCGGACAGCGGTCGGGGGCGAACGTCCGCAGGCCCGCCCACACCGAGCGAACGGCGCGCACGCCCAGCGTCGTGGCGCCGTTGACGGCGTCGATGCCGCGGGCCACGTCGATTTCGGTGGCACGGGCGTCGCAGGGAACGTCCGGCGTCTCGTCGGCCGGCGACCCCAAGAGCTGCGACGGACCCTCGGGCTTGAAGTAGAAGTCGCCGGCGATGTCCGCCACCAGCGGCCAGCGCCACACGCGCTCCGCCGGCAGGTCGCCCGGCGCGGCGAACGTGAAGACAGTCCGCCGAAGCGGCGTCAGGCCGAGCGTCTCGACGCCGGCCATCCGGGCGACCTCGTCGGCCCACGCCCCCGCCGCGTTCACGACCACCGGCGCTCCGAACGACCCGGCGGCGGTCCGGACCTGCCAGTGCCCGTTCAGGCGCTCGAGGTCAGTCACGGCACTCGAGCGCACGACGGTCGCGCCGCCCCGGCGGGCGCCGCGCAGGAACGCCTGATGGAGCCCGGCCACGTCGATGTCGTAGCTGTCGGGCTCCAGCACTCCCCCACCGACCCAGGCCGGGTCCAGCGCCGGGCAGTGCGCCAGGACCTCGGGGGGTTCGAGGAGCGCGAGTCCCGGCGAGAGGGGCAGCATCTCCAGACGCAGGCGCTCCAGCTGCTCGACCCATGACTCGGTCCCGACCCACAGGCTCGGGCGTCGGCTGAGCACCGTGTCGTCGGCCAACCCGTCTGCATCGCTGAGCAGGAATTGCCGCGAGGCGACCGTTAGAGCCTGGTTGACCGGACCGCCGTAGGTCTCGATGTATTGGGCGGCTGAGCGTCCGGTGCTGTGGGCCGTCAGCGAGTCCTCTCGCTCGAGGACCACGACGTCGGCACCCCGAAGCGACAGCGAATAGGCAGCGGACACACCGGCGATGCCACCTCCGATCACGACCGCGTCACTTGACCGCACCAGGCGTACCTCGAACCCTCCGGGACCCACTCTGCCCGATCGATCCTAGAGGTCTGTCGAAACTCGGCCCGCCGCGAACTGCCGTGCGCGCCGGCCGAACCTGCGCGTTGCGGCCAGGGAGATTGTCGCCGAGCTCCCCGATCGCATCCGTCGCTGACCGCCTCTCCACGACATAACCTCAGATAATATATCGACATTATATGAAACTTGTCATTAGCCTTGCATTCATGGCTCTACGTTCCGATCTCCACCGGCAGGAGTTGGTCGCGGTCAAGGACGGGGGATCAGCGGAGACCCTCCGGCACGAGGCCGGGCTCCTGGCCGATCTCGACCACCCGGGAATCATCCGATTCGTGGCGCTCAGCGAGGATGAGCGAGGATTGCGGCTGCTGACCCGCTATGGGGGCCGGGAGACGCTGGCGACATGGCAGCCACAACGGCTCGATGAACTCCGGAGGGCCCTGGAGGACCTCGCCGGCACTGTCGGTTACCTCCACGAGCGGGGTGTCGTCCATCGCTCGATCCGCCCGAGCCACGTCGTGGTCGACTCGCTGCGCCGGCCGCTGCTCTGTGGATTCTCGTCGGCGCGCCGCTTCGCCGTCCCTGGCGGCACGGCCGCGGAGCGGTTCGGGACCCCACGTCGCGATGACGACAACGCCACCGATCTCGCGCCGGAGCCTCCCGCCTCCACCGGCGAGTCCGGGCCGGATGTCGGCGACTTCGTCGAAGGGCGACTCTCCGACGTCGTCGCGCTCGGAGAGACGGCGCTCACCACCCTCCGGCGCCTCGAGGGGCAGAGCACCCGCGCCGGCCGCAGGAGGGACGACCCGCGATTGCGGGAGCGCCTCGAGGCTGTGGCGCAGGCGGCTGCGAGCGGGCGCGTGCCCAGCGCCAGGGCCTTGGCCGGGCAGATCCAGGCGCTCGGGGCCAAGCCGGGCAGGTCGCACGCGTTCGGCACCCGCCCGAATTCGCCGGACCCCCGGCGCGGGCGGGATCCCCGGCGACTTCGGCACCTTCGATCACGCCCGAGGCGGGCAACGCTGATCGCAGTGGCGGCGGTGTGCGGCGGGTGTGCCCTCGGAACCCTCATGCTCATGCGCCTCTCCGAAACGGACACTCCGCCCTCGTCGCCGGTGCGGTCGGACATCTTCGGCAACCCGGAGACGGCCACCGCGGAAACCGTCGCTCCCGCCGGTGCGCCGCCTGTGCCCGAACCTCCCCTCGTGCCGCCGGCCGCCGGCTTCGCCCCGGCACCACCGCCGCCGCCCGCCGGTGACGGCGCCGGCTGCCAACCCCTTGCCGAGGGGTTCCGCGACGTGACCGGTGACGGCTGCGCGGAGCGGATCGAGATCATCGCAGGGTTCGTCTCGGTCGACGACACCCGCTACCCCGTCGGTGAGGCCGGCGACCAGGTGGCGGTGGGCGACTGGGATTGCGACGGCATCGCCACCGTGGCGCTCGTCCAATCCGGCGGGCAGGTGTACCTCTTCGACTCCTGGCCCACAGACTCGCCCCTGGTCGGCCGGCTCGTCGCCGACCTGGCGCCGCCCGTGCAGCTGGCAGACGTGCCCCGCGGCGCCTGCAACGAACTACTCGTGCGCTACGCCGAGGGAACCTGGTACCTGCCGCTGCCGGTCCGTTCGCGCTGAGGACCGGGGATCCGCGGAGAGACGGGTGCTCTCGGGCCCCGCCGCTCAGGAACTGAAGGTGGAACGGAGCCTGCTGCGCAGCCCGCCGGCGTCGACGTCCTCGTCCCGCAGCCGCGCCAGTTCCTGCAGCAACTCGGTCTGGGTGCTGTCGAGATTCTCCGGAGTCTCCACGGCGATCTCCACGAGCAGGTTGCCCCGTCCCCTGCCCCGACCCCGTGGCACGCCCTTGTAGCGCAACACCATCGTCTGGCCCGACTGCGTCCCGGGGGCGATACGCAACTCCTGGGGGCCGTCGAGTGTTTCGAGGCTCACCCGACCGCCCAGCGCGGCCTTCGTCATCGGGACCTCGAGGCGCGCCAGGAGGTCCTCCCCGCGGCGTTGCAGGGTCGGATGCGGGCGGGTCCTCACCTGGACGTAGAGATCGCCGTGCGGCCCGCCGCGCAGCCCGACACCGCCGCGGCCCGACAGACGCAGCACGGTGCCGGTGTCCACGCCGGGCGGCACGTCGAGCGTGTAGGTCCGCTCACCCCGGATCCGCCCCTGGCCCCGGCAGGACCGGCAGGGGTTGTCGATGTGCTGTCCCAGACCCGAACACCTGCGGCAGGGGCCCGCGGTCACCATCTGACCCAGCAGGGACTGCCGCACCTGACGGACCTGGCCGGTGCCCCTGCAGTCGATGCAGGCCACCGGCTCGGTGCCCTCGGCGGCACCGGAGGCCTCGCAGTCCTCGCACGGCACCGCCAGCGTCACCGCCACTTCCTGGGGACCGCCGAAGACGGCGTCGGCGAGATCCAGTTGCAGCACGGACTCGACATCGGCACCTGCGGCGGCGGCGCTGCGGCTCGGCGCTCCGAAGCCGCCGAACCCCGCATCGCCGAAGAACGCCGAGAAGATGTCGAACGGGTTGGACGGGGCCTCCGCCGTTCCGAAACGGTCGTAGTTGGCCCGCCTCTCGGGATCGCTCAGCACCTCGTAGGCGGCGGCCACCTCCTTGAAGCGATCCTCGGCGGACGGGTCGTCGGGGTTGCGATCGGGATGGGAGTCGCGCGCCAGCCGCCGGTAGGCCTGCTTGATCTCCTCCGCGGTCGCCCCGGGGGACACACCGAGGACCCCGTAGAGGTCGCGATTCGTCATGTCGATCGGGAGCGCAGCTTGGCCTAGCCGCTGCTCAGCATCTGCCCGAGCTGCCGGCTGGTCACCGCCACGGTTGCCATGGCCTGGGGATAGTTGAGGTGCGTGGGTCCGAGCACGGCGATGGAGCCCGCCCGGCGACCCTCCACCAGGTATGGCGACACCACCACCGAGCACTCGCTGAGGGGCACCAGCCCCGTCTCCCCCCCGATGGCGACCCGCATGCCCCGGTCCACGATGTCCCGCAGCAGCGAGACCACGGCGTAGTGACGCTCGAGGAGGCCCAGGATCCGCTGTGCCGTATCGACCGCGCCGAACGAGCGCACGACCGTGGCGTGGCCGCCCACGAAGAGGTGCTCGGCGAGTCCTCCCACGCCGCCGCGCAGGGCATCGGCAGCGGAGGCGACGAGTCGGCCAACGGCCACAGGCAACCCCTCCACCGGCACCTCGGCGTCAACCGGTCTGCCGACCAGGGCCCGCGCCAGAACATCGGCGGCGTGCTCGACATCGCCGCGGTCCGGGGCGACGTCCAACTCCAGGGCCGGCTGCTCCACGGCACCGGTGGACAGGACGGCCACGACGAGCAGGACGTGGCTGGAGATCTCGACCAGTTGCACCGAGCGAACCACCGCCGAGTCCGCGCGGGGCCCGACAACCACCGCGGCGCAGCGGGTCACGTCGGCGAGCAACGAGGACAACGACGTCAGAACCGACCCCAGCTCGCCGTGGGCGTGCTCGAAGAACTCGCTGATCTGTCGACCCTCGACCGGCCCGAGTGAGTAGGGCTCCATCAGGGCGTCCACGAAGTAGCGGTAGCCCGCCTCGGTGGGCACGCGACCCGAGGAGGTGTGCGGCTGGTGCAGGTACCCCGACTGCTCCAGGGACAGCATCTCCTTGCGGATGGTCGCCGGCGAGACGCCGAAATCCTGCGATTCGCACACGGTGCCCGAGCCGACCGGCGAGGCGCCGGCGATGTAACACTCCACGACGGCGCGCAGGATCTCCTCCTTGCGTGGCGGGAGGGCGTCGGTTCGAGATCCCATGACAATCCGATGATACCGTCGCCGCTCCGCCTGCTCAGCCGGACGGCATCCGCAGCGCCGAGACGAAGGCCTCGGGCGGCACCTCGACCCGGCCGATCGCCTTCATCCGCCTCTTGCCGGCCTTCTGGCGCTCGAGCAGCTTCCGCTTGCGGGTGACGTCGCCGCCGTAGAGCCCGGCGGTCACGTCCTTGCGGTAGGCCTTGACGGTCTCGCGGGCGATGATCCGGCTGCCGATGGCGGCCTGGATCGGCACATCGAACTGCTGGCGGGGGATCAACTCGCGCAACTTCGACGTCATCCTCCGACCGTAGGAGTAGGCCGCGCTGCGGTGGACGATGGCACTGAAGGCGTCCACCGGATCATGATGCAGGAGGATGTCCACCTTGACGAGGTCGGAGTCCTCGTAGCCATCGGACTCGTAGTCCAGGCTGGCGTAGCCCTGGGTCCGGCTCTTGAGTTGATCGTAGAAATCCGTGACGACCTCCGCCAGCGGAAGCCGGTACCGCATCTCCACCCGTTCCGGCGAGAGGTAGTCCATGCCCCGCAGGTTGCCGCGGCGCTTCTGGCACAACTCCATCAGCGTCCCCGTGTGACGCGCCGGGGCAATGATGCTGAGCAGGAGGAACGGCTCGGCGATGGCGGCGACCTGGCCGGCCGGCGGCAGCCGGCTGGGGCTGTCCACGGCCAGCTCCGAGCCCGCCGTGGTCCGCACCCGGTACTCCACCGACGGCGTCGTGGCGATGATGTCCAGATCGAATTCCCGCTCGAGACGCTCGGTGATGATCTCCATGTGCAGCAGCCCGAGAAACCCGCACCGGTAGCCGAAGCCCAGCGCGGTCGAGGTCTCGGGCGTGTAGCTGAAGCTGGAGTCGTTGAGCCTGAGCCTGTCGAGGGCGTCCCTCAGGTCGAGGTACTCGTCACCGTCGATGGGGTAGAGCCCGCAGAACACCATCGGCTTGGGCTCGCGATAGCCGAGGAGCGGGGATGCGGCGGGGCGGCGGGCGTCGGTGACCGTCTCCCCGGCACGCGCCTCGGCGGTGTTCTTCACGCCGGCGATGAGGTAGCCCACCTCCCCCGGGCCCAGTTCGTCCACTTCGGTCGGCGTCGGAGTGCGTGCCCCGATCTCCTGGGTCTCGTGCGTGGCCGCCGTCTGCATGAAGCGCACCTGCGACGAGGCGCGCAGGGTGCCCTGCACGACCCGGATCGAACTGACCACCCCCCGGTACTGGTCGAAGTGCGAGTCGAAGATGAGCGCCTGCAACTCCGCCTCGGGGTCCCCCGCCGGCGGCGGCACCTGCTCGGTGACGGCATCGAGCAACTCGGCGACACCATCGCCGGTCTTGGCCGAGATGCGCAGCACGTCGGCCGTCGGGATCCCCAGGACCTGCTCGATCTCCCCCGCCACCCGGTCGGGATCGGCCGCGGGCAGGTCGACTTTGTTGAGGGCCGCCACGATCGTCAGGTCGTGCTCCAGCGCCATCGTGCAGTTGGCGAGGGTCTGCGCTTCGATGCCCTGGGCGGCGTCCACCAGCAGGATCACACCCTCGCACGCCGCCAGGGAGCGTGACACCTCGTAACCGAAGTCCACGTGGCCCGGCGTGTCGATCAGGTGAATCCACCACGGACCGTAGGAGAGGCGGACGCTCTGCAACTTGATGGTGATGCCCCGCTCGCGCTCGAGATCCATCGAGTCGAGATACTGGGCGCGCATCGCTCGAGGCTCGACCGCCTGGCACAACTCCAGGAAGCGGTCGGCCAGAGTGGACTTCCCGTGGTCGATGTGGGCAATGATCGCCACGTTGCGTATGCGGGACTGATCCATGACCTCGTAGCGACGACGGGTGCGCGGGCGGAGCACTGGGCGGGCCCGGAAGCCGCCCGGTTGCGGGCGGGCCCGAAGATTCCGAATTCTACCCGCCGCCACCCTGGCGCCCGCGTCCCGGCCGGACCGGCACGAGCCTCGGTAGCATGGGTGGCTCGAATCGAGCGTGCGGTCGTGGGCGTTCAGCCGGAGGAACCGGCAGGCCCCCGACAGCCACCGTGAGGAGCACCGTGGCAAACATCAAGAGCCAGATCAAGAGAAACCGCCAGAACGTCAAGCGGCAGGCGCGCAACCGTTCGGTGCGGTCGGAGATCAACACGCGCACCGCCGGCGCCGAAGCCGCGGCCCTGAGCGGCGACGATGACGCAGCGGAGCAACTGCGGATGGCGGTCAAGCGGATCGACATGGCCGCTGCCAAGGGGATCCTGCATCCCAACACGGCGTCACGCAAGAAGTCCCGGCTGACCCGGCGCATCGCCCGCATCAGCGCCGGCGACGACAGCTGAGACGCGCCGGCTCCCTGTCGGTTCGACCGGCAGAGGCACCCAGCGACGGTTCGGACGTCTCGCCGCGGCTCAGCGGCGATTCAGCTGGCTGAGGCGGGCGACGAGGACCTCGAGCGTGGTTTCGGGGTCGAGCGCCGTTCGCCCCCGAAGATCGAGGTCGGCAGCCGCCAGCAGGGCGACCGCCCTCTTGATGCGGTCCGAACCCAGCCGGCGTGACGCCGCCAGCGCCTGGCGGGCACCGTACGTCGAGCCTCCCTTGCGCAGCAGGCCGGCCCCAAGGAGTATCTCGGCCGCGGCGGCCTCGTCGCGTGCACCCGAGCCGTCGAGACGGAGCATGCGGTCGTAGTGGTTGCGGAGGATCGCCAGGACCTGCAGCGAATGCATCGCCTCGGGACCGCTCAGCCGCTGCAGGCAGGCCAGTGCGCCGGCGATGTCGCCCTTGCCGATGGCGTCGGTGAGCTCCCACGGCGGCACCGTCCCGCGCTCCCCGAGGAACGGGGCCACCTCGTCCGCGCCGAGCCTCGGCCCAGGCCCGTAGGCCCCGGCGAGTGTGTCCAGGATTGCCCAGACGCGGACCCGGTCCTCACCGAGGTGCTCGGCCAGGAGATCGGTTGCGGTGCGATCCAACTCCACTTGCGCCGCGGCCAGTTGTTCCGTGAGCCAGGCCCGTCCAGCCCGTCCCCTGCCCACGTCCGCGCGGTGACAGACCCCGCCGGCCGCCTCCACGGCATCCCTCAGCGCGGCCGGGGCCGGACGCAGCTGGGCCTGGGACGCGCCCTTCTCCCACACGAGCAGCAGCCGCGTCGTCGCCAGCGGCTCGGCGAGATAGCCGATCAGGGGATCGAGTGCCCGGACGTCGCTGAACAGACCGAGGTGGCGGGCCACGACGACCCGGTGACCGGTCAGCATGGGCGGTGTCTGCGCCGCCTCCACGACGGCCAGGATCGATACCGACCCGTCGGTGGACGCGTAGTCCCCCTCGCGCAACTCGGTGACGACGAGACTCGCCTCCGCCTCGCCCACGAGTCGGTCCACGGCCTCGCTCACCGCTCTGGACAGCGCCGTCGGATCGCCGCCGGCGACGAACTCGACACCGGCGGTTCCCGTGGCGGTCGGCATCGGGGGAGCGCTCACGCCACTGCGCCCGCCGGGCGCCCGAGGTCTCCGGCACTGCCGCGCCGGTCGGATGCGCCGGCGCCGTCGAGGCGGTCCCGGCGGTGCCGCCTCAGCGCCGCGGCAACCTCCACGACCCGCCGCGTGCCGCGCACATCGTGCGCTCGGATCACACCGCAGCCGCCGATCACACCCACGGCGTGCGCGGCGATGCTGGCGGCGCGACGCTCGCCCACCTCGCTGCTGCAGAGCCACCCCAGGAATCCCTTGTTGGAAGCCGACAGTAGGACCGGGTAGCCCAGCTCGGCGAGATGGTCGCTGCGCCGCAGCAGCTCAGCGGACATCGCAGGGGTCTTGCCCAGATCCAACCCGGCGTCCAGGAGCACCCGGCACCGTCCCAGCCCGGCGTCGGCGGCCCAGGAGGCCCGCTCGGCGAGATAGTCCCGCACGTCGGTGAGCAGATCCTCGTAGACCGGATCCGGATCGGCATACCGCGGTGCCAGCCGCACGTGAGTCGCCACCACGGCGGCGCGCGCCTCGGCGGCCACCAGCAGGTAGTCGGGATCGGCGAAGCCGCTGATGTCGTTGCCCAGCACCGCCCCAGCCGCGTAGGCGGCCCCGGCGACCGGGGCGCGCCACGTGTCCACCGACAGCGGCACGTCGAAGCGGGACGCCAGCGCCTCGATGGCAGGCACCACCCGCTCGGCCTCCTCGGACGCGGAGACCTCGCTGCCGGGACCGGCCTTCACACCGCCCACGTCGAGGATGTCCGCCCCGTCGGCGGCGAGTTGGTCGGCCTTGCGGAGGAACTGGTCGAAGCCCCAGTACTCGCCGGCATCGAAGAACGAGTCGGGTGTGCGGTTCAGGATCCCCATCACGAGCGGGCGCTCGGCGAGGTCGAACCGGCGCTCGCCCAACTCCAGCAGCACGCCCGAGACGCTACCCGCCTGCCGGCGCGGCGGTCACCCGCACGTCCAGCTGTCCGGAGCCCTGCTCCACGCTCACCACCAGCCCGCCGACGTCGACCACGGTCCCCTCGGCAGGCACGGTGGCCCCGGCGATCCGGTTCCCCGCCGGCGCCCAGACGATCGACTCGCCGTAGCGCCGGCGCAGGGTGGCGACATCGCTCGCCGAGCGCGCATCACCGCCCGAGGCGACGATCAGGTCGATCCGCCCGGTGCCCGCCACCCGGATGTCGCCGAGGAGCCTCTCGGCGCTCTCGGAGGCTCCCAGCAGCAGCACGGCGCTCTCCGGCGTCCACCAGAGCGTGGACTCCCAGCCGACGGCCAGCGCCTGCGGGAGCGGGCCCGGCCGGTCCCGCTCCGCCAGGAACGGCCCCAGGAGCACCGTCCCCACCGCCAGCCAGGCGAGCAGCACCGCCGCGGTCCGGCGGCGGGCGAGGCACGCCACCGCCAGAGCCAGGCCCAGCAGAGCCACGTGCGCCAGACCGAGATAGCCGAGTCGAAGGTCGGTGAAGCCTGCGGCCACGGCTTCGATCCAAGCAAGCAGCCCGCGGGTGGGCAGGTGCATGACGCCGGCCGCTTCCCCGCCCACGAGGCCCGCCAGCGCTCCCC
>CAZTZI010000112.1:0-11968 GCA_964618115.1 uncultured Acidimicrobiales bacterium
GGCCCGCTCCCCCGCCCCGGCCAGCACGACCACCCGCACGTCCGGGTCGCGGCCGCAGGCCTCGAACAGCGCCGAGAGGTGCTCGCGCGCCAGCATCGAGACGCGGTTCAGCTTGCCGGGCACGTCCAGGGTGATGGTGGCTGTGCCCCGGTCGGTGTCGCGCTCGAAGCGCAGGCCGTCCAACTCCTCCGGGTAGCTCACCTGCTCGGGTTCATTCGTCGCCACGCCGTCAATCCTCCTTCAGTAGTCGTCCGCCTCGGCCGCCCGTCACCAACGCAACCGGAGCGATGGCGTCGCCCACGGGCTGCGTCGCCTGCTCGCGCAGCAGGCGACGCAGGATCTTGCCTGATGGGCTTTTCGGCAGGGCGTCGGGGAACCGGTAGCGGCGGGGACGCTTGAAGCGGGCCAGGTCGGCGGATTCCAGGCAGTAGGCGTCCAGCCGGGCCGCGGCGGCGTCATCGCCGGCTCCGGCAGCGTCGTCGTCGAGCACCACGAAGGCGGTGACCGCCTGGCCCCAGCGGTCGTCGGGCAGGCCCACCACCGCCACCTCCCGCACGCCGGGCGCACGCTCCAGCACGTCCTCGACTTCAAGGGGGTGGACGTTCTCGCCGCCGCTGATGATCATGTCGTCGATCCGGCCCACGATCCAGAGATTCCCGCCTGCGTCGCAGCGGCCCAGGTCGCCGGTGAAGTACCAGCCGTCGCGGATCGCCTCGGCGTCCGCGTCGGGGCGGTTCCAGTAGCCCGAGAAGGCCTCGTCGGAGCCGAGATGACAGATGATCTCGCCGGTCTCGCCCGCTTCCACCTCGTCGTCGGGGCCGGCGCCGGGCTCGGGGCGAACCAGCCGCAGCCGGGCGTTCGTGGCAGGGCGGCCGGCGCAGCCGGGGGCCGCCCGCTGGTCGAAGTGGACCGAGTAGGTGTACACCTCGGTGGAGCCATAGTGGTTCACGAACACCTCGGGGGCGAACACCTCCGCGCAGCGCTCAACCAGGGCGCCGGTCATGGCAGCCCCGGCGTAGGCGAGCGAACGGACACTCGAGGTGTCGGCGCCGGCGAGGGTCGGCGAGTGGACCAGGTCGTGGAACAGCGTGGGCGCCAAGTACAGCGAGCCGATTCGCTCGGACTCGATGAGGTCGAGGGCGCCGGCTGCGTCCCAGTCGGGCTGGCAGACGAAGCAGCCGCCGACGATCTGCGTCGCCAGCAGGGTGTGTATCCCCATGGTGTGGTACAGCGGCATCACGCCGAGGGTGCGCTCGCCGGGGCGGTAGCTCTGGTGGAGCGCCTGCGACAGGCCGCTGGCCCGCTCGGCGGCATGGCTGCGGGGCACACCCTTGGGCCGTCCGGTGGTTCCGGAGGTGTAGAGGAAGATGGAGGTCTCCCGGTCGTCGAGGTCCTCTGCAGGCGGTGCCGGCCCGGCCGCCTCGCCGGCGGCAGCCAGGTCCTCGTACGACTCGCACGGCGTCTCGTTTCCCCCGGCACGGAACCGTGCCGCCAGGTCGGCCGAGGATCCGTGGCCGCCCGTGCCGACTGCCACGAAACGATCGACCCCGCCCTTGCAGGCCCGGGCGTGCTCGAGAGCGATCTCCTCGAACGCCACGACCGTTGCCGCGGAATCGGCGACGCAATACACCACGTCGGTAGGCGCCACGCGCCACGAGAGCGGCACGACGACCGCACCCAGCCACTGGCAGGCCCAGTACAGCTCAACGGCCTCGCGGCGGTTCTTGAGCACGACGGCCACCCGGTCGCCCCGGCCCACGCCGAGCGAGGCGAGCGCGGCCGCCAGCGTGGCGGCGACCGGCTGCAGGCTGCGGTAGCTCAGCCGGGCATCGCCGTCGGTCACGGCGTCGGCTTCCGGCGTTCGCTCGGCGGCGTACAGCAATGACAGGCCGAGGTTCATACCTTCGCCCCGGCCCTGGTGACCGCACCGGCGGGCGACTCGCCGAGAACTGGATTCCGGCCTCCGCCGGAATGACGGGGAGCAATCGATCTGAGCCGGATCGGCATCACTGGGCCTCTGCAGCGGCGGCGATGGCGTCGATGATGGGGGCGTAGCCGGTGCAGCGGCAGAGGTGCCCGGACAGAATCTCGGCGATCTCCGTGCGGGTCGGGGACGGGTTGTGCGCCAGGAAGTCCACCGCCGCCATCAGGATGCCGGGAGTGCAGAAGCCGCACTGCAGCGCGAAATGCTCGCGGAAGGCCTCCTGCAGCGGGTGCAGACTGTCGCCGTCGGCGAGGCTCTCCACGGTGGTGACCTCGGCATCGTCGGCCTGGACGGCCAGCAGCAGGCAGGAGCGCACGGCCGTCCCGTCGAGGTGCACGGTGCAGGAGCCGCACACACCGTGCTCGCAGCCCACGTGGGTGCCGGTGAGTCCCAGACGGTGGCGCAGGAAGTCCGACAGCAGCAGCCGGTCGGGCACCGCCTCGCCATAGCGGCGTCCGTTCACCGTGACGGCAATTTCGGTCAATCCGCCCACCGGGCGCCTCCCCGAGCCTCAGCGGGCACGAAGTCGCAGATCTTCGTCCCGATGGATCCGCTCACGACTCTCCATCTCCCGCCGGAACGGCCACCGATGTCCAGGCTTGGCGGATCACCTGCTCGCTCAGTCGCGCCACGAGGCTGCGCCTGTAGGAGGCGGAGGCGTGCAGGTCATCGAACGGATCCGCCTCTGCTGCCGCCAGGCGGCCGGCCTCGGCCACCGATCCACCGTCGCCTGCGGCGTCGAGGTTCTCGCCGACGAGGGCGTCCGCCGCCTCTCTCGCCAGCAGGGGCCGGTCGGCGACTGCGCCGAGTCCCAGCCGCAATTCCGCCACCACCCCGTTGTGGCGGCGCAGCGCGCAGGCCGCCATGGCCAGGGCGTAGTCGCCGTGGCGCTGAGCCATCTCGGCGAAGCCGTAGCCCCAGCCCGGTCCCGCCGCCGGCCACCGGACCTCGGTGAGCAGCTCGTCGGGCTCCAGTGCAGAGGTGAAGTGGTACAGGAACAGATCCTCGGCAGCGATGCTGCGCCGCCCGCGCTGCGACCGGGCCAGCACCGATCCGCCGAGGGTGAGCAGCGCCAGCGGCAGCTCGCCGCGGGCGTCGGCGTGCGCCACCGAGCCGCCCACGGTGCCCCGGTTGCGGGTGACGAAGTGCCCGATGTGAGGCGCGCAGGCGGCTGCGAGCGGCAACGCCCCGCGCAGCGGCGGCGAACGCTCCAGTGCCGACTGCCGCAGCATGGCCCCGGTGGTCACGATGCCGTTGCCGGCGCGGATGTCGGCGAGCCCGTCGATCCGGTTCACGTCGACCAGCACCTCGGGGCGCGCCAGGCGCATGTTCAGCATGGGGACGAGGCTGCAGCCGCCGGCCAGTACCTTGGCCTCGTCGCCGTGGGCGGCCAGCACCGCCAGCGCCTCCTCCAGGCTGTCCGGGCGCACGTAGCGGAACGGCGGCGGTTTCATCGGAGGCGCCGGCGCACGGTCGCGGAAGGCCGGCACGACCCGGATGCGCGAGTACCGCTGGACAGTGGATTCCGGCCTTCGACGGAATGACGGAACACGATCAGGCAGGACGAAATGGACATCACCCGTCTTCTCCACGTGCGGCGCTGAGCGCCTCCCAGATGCGGGGAGCGGTGAGCGGGAGATCCAGGTCGTCGAGCCCCAGGGCGTCGCAGACAGCGTTGGCCAGCGCCGCGGGGGCGCTCATGGTGTTGCCCTCACCGAGTCCCTTGGCACCCAGGGCCGTGAAGGGCGACGGCGTGCAGCGGTGCAGGATGCGCAGTTCGGGGACCTCGGTGGCTCCGGCGCAAAGGTAGTCCATGAAGCTGCCGGTCAGCAGGTTCCCCTCGTCGTCGTGGACGGTCTGCTCCAGCAGCGCCGGGCCGAGGCCGTGGGCGAAGCTGCCCAGGATCTGACCGTCCACCAGGCGAGGGTGCAGCAACGTTCCGGCGTCGTGCACCGTGACGTAGTCCAGGATGCGCACCTCGCCGGTGGCGGTGTCCACCTCCACCACCGCCACGTCGACCACGAACCCGTGCGCCGCCGAGGAGGCCACCTCGTCGGCGTCGCTGGGCGGGTCCAGATTGGGGGCCGACACGAAGGCGGTGACGGCGAGGCCCGGATCCAGGCCGTCGGGCAGCGATTCGGGGTTCCAGTGGGCGGCCCCGGCGAGGCGCCGCAGCGAGACGCCGCGATCGGGCTGGCCCACCACGCGGGCCTGGCCGTCGCGCAGCTCGATGTCGGCCGGCGCGCACTCCAGGACGTCGCCGGCGATGCGGCGCAGCTTCTCGGCGAGCCGCCCGGCCGCCTCGGCAACCGCCGCCGCGCCGATGCCGGCGAAGCGCGAGGAGTAGTTGCCCGAGGACACCGTCCAGGCGTTCACGTGGGTGTCCATCTCGCTCTGGACCTCGATGTCGGTGGGCCGGAGGCCCAGCACGTCGGCGGCGACCTGGGCGGCGACGGTGCGATGGCCCTGACCCTGGGGCACCGTGGAGAGGCGCACGGTCACCCCGCCGAGGGGGTTCATGGCCAGCGTGGCACCCTCGGCGTTGCCGGACTTCGGCCAACCCTTCCGGCGGTCCTCGACCGTCTCGGCCAGGGAGATGTAGCCCATGTTGGAGATCGACGGCTCCACCACGCAGGCCAGCCCGACACCCAGGCGACGCCGGCCCTCCCGGGCGGCCCCGCTGCGGCCCCGGTGGGCCTGGCGGCTGCGGTGTCCGGCATAGTCCGCCGCTTCGAGAGCGTCGTCGAGACAGGCCGCGTAGTCGCCGGAGTCATACAGCCCGCCCGTTGCGGTGCGGTACGGGAACGCCTCGGGCGGGACGAGGTTCCGGCGAGCCAGCTCGGCGGGGTCGAGGCCGAGGGCGGCCGCACCCCGCGCCACGATGCGCTCCAGCGCCAGGTAGAGCTGCGGCCCGCCGAATCCCCGATTCAGCCCGGTCGGGCAGCGGTTGGTGTGTACCACACGGTTCCGCACGGCGACGTGGCGCACCGCGTAGGCACCGGTCAGTGAACCGTGCATGCGGTAGAGGGTTGCCGGCTCCGGTGCCCGCAGGTAGGCCCCGACGTCCTCGATCACGTCGTAGCGCAGCGCCAGCAGCTCGCCGTCGCCGGCGAAGCCGGCCTCCACGTCGGTGATCCGGTGGGTGGCTGACCCTGCGGCCGCCAGGTGTTCGAGGCGGTCCTCGATCCAGCGCACGGGCACGCCGCAAATCTTCGAGGTGAGGCCCGCCAGCACCACGTAGCCGAACACCCCGGCCTTGACACCGAAGCTGCCGCCGCTGTCGGGCGGCGTGATGAGTCGCAGGCGTGCGGCCGGCAGACCGAGAGCGCCGGCAGCCACCGTGTGCAGGGTGAACGGGCCCTGGAAGTTGGCCCACACGGTGAGGGCGTCGGCCGCGTGGTCCCAGTCGGCGACGACGCCGAAGGACTCCACCGGCGTTGCGATCCAGCGGCCGAACGGGAACCGGCCGCGCACAACAGTGTGCGCTCCGGCGAGCGCCGCCTCCGGGTCGCCGTAGCGGAAGGATCGGTCGGACACCACGTGGCCCGCCTCGGCGGCCACCAACGGATCCACGATCGCCTCGAGCGGCTCGTAGTCCACCTCGACCAGCTCGGCGGCGTCCTCGGCCAGGTAGCGGTCACGCGCCACCACCACCGCCACCGGCTCCCCGGCGTAGCGGACGACGTCGACGGCCACGGCGTGGTGCTCCGTGGCGCCGCGGATCACCGCGCCCAGTGGCCGGCCGACCGCCGCCAAGTCGGCGCCGGTCAGGACCGCCAGCACGCCCGGCGCCGCCCGGGCGGCCTCGGCGTCGATCCCCCGGATCCGCGCATGCGCGAACGGCGACCGCACCAGTGCCACGTCCATCGCGCCCGGCACCGGAGCCAGATCGTCGATGAAGCGCCCCCGACCGCGCAGCAGTGCCTCGTCCTCGACCCTGTGCGGGGTGGCGCCGATCCACCCGGCCGCGGCGGTCACAACGCCCCTCCCGAGCCCCGGGGCTTCAGCAAGGGCTTCACGGCGACAGACTCAGCCGTCCTCAGCGGAACCCAGCGCCTGCGCCACCAGTTCCAGCGGGTGGCGCACGTCGAGGCCGGCCGCCTGCAGGTGCAGCGAGCAACCCGGGTTGGCGCTTACCACCACCGACGCCCCCGAGCGCGCCACGGCGGCGGTCTTGCGGCTGCGGATGGCGGTCGCCAACTCGGGCTCGAGCATCGAGTAGGCGCCGCCCGCCCCACAGCAGAGGCCATCGTCGTCGAGGGTCACCAGCTCCCGCACGAACGGGCGCAGCACCACCGGCACGGCCTCATGGCTGCGCTGGGCGTGCCGCAGGTGACACGGGTCCTGCACGGCCACGGTGAGCTCCAGCGGCGCGGCGGGCGATCGGCTGTCCAGCAGCACCTCGAGGCGGTCCGCCAGCCACTCGTGCACGTCGAAGACCCTGGCGGCGAAGTCACGCGCCTCGGCGGTGCCCAGCAGGCGTCCATAGTGCTTCATGGCAGCCCCGCAGCCGGCCGAGTCCACCAGTACCGGCCGGTCGTCTCCCGACAGGGCGGCGATCACCTGACGGGCAATGGCGACCGCGTCGGGCTCCAAGCCGGCGTGGGAGTGCAGAGCACCGCAGCAGGGCGCTGCACCGGCGGTGGCTGTCACGCCGACGCCCACGGCCTCCAGCACCTGCTGGACGGCCAGATGCGTGTGGCGCTGCCAGGCGTCCATGACGCAGCCGGTGAAGAGCCACACGTCGGATCCCGAGGCGCGGTGGCGGCCCCGCCGCAGCGGTAGGCGCGCCGGCAGGCCCAGCCGCCGGGCCGGCAGGAGTCGCATCCGGCCGGCGAGAGCCAGCAGCGTGGAGCCCGCCAGCAGTAGCCGCCGGTGCCTCAGCAGCCTCAGCCCCAGGCGCTGCCACCACGGCGTGATGCGCCCCTCGGCGGCCAGGGCCGCCCGGGTGCCCTCCATGAGGTGGCCGAAGGGCACACCGCTGGGGCAGGCGGTCTCGCAGCCGAGACACTGCACGCAGGTCTCCATCGACCGCAGCACGTCACCGGTGATCGGCGCTCCCTCGTCCTGCACGGCCCGCATGAGGGCGATGCGGCCCCGCGGCGATTCGGTGTCACGCCCGGTGATCACGAACGTCGGGCAGTGCGGCAGGCAGAGGCCGCATGCCACACACGAGGTGAGTTCGTCGTCGTCCAGGCCGAGGTGCATCAGCTCCGCCGCAGCGGGTCGCGGCCGGGGTTGAGGCGGCCACTCGGATCGAAACATTCCTTCGTGCGCCGGTTCAGTTCGGCGACGCCCGCCGCGGTGGGTCGGGGCGGCTGAGGCGCCGAGGCGTGCACCACCCCGACCCCGATCTCGGCCACGAAGTCGATGTCCGCGGTGGCACCATCGGGCGCCTCGCCGTTGCCGGCGCCGAAGGCGGCCGCCTCGGCCGGCGTGCACGACCAGCGATGCGGCGGCAGCGCCGGTGGTCCGCCGGCGCCGGCTACATCGCCCAGGCTGTCGAGAATCGCCCGGTCATCGGCCGTGTCCGGGGCGTAGCCGCTCAGCAGCACCCAGGTCGCGGCGCCGTCCCAGAGGATCGAGTTGGCGGTGCGGCAGCGCCGCCACACCTCCCGGGGATCCGCCGCCCCGAGTCGGAGCCACCGCTCGGACTCGGGGATCGGCACGGTGCGCAGCAGCGCCTCGCCGAGCAGGCCGAGCGTGCCGAGCGAGCCCACCAGCAGCCGGGGTAGGTCGAACCCGCTGACGTTCTTCACCGTGCCGGCGCCGCCGGTGGCCACCCGGCCGTCCGCGCACACGTAGCGGGCCTGCAGCAGGGAGTCGCGCACCGGCCCCAGGCCGAGGCGGGTGATCGCCGACTCACCGACCATCAGCGCCCCACCCACCGTTCCGCCGGGCCGCTCCGGCAGGGCGGTGCGCTGACCCCCCTCGGCCAGGGCCTCGTGGAGTTCCTGCACCGTTGTGCCGGCGCGCACCCGGACCGTCATCTCGGCGGGCTCCAGCGCCACGATGCCGCCCGGCGCCCGCACCTCCCGGGTCCCGGGCGCCACGTCGCCGCCGAGGTGGCGGCGCGTGCCGCCGCCGCACACCGACACCGGCCCGTCGGGACCGACATCGGCGGCGAAGGTGACCAGAGCGCTGTCGATCGCGTCTGTGGTTGTCATGGCACGGCGACGGGTTTGTCGAGCACCCGACGGCGGCAGCAGTGCGCACCGCGGGGCCGTGGATTCCGGCCTCCGCCGGAATGACGGGAGAACACGGCGGAACGGCGGAAGACGGTCTCTGGGACGCTGCGCAGCACTGCCCGACCTCGCTCAGCCCCAGATCTTGCCGTCCGCCGCCCGCAGCGAACCCAGGTCGGCGCAGCTGTGGGCGCTCGGCAGCACCTTGCCGGGGTTCAGGCGGCAGTGCGGGTCGAAGGCGGCGCGCAGCCGGCTCTGCTGATCCAGGTCGGCGTCGCTGAACATGCGGTCCATGTAGTCGCGCTTCTCCACACCGATGCCGTGCTCGCCCGACAGTGCCCCGCCGACGGCCAGCGACGCCTCGATGATCTCCCGGCCGGCGGCGTGCACCCGCTCGATGGTTCCCTCGACGCGGGCGTCGAAGGCCAGGATGGGGTGCAGGTTGCCGTCGCCGGCGTGGAAGACGTTCAGCACGGTCAGTTCGTGGCGGTCGGCGATCTCGTAGACCTGCTCCAACACCTCCACCAGCCGGCTGCGCGGCACCACGGTGTCGTGCAGGTAGTAGTCGGGGAGGATGTTGGCGACGGCCCCGAAGGCGCTCTTGCGGCCTTTCCAGAGCCGCGCCCGCTCGTCGTCGTCGGCGGCGATCCGCACGCTCACCGCACCGTTGGCCGTGGCGATCTCCGCCACGCGCTCGGCCGAGGCCGCCACACCGCCCGCCGGCCCGTCCACCTCCACGAGCAGCACGGCGGCGGCGTCCCGCGGGTACCCCGCCCTGGCGAAGTCCTCCACTGCGCTGATGCAGCGCCGGTCCAGCATCTCCAGGGCGGCCGGCACGATGCCCGCGGCGATGATGGCACCGACGGTGGCGGCGCCGGCCGACACGTCGTCGTAGGCCATCAGCATGGTGCGCACCGCCGCGGGGTTGGGCGTGAGGCGCACCGCCGCGGCCGTGGTGATGCCGCACATGCCCTCCGAGCCGACGAACGCCCCGCGCAGGTCGTAGCCGGCAGGTTCCGCGCCGAGGTCGCCCAACATCACGACGGACCCGTCGGACAGCACCACCTCCAGCGCCACCACGTGGGCGCTCGTCACGCCGTAGGCCAGGCAGTGCGGCCCGCCGGAATTGGTGGCCACATTGCCGCCGATGGTGCAGGCCTGCTGGCTCGACGGGTCCGGCGCGTAGTGCATCCCGTGGGGCGCCAGCCGGCGCGACAGCTCCAGGTTCACCATGCCGGGTTGCACCCACGCCACGCCGTTGTCCAGGTCCACCGACAGCAACTCGTTCATGCGGGTGAGCGACAGCACAACGGGCCGGCCCAGCGGCGCCGCGCCGCCCGAGAGTCCCGTGCCCGCCCCCCGCGGCACCACGGCGCGGCCGTGGGCGGCCGCGATCCGAACGCAGGCGCTGACCTGCTGGGTGGTCACGGGGAAGCACAGCGGCCCGGCCGTGCCCTCGCTGTAGATGGAGGCGTCCCGGGAGGCCAGGTAGCGGGCGGCGGCGTCGGCACGTACCCGCTCGGCGCCGATGGCCGCGCACAGGTCGGCCACGAGGGCGGCGTCCTCCGGTGCCGTGTCCTCGGGTTCCGGCGCCCGACGTCCCAGGCGGCGCGCCGCGCCGGTCAGCAGCGAGGCCATCACTTGGCCGTGACCTTGAGGGCCGCCCGCTGGATCTGCTCCTCGCTGGGCCCGCCGGGCCGGCACAGCGCCCGGAACGCCTCCAGCACCGCCTGCGGCGAGTTGCGATGGCGCTTGGCGGCAACCGCCAGCGGCTCGTGGAACGCCCCGCCGCAGTGGGCGCAGGGCCAGCTCAGGCGCGACATCAACAGGGCGGCCTCACCGCCGGGGAACATGCGCAGCACCTCCACCACGGTGGTCCGGCCCTTGATCTCCCGCGCGTCGCCGGGTTGCTCCGTCGGCCCCTCCGTACCGCGCCCGCTGATGCCGCGCACCGTCACCGATGCGCTCGCAGGGCTCAGAGGCGGACCTGCTCGAGCACCCGCACCTCCTCGGCGTGCATGCGGATGGCGTTGCGGGGGAGCTGGTAGCGGGCGAAGGGCAGCACGATCACCTTGGCGTCGGGGCCGTGGCGTCCCATGGCCGCGCCGAACGCCTCGTCGAGGCTGGTGGTGGCGTCGAGGCCGATGTCGGCGGCCATCTCCAGGTTCTCCTCCAGGGTGACCATCGTGAGGTGCTTGCGGGTCATGACCTCGTAGATCGGCACCCAGATGCAGCCGGCCCACATCTGGATGTTGCGGCCGTGGATGTCGCGCAGCACCTTCTGGTAGTTCTCCGGCGAGGGCGGCATATAGGGCTTCATGAGGTCCATGAGTGCCAGGCCGGGGAAATCCCCGATCGCCGTGGACACTCCCGGAGAGGGCGAGCAGTAGATGATGGTGCCGCCCTCGCGCACCACCAGATCCGAGGACATGCAGCCCCAGCCGGTGTGGAAGAAGAGGTGGTCGGTCGGGGCGAAGACGCCGCAGACGGCGATGTCGGCCGGACCCTCGGTCGCCACCGGGTTGTCGTAGGCGTAGATGTCGTTGAAGCGGTTGATCGCCTCGACGTGGGCGTCGGGATGGGCGCCGTAGATGCAGTCGATGACCCGGCCGCGGGTGTCCAGCAGCACGTTCATCGTGGCCGACAGGCCGCACATGGTGGCGGTCTCGTCGATGTCGGCCCGCATCGGCCCGGCGTAGGCCCCGTAGTGGGTCTGCGGCGAGGGCACGAAGGCGCAGTGGTTGGACTCCACGGTCTCATCGGACACCACGCCCGGCAGGATCAGCTTGCCGCCGCCGCCGGCGCCCCAGTGGTTGGCCTGCGCATGGCCGATCGTGAAGATGACCTCCGAACGGGCCACCTCGTTGTGCAGCCACACCGGCGTGCCCCGCGACGAGACGCCCACGTAGCTGTAGTTGTCGGCGTTGCGGGGCTCGTTCTGGAAGAAGCCGATGCCCATCCGCTCCATGCGGGCCAGGTTCTCCTCGCCGATCTTCTGGGAGATGTCGCTGTCGGACATCGGGAAGACCTTGCCGTTGGCGCACACCACCCGGGCGTCGCTGATCCCGGCGGCCTCGATGGCGTCGAACACCGGCGGCAGCAGCTTGGAGGCCGGAGTCGGGCGGAACTGGTTGTCGATGACGACCGCCACGCTGGAGGCGCCGGCCAGCAGGTCGCTGAAACGAGGCCCGCTGTGCGGGTTCTCCAGGGCAGCTCGCGCCGCTTCGGTGGCGTTGGGCACCGGCTCCGGCTCGTCCGGATAGATGGCCGCCAGCAGGTTCTCGTCCGGGATCTCCAGTTCGAGGGTCTCCCGGTACACCTTGGTCTCGTCGTCGGCCGCGCCGATCGTGAGCGGATCAAGGGACTCGTACGGAATCGAGTAGTGGCCCATCGTTCCTCCCGGTCGTCGAGGATTCGTTCTGAATCCGGCTCCGAGCATAGTTCGCCGCACCGAGCCGATTCCGCTGCTAGGCGGGGCTGCGGCGGAGGGCATGACCACTCGGCGGCTACTGGATTCCCGCCTCCGCTGGAATGACGGAATGGCCGGCCGGAGTCGGGAGCGGCTAGGGGGGCGGGAGGGGGCGGCCGTCGGCGATCGCGGCGCGGAACCAGTCGGCGGTCTCCGCCACCCCCTCGGCAAGGGGTGTGCGCGGCACTGAACCCAGTCGCGCCTCGAGCGCGCTGTCGTCGAGCCCGCGGGGGAAGGGCAACTGGTCGGTGCCGTGGGTGATCCCGGCGAAGTCGGTGGTCCCGATGATGGCTTCGACGAAGGAGGAAACCGGGGCCACGCTGCCGCGGA
>CAZTZI010000113.1:0-4060 GCA_964618115.1 uncultured Acidimicrobiales bacterium
GATCCGAGCGGTTGTGTGGGTTGCGGGTGGTTCGACTTCGCCCGATGGCGGGAACATCTCAATGAGACGCTGAGAAGGGAGTCCCCATGAAGGACCGTAAGCGCGGCCGGCCGTCGAAACGCAAGATGCCTGAGCCGATCCCGGACACGCCCGAGAACATCGCACGGGCCGTCCTCAACACCCCGCCGAAGCGCCGCGACGAGTGGCGCTACCTCCAAAACGATGACGAATTAGATGGGCCCGAATGAGTACGCTCATTGGCACACTCATCGGCACGGCGGCCGGGGCACTTGTTGTCGTGGTACTGCGGGCCTACGGCCCTAAGTCCATCAGGGCACTGATGGCCAAGGTGTGTGAACTCAAGTTGCACTGGCGTAAGTGCGGTGGATGCGGCCGACGGTTCATCCCCAAAGTCTCACCTCAGATACGCATTCACATCTGCGATGGGCGGCCGTCCCCACCCAAATCGGGGCGCTTCTGCCATCCGTGTTACGAACACCGCGATGCGGCAGCGCGTGACGCATGGGAGAAACATGAGAGGATGTGGGGTGATCGGGGATGGACCCGACTGTGCTGACCGTAGGACTGGTCATGGCGTTGCCGTCGGGGGCGGGGCCGTCCTCTGGACACGTACGCCCACTACCCGCGCTTGCCATCGCGAGGAGGGGTGATCTCGCTTGTCACTCAGGGTTATAACTCCCTTTCTTTTTCCAACCTGGTGGGGCATCGGAACGGCATGGACGAGACACGACATAGACGACTGCCCGCTGACGACGCCTCGACCGACGAGGTGCCTCCTGAGGCGTGGCAGCACAAGATCACACCTCGCGACTTCTACGCCGAGGTGGGGGCAGACCCGCGGGCACGAAAGCGCGTTCAGACCGCTCGCTCGGAGATCGCACGGTGATCACCGACCCGCTGCCGGCGCCCCGGCCAACAGATCGTCGATGTAGCCCCGGATCTCGGCGATCTCGGTCGGCGAGAAGATGTCGATGGGGAACAGATGACCCACCTCGTTGTACCGGCGGACCTGGGTGGGCGTGAGCACCCGCGGCTCCTCGACGCCCAACGGGATGAACCGTAGATCACGATCCAGATCGTTGGTGTGATGAGTCGTGGCGCTCGGTCGCCAACTGGCGTTGCTCGGAAGTACTGCCGGTGGCGCCGAGCACTCTCGGTCGCTCGCCCGAGCCGCACATGGGGCCCGACGACCCTGTTTGGATCGGCCAGTGCTATCCTTACGATTGGTGCCGAGGACAAGTGTGCAGCGCGAGTGGTTGGAGCAGGTTCCCGAGGGGACGTGTTTCCGCTCCGGTGATGTGCCCGGGGCGAGCCGCGGCGCGGTTTACGCGTTCTTGTCGCGTGAGTCGGCGAAGCCGCGCGCCGTGGCGGCGTGTTGGCGTGTGGGTCCGAATCTGTACTGGAGGCCCGCGCGCGGCGACGGGAACGGTCGGAGGGGGCCGGGGCAGCTGGACATTGCGCGAGCGATCGCCGGTGAGGGCTGTGGCCTGACCGGTCACCAGGCGGGCAAGGTGGCTGGGTGGTTGACCCATGCGGTGCGGACCGTGGCGGAGGTCGCGGTCGTCGGCGAGCCGAGTGTGCGCCGTCCCCACCCCGGCCTGATATTGCGCGCTCGCGCGAATGAGATCCGCCGCGGCCTTAGCCCCCTCGAGGTCACCTACCTCGAGGCGGTCATGAACTTCGATGTCTGCGCGGAGTTGGCGTGGCCGGAGGCACTCCGCGTGACGGCGCAACGGGTCGATCATCGAGAGCGTTTGCGTGCCGACGCGTTGAGAGAGGTCGCCGACGCCGAACGAGGTGCGGGCGCGGTCGCAATGCGCGCCAGAATGCAGGAATTCTGCGCGGTCCTCGATGGGATCGCACCCCCGCCGTCCCCGGCGGGCGCCACCGCTGCACCGCGTCGGCGCGGTGAGCCCGTAACAGCGGCGCATCTTCCTGCTTGGATGTCTGCTGGGCAGGGTTCGAGGATCGCCGCACTCTCGAGCTTCGTGAATCATTGGGCGCTGCACCCCGAGCGCCGGCCCGTGATGTGTGCGGCACCCCCGAGCGGGCAGAATCGTCTGGATCTCGTGCGGATTGCTGCGACGGTGCACGCGCTCTGCGATCGGGACGGCGTCGGCGTGCCGGACTGGGTCTGGGCGCACACGTGGCACGAGGACGTTCGCATCTACGACGTCGGCGAAGCGTCCGCCGCATTCCGCAGCAACGCTCTTGGGACTTGCGCGCACCATCGTGTCTGGTTCCGCGGCGACCACACCACGTGCATTCGCGTGCACGGGATGTGGAGCCCCGAGGGATCACGGTGAGCGACAGCGGTGGTTTCTCGCTCGCCCGGGTGCTCGAACTCGTCGCTGCCGTTGACGCGGCGATGCCCGAGGGTCCGCCAATCGAGGTTGCCGTCGGCGGCGCGGTGGCCATGATGCAGATCGCCCCCGGACGGCTGTCGGAGGACATCGACGTGTACGAGGCGTCGCTGCCCCCCGACCTGGCGGCTGCGGTCGAAGAGGTGGCAGAACGCGAAGGGCTCGACCCGGGATGGCTCAACAATGCCGCCGCACAGTTCGGGCTTCCGGTGTTCGACGTCCGGCCCGAGCCGCTGTACGAGGGCCGGCGGCTGGTCCTGCGGGTCATGGAACCGGTGACGATGCTCCTCCTGAAGCTCAACGCCGGCCGCGACAAGGACGTGAACGACATCTTGCTGTTGATGGGCGAGACCGGGTTCACGACCGAGGACGACCTGTTGATGTTGATCGATTCGTACTTCGAGGATCATCCGGAGTCGAATCTCGATCGAACCTGGATGGAGGACACAGCCAAGGAGTCCGCGACGCTCTTCGGAGCACAGCACTGGGGCTCGGGACTCGATCCGCCGGAGAGTCCACCATCACCGACACCGAACGGGCCCGCACACGGCCAGTGAGACTCGACCTCGAGTTCTCGCCCATATCACCCCTTGGTTGACCGATACCCGGAAGCACCGGCGACAGCGGCCCTAGGAGGCGTCCTGGTGCCGGGCGACCCGCTTGGCGTCGCCGGGGAGCTTGGCGAACAGGTGGCTGTGGCGCAGGATCACCGAGTCGCCCAGCAGGTCGGCGACGACGTCGATGATGCGGGGTTCGGTCACGATGTCCCAGACGCCCCGACAGCTCTTGTGCCAGTTGACCACCTCGTAGCTGTTCCACCCCGCCGCCACGAATATCGCCCCTCCCGGCGCGGCCCGGTGTCGCTCTTGCCGGGTACTCTGGGCGCCATGACGCGGCGTGAACTCGTCCTGGGCGCCCACCGCGAGGCCATCAAGGCCGCAGCGGCCGCCAACAAGGCCACCTCGATCGCCCTGGTGGGCTCGGTGGCCCGCGGCGATGACGGCCCCGACAGCGACGTGGACTTTTTGGCCACGTTCGAGACGGGGTCGTCCCTGTTCGACCTGGCGCGCCTGCGAGGCGCCCTCGCGGGGCTGCTGGGCGGCGAGGTGGACGTTGTCTCTGTCGGCGGCCTCAAGCCCGACGAGTACGAGGGGCATCGGGCGATGCTCGCCGAGGCGATCACCCTGTGAGCCCCCGCCGGCGAGTGTCGGATGATGACCGGGTCCGGCACATCCGCAAGGCAGCCGCCAAGCTCGCCGAGATCGTCGCCGCCGGCCGGGACATGTTCGACGCGAGTTGGCGCCACCAGGACCTCGCTGCCTACCAGCTGATGATCATCGGCGAGGCTGCCGGCCGGCTCTCTGAGGAGTTCGTCGCTGCGCATCCCGGCTTGGAGGTGGCGCAGGCGAAGGCGCTGCGCAATGTCGTCGTCCACCAGTACGACGACGTCGACCCCTCCCAGGTGTGGACCGTGCTGACAGTCTCGGTGCCCGAGTTCATCGAGGCGCTGCCCGAGCCGCCCCCCCCATCGACCCCTCGGAGCCTTCTCCCAGCGTTGACACCTAGCTGTGGGCGATCGCAGCCAGCCGGCGCCCCTTGGCCTCCGCCTTGGGGCTGACAGGTCAGGTGTGGAGCGCGGTCTCTCCCGTCCAGCAAGCCGCCGGCGTCACTGGTTG
>CAZTZI010000114.1:0-11082 GCA_964618115.1 uncultured Acidimicrobiales bacterium
AAGGGCTTCAAGTTCTCCACCTACGCCACGTTCTGGATCCGGCAGGCCATCGGCCGGGCGCTCGACCAGAAGGCCAGCCTTGTGCGCCTCCCCGGCGACCGGTCGGCGAGCCTGCGCGCCGCGCTGCGCCAGGTGTCCGGAAACGGCGACGAACTCGACGAGGAGCACGCCCGCCTGCACCGCCTCACCACCCCGACCTCGCTCGACCGCACGATCGGCGACGACGACAGCAACGAGTTGATCGACCTGATCGCCGACGTCAACCCCGGGCCCGAGCAGATGGTCATGGCCTTCGCCGACAGCGAGATGGTGACCGATCTCCTCTCGGTGCTCGACGAGCGCGCCCGCTACGCCGTGGAGCAGCGCTTCGGACTGCAGGACGGCCGCAAGCGCAGCTACCGCGAGGTTGGCGAAGAACTCGGCGTCACCGCCGAAGCCGCACGCCGGCTCGTCAAGCGAGCGGTGAACGTCGTGCGCGAGCGGGCCGTCGAACGCACCGACGCCGCCTGAGACGAGTCCCCGCCATGGCCGCGACGGCATGGTCGCCGGAGAGTTGGCGGCGCTTCCCGGCTCTCCAGCAGCCGACCTGGCCGGACCCGGCGGATCTCGATCGGATCCTCAAGATCCTGGCCGGGTTCCCGCCGCTGGTCTTCGCCGGCGAGGCGCGCAACCTCACGGCCAGGTTGAGCGAGGTTGCCGCGGGTAAGGCCTTCCTGCTGCAGGCGGGCGACTGTGCCGAGTCCTTCGACGCGCTGTCGGCCGACAGCATCCGCGACAAGTTGCGGGTGATCCTGCAGATGGCGGTCGTCCTCACCTACTCGGCGGGGGTGCCCGTCGTGAAGGTGGGGCGAATCGCCGGGCAGTTCGCGAAGCCCCGCTCGAGCCCCACCGAGGTCGTCAGCGACGAGACGCTGCCGTCGTTCCGCGGGCACATGGTGAACGACATCAGCTTCTCGGCGTCGGCCCGGGTTGCCGACGCCAATCGACTGCTGACCGCCTACCATGCCTCTGCCGCCACGCTGAACCTGCTGCGCTCGTTCACCAAGGGTGGCTTCGCCGACCTCGGACGCGTGCATGCCTGGAACCAGGAGTTCGTGGCCTCCTCCCCCGCCGGCCGGCGTTACGAGGAACTCGCCAACGGGATCGATGCAGCCCTTCGCTTCATGGAGGCCTGCGGGATCGGCAGCAGCGACGACGTGCGTTTCAACACGGTGGACTTCTTCACCAGCCACGAGGCGCTGATCCTCCCCTACGAGGAGGCTCTGACACGGATCGACTCGCTCACCGGCGATCCGTACGACTGCTCGGCCCACATGCTCTGGGTCGGTGAGCGCACCAGGCAGCTAGACGGCGCACACGTGGAATTCCTACGCGGGGTGCACAACCCGTTGGGATGCAAGCTGGGATCGACCACCGAGGTCCGCGACGTGCTGGCCGTGTGCGAGGCACTCAACCCCGAGCGCATCCCCGGCCGCCTCTCGCTCATCTCCCGCATGGGGGCCAACCGGATCGGCGACGTGCTGCCGCCGCTCGTGCGGGCGGTGCGCGACGAGGGTCACCCGGTCGTCTGGGTGTGCGACCCGATGCACGGGAACACCTTCACCTCACCCAACAAGGGGCACAAGACGCGGCACCTCGAGGACATCTGCGCCGAGATCGACGGCTTCTTCGCGGTGCACAGGTCCGAAGGCACCTGGCCCGGGGGGATCCACGTGGAACTCACCGGCGACGATGTCACCGAATGCCTCGGCGGCTCGGAGGACCTCGGCCACGATGATCTGCCGATGCGCTACGAGACGATGTGCGACCCCCGACTGAACGGGCGACAGTCGCTCGATCTCGCATTCCGCGTCGCCGAGAAGCTCCGCGGCTGAACATCGGCCGCGCTCGGGCGCGGCATGCACTGCGACGCAATGCGCGACTTGCCGGCGTGCCCGGGGTGGGACTCGAACCCACACGACCGCAGGGTCAAAGGATTTTGAGTCCTCCGCGTCTTCCAATTCCGCCACCCGGGCCGGTCGACGGAACAGTGTAGGATGGCGTCCGGTAACCGGCGGCGCTCGGACGGCTCTGCTCCACACCAGGATCGCGACCGGGCGCGTTGTGCATCCGGTTCCCAAGCGCCTACGGTGCGCCCCACGCTCCAAGCATTTGTCGACGGACGAGGTCCTGCTCCACCATGTCTCGTGACACCGTTCCCGCCTGCCATCCGAGGGCGCCGCGAGTCCGACTCGCGCCGGCAACGCTCGCATGATCGTCTTCACCTACCCCGGGCAGGGGTCCCAGGCTCCCGGCATGGGCGCGGCCTGGGTGAACGAGCCGTCGTGGGAACTCGTGGACGAGGCCGGCCGGGCCACCGGCCGGGATATTGCCTCACTGCTGCTCGAAGCCGATGCCGAGCAGCTCCGGCAGACCCGCAATGCCCAACTCGCCACGTTCGTGATGAGCATGCTGGTGCTCGACGCGGTTGCCAGGGTCGGCCTCATGCCGAACGCGCACGCCGGCCACAGCCTCGGTGAATACAGCGCCCTGGTGGCATCGGGCATCCTGGACTTCGGCGAGGCCGCCTACCTCGTCGCCGAGCGCGGCGAAGCGATGCAGCTGGCCTCCGAGGAGCAGGAAGGCACGATGGCGGCGGTTCTCGGGCTCCCTGACGCGGACGTGGAGGCGGCATGCGAGGAGGCCGGGCCGAAGGTCTGGATCGCCAACTACAACGCCCCCGGTCAGGTGGTGATCGCCGGCTCGCCCGCCGATGTCACCGCCGCCGGTGAAGTGGCGCGCCGTTCGGGCGCCAAGCGGGTCATGCGGCTGCAGGTGGGCGGGGCCTTCCATACGCCCTTCATGGCATCAGCGTTCGACCGCCTCACGAAAGCGATCGCGCAGGCCGACTTCCAGGATCCCGATGCACCGGTCTACGCCAACGTCGACGCCGCTCCCTATGAGAGCGCCCGCCCATGGCCCCGCCTGCTCGCTCGCCAGCTGACCAGCCCCGTCCGCTGGCAGCAGACGATCCGTCGCGCCCTGGATGCCGGGAGCGAGACGATCGTCGAACTCGGACCGGGGAGCGCGCTGACGGGATTGGCGAAGCGCATCGACCGCGCTGCGGTGACCTTGAGCGTGCGGAGCCCCGCCGACATCGATCCACTCCTGGAATCGGTCGGTGCCCGAGGTGCCGAGGAATCCGCCCGCCCCGATGGTGAGTCGCTCTACGCCCACGAGCGACTGGTCGTGGCACCGGCTGCGGGCACCTTCACACCTGCACGGCCCGACCGCAAGGGTTCCCGGATCGTCACCGGCGCCGTGCTCGGTGAGGTGAGCGGCGAGCCGGTGCGCTCCCCGTTCAACGGAGTTGTGATGGACTTTCTGGCCGTGGAAGGCGAACGGGTCACGATCAACCAGCCGATCGCCTGGTTGCGCACGGACTGATGCCCGAGTTGCCGGCGGGCCCGCCCAGAGAGGACACCCCGGGCAATGAGCCGCGGTAGTCGCATCATCGGCTACGGGACGGCCCTTCCCGAGCGTGTCATCACCAATCACGACCTCGCCGAGACGCTCGACACGAGTGACACCTGGATCACCGAACGCACCGGGATCAAGGAACGGCGCATCGGCGGCTCGACGCGCTCGCTGGCGATCGACGCCGGCCGGCGGGCCCTCGAGATGTCCGGCCTGCCCGCCGAGAGCCTCGATGCGATCATCCTCGCCACGACGACACCCGACCGGGTGATCCCCGCCACGGCCAGTTCGGTGCAGACGGGCCTGGGAGCCCGCTGCGGCGCCTTCGATCTGAACGCCGCCTGCTCGGGTTTCGTGTACGGACTCAACGTGGCCCACGGTCTGATCCTGGCGGGCGCCCAGCACGTCCTGCTGGTCGGTTCGGAGACGCTCACCCGGTTCGTGGACTGGGAGGATCGCGCGACAGCCGTACTCTTCGGCGACGGTGCGGGTGCCGTGGTGATCTCGGCGACGCCGGCGGAGGACAACGCCCTCCTGAGCTGGGCGCTGGACTGCAACGGGGAGCTGGAGAAATCGCTGTACTGCGACTTCGGCCGCTTCATCTACATGGAGGGGCGGGAAGTCTTCCGCCAGGCCGTTCGCATCATGGTTGCCACCTGCGAGCGCGCCTTGGCGTCGGCCGGACTCAGGATCGAGGACGTGAATCTCGTCGTCCCCCACCAGGCCAACGCCCGGATCATCCAGAGCGCCTGCGAGAAGCTGGGGATCTCCGAGGATCAAACCGTGCAGGTCCTCGGCTGGACCGGCAACACGTCCTCCGCCTCCATCCCGCTCGGGCTCGCCGACGCCGCCGACGGCGGCCGCCTCGAGGCCGGCGACATCGTGCTGCTCGTGGGTTTCGGCGCGGGCATGACCGCCGCCAGCGCGCTCATGCGCTGGGAGCTGTGACCGGCACGGCCGACGCCGGCCGGGTCGCGCTCGTGACCGGTGGCGCTCGGGGCATCGGCCTGGCCTGCGCCGTCGCACTGCGGGAGGCAGGGCACCGGGTGGCTGTGACCTATCGCACCAGCCCACCGAGTCCCGCCGAGGAGGCGGGACTCCTGGCGGTGCGTTGCGACGTGACCGACGCCACGGACGTGGAGGCCGCCTATGCGGCCACCGAGGACGCGCTCGGACCCGTGGAGATCCTCGTGTCCAACGCCGGCATCACCCGCGACAACCTGCTGCTTCGCATGACCGAGGAAGACTTCGCGACGGTGCTGGACACGAACCTCACCGGCGGATACAGGCTCCTGCGCCGGGGAGTGCGGTCGATGGTGCGAGCCCGCTGGGGACGCGTCGTGCTCATCTCGTCGGTCGTGGGGCTGGGCGGGCAGGCCGGGCAGGCCAACTACGCCGCCTCGAAGGCGGGCCTGGTGGGACTCGCCCGCTCGGTCGCCAAGGAACTGGCAGGGCGGAACGTGACGGTCAACGTCGTGGCTCCGGGGCCTGTCGAGACCGATATGATCGGTTCGCTGAGCGAGAAGCGACAGGAAGAAATCCGCTCAGCGGTCCCGCTCGGCCGTTTCGCGACGACGGCCGAGGTGGCGGCAGCCGTACGATTCCTGGTCTCACCCGAGGCCGGATACATCACCGGCGCCGTCATCCCCGTGGACGGCGGCTTGAGCATGAGTTGACCCCGAGACGACGGAGTGAATGCAGTGAGCAACGACCATTTCGAACGATTCCGGCGCTGTGCCGTCGACGTGCTGTCGGTCGAGGAGGACCAGGTGACCCTCGAGGCCGGCTTCGCCGATGACCTCGACGCCGACAGCCTCGACCTCGTCGAGCTGGTGATGGCGCTCGAGGAGGAGTTCGACGTGACCGTGGAGGAGGAGGAACTCGAGGACATCGAGACCATCGGCGCCGCCTTCGCGATGATTGAAGCAAAGTTGGGATGAGCCGGCGCCGGGTGGCCGTCACCGGCCTCGGCGTCCTGGCGGCCTGCGGCGTCGGTCAGGAGGACTTCTTCGCCGGGCTGCTTTCCGAGCCCCCCCGTGGTTTGCGAGCCGTCGTGGGCTTCGACCCGACCCCGCATTTCGCCAACGCCAAGGAGTTGCGCCGGCACGACCGGTTCACACAGTTCGCCCTGGCGTGCACCGCGGAGGCCCTCGAGCAGGCCGGTGACCTGAATCCCCACCCCGACCGCGCCGGCGTGTGGATCGGCACGGGCGTCGGCGGGCTCATGAGCACCGAGACCCACGTGCTCTGGCACTTCGTCAAAGGGCCCAAGCGGGTCACGCCCTTCCTCATCCCGATGATGATGGCCAACGCCGCGGCGGCTGCCGTCTCGATGCGCTACGGCTACCAGGGACCGTGCGAGGTGACCTCCACGGCCTGCGCCTCGAGCACGCAGTCGATCGGCAACGCCGCAGAACTCATTCGCCACGGCCGCTGCGACGTGATGCTGGCCGGAGGCTCGGAGTGCTCCAGCTCGCCGACCGGCCTGCAGGGGTTCGCCAACATGACGGCTCTGTCACGGGTCGGGATCTCCCGTCCCTTCGATCGCGACCGGGACGGATTCATGCACGCCGAGGGTTGCGGCATACTCGTGCTCGAGGAGTTGGACTACGCCCGAGCTCGCGGGGCGGCCATCCTGGCGGAGATCACGGGCTACGCCAGCACAGCCGACGCCTACCACATCACGGCGCCATCCCCCGGGGGAGCGGGAGCCGCCTCCTGCATGGAGCGCGCCATCGCCGATGCCGGCCTCGAGCCGTCCGACGTGGCGCACATCAACGCCCATGGCACCTCGACACCGCTCAACGACGCCAACGAGGCCGAGGCCATCGTCAAGGTCTTCGGCTCACCCGGCCCGCTCGTGACCTCCACCAAGGGCGTGACCGGCCACGCCCTCGGGGCAGCGGGTGCCGTCGAGGCGGTCGCCATGATCATGTCGATGCAGCGCGGCGTTCTGCCGCCGACCGCCGGCTACGTCAACCCCGACCCGGACATGGCGCCGCTCCGGATCGTGGCACCGGACCCCTGTGCCTGGGAGGCGGGACCGAGCCTCTCCAACTCCTTCGGCTTCGGTGGCCACAACGCCTGCCTCGTCATCAGCCCCCCACCCGCGGCCTGACGGACCGAGAGGCGGGACCGAGCCTCTCCCCGCACCCTCGGGCTTCGGTGGCCACAACGCCTGCCTCGTCATCAGCCCCCCACCCGCGGCCTGACGGACCGAGAGGCGGGACCGAGCCCTCAGGCGGGCACCGACACGAACAGCAACTCGCAGCTCACCGCCCGACTCCCGTCCACGGACGCTTGGCCTGCAGCGCGCCCGGCGCGAGTTGAAAGGCGCAGCACCTCCACCCGCAGGTCAAGTCGCTCACCGGGCAACACCTGGCGGCGGAAACGGGCGCTGTCGATACCTCCGAACAGCGGCAGCCTGCCTGCGAAGCGCTCGTCGGTGAGGACCGCATAGGCGCCGAGCTGGGCGAGCGCCTCTGTCATCAGCACGCCCGGCAGCGTCGGTCTGCCGGGAAAATGGCCCGGGAAGAACGACTCCTCACCCGTCGTGTGCCAGTAACCCTCGGCGCTCTCCCCGGGTACCAGCGCCGTGACTTCGTCGAGAAACAGGAACGGCGACCTGTGGGGCAGGACGGACGAAGGTGCCGGCAGCGACGTGCCGGTCACTCGGAGTCCTCCAGTGCCGCCAGGATCTCCAGCGGCGTGTCCTTCGGGCTGATCCCGTACCAGGCCTGCTCGATGCGACCCTCGGCGTCGATCAGGAAGGCGGAGCGAGTCGTGCCGATGAAGGTGTTGCCGTACATCTTCTTCTCGCTGCGCGCCCCGTAGTTGGACGTGGTGGAGTTGTCGGGATCCGAGAGCAGCCCGAATCCCAGGTCGTGCTTCTCGTCGAAGCGCTTCTGGCGGTTCGGGGGATCCGCGCTCATGCCGAGGATGGAGACCTCCTCGGGGAGCTGACCGGCGATGTCACGCATGCCGCAAGCCTGCTTGGTTCAACCGGGGGTCAAGGCCTTGGGGTAGAAGAACAACGCCACCCTGCGACCGGCGAAGTCCTCGAGGGACACTTGCTCGCCGTCCTGGTTCAGCAGCCGGAAATCCGGCGCCGGGTCGCCTGGTTGGAGTCTCATGGCGGCTCCTCGCTGGTGAAAATACAGGCGGCGCTATCTTAGAGCGGCTCGGCTACAGATCTCGCCCTGAACCGGTCACCGATGAACCAATCGAAACACCCCGGATAACATTCCGCCCGGCTACTGACGCGGAAAGAATCGAAGGGTGCGTGATTCGATGTTGCGAGGCTCCAAATCGCGTAGGACGAGGGCCCGGTTCGTCATCGCATTCCTGGCCGCACCGCTTGCCTTCCTGGCTGCAGCCTCCCCCGGTGTTGCGTCGGACGATCCTCCCGAGGCTGAGACCACCGCCCCCGAAGGCGTCGATCCGAGCAGTGACTCGGACGCACTCCTGGCCGCTCTCCGGCGCAACGTCCAGGAGTTCGGCTACACCATCGGCAGCCCCGGCGGGCGTCTCACAGTTGCGACCATCTCCGAGCCCCTCACCTTCAACCTGGCCGTCTCGAACGATGCCGGCTCGTCGAGCGTGCTCGGCCACCTCTTCGAGGGGCTCACCGAGACCTCGTGGTTGAGCGACGAGGTCGAGCCCGCGCTGGCCGAGTCCTGGGAGCGCTCCGATGACGGCCTCACCTGGACGTTCCATCTCCGCCGGGACGTCACGTGGCACGACGGGCAGCCGTTCACCGCCCACGACGTCGACTTCACCTTCAACCGGATCATCTACAGCCACGACATCGCGGCCTCGGCGCGCGCGACGTTCGAGTTCCGGTTCCTCGACGAGGAGGGCCAGTGGCAGAAGGACCACATGGACGTCACGGCGCTGGACGATCACACGGTGCGCATGGTCCTGCCGGTGCCTTCCGCGCCCTTCCTCCGCTCGCTGGGCACGGCCATCTACCCGAAACACGTCCTCGAGGAGCACGTCGCCGACGGGAGTTTCGCCTCGATCTGGGACATCGACACCGACCCGACCGAGGTCATCGGCACCGGACCCTTCACCATCGCCGCCTACGAACCCGGCGAGCGGTTGGTGATGCGCCGCAACCCGACCTACTGGCTCACCGACGCCGCCGGCAACCGCCTTCCCTACCTGGACGAGGTCGTCCACGTCATCGTGGAGGACCTCGACGCCGAACTCACCGCCTTCCTCGCCGGCGAGTCGAACACGCACGGCGTGCTGGGCGAGGAGTTCACCCGGCTCGAACCGCTGCAGGACGAGCAGAACTTCACGATCCACCGGCGCGGTCCTGCCTTCGGGACGAACTTCCTGGTCTTCAACATGAACCCCGGCGCCGCCCCCGACACCGGCGACCCGTACGTGGCTCCGGAGAAGCTCGCCTGGTTCGGCGACCTGCGGTTCCGGCAGGCCGTGGCCCACAGCATCGACAAGCGGAGGATCATCGACGAGGTGCAGCACGGTCTGGGCTACGAGCAGTGGTCCTCCATCAGCCCCGCCGCCGGGGACTTCCACAACCCGGCGGTGCGGCGCTACGAGTACGACCCGGCCCGTGCCGGCGAGATCCTGGATGGCCTCGGCTGGACGGACACCGACGGCGACGGGGTCCGCGAGGACGCCGCCGGCAACGCGATCCGGTTCTCGCTGGCGACCAACACGGGCAACGATGTCCGCCAGCGGGTCACCGAGATCATCCACCAGGGCATGGAGGACATCGGCCTCGCCGTCGACTACGTACCCGCCGAGTTCGGCGACCTGGTCGGCCGGCTCACCGTCTCCTACGACTGGGAGGCCATCGTGATCGGTCTGACCGGTGGCACCGAGCCGCACCACGGCATCAACGTATGGCACAGCAGCGAGCTACTGCATATGTGGTACCCCAACCAGCCGTCGCCGGCGACGGCCTGGGAGGCCGAGATCAACGACCTCTACGTGACGGCGGGCCGGGAGTCGGATCGGGCCGAACGCGTGGCCCTGTACCACCGCGCTCAGGAGATCGTCGCCGAGAACGTGCCGCTCATCTACACGACGCAGAGCGAGCGTCTGAGCGCCGTTCGCAACGTCTTCGGCAACACCACGCCCACCCTCTACGGCCTCTGGGACATCCGCTACCTCTACCGGACCGACCTGGCGGAGGCAGCACCCCCACTGGAGGTCCCGACGGGCTAGCCGAGCGGCGGGACGATGCTGCTGGTGGGCTCGAAGGTGCCCCAGGCGAACCAGAAGGTGTCCACGAACTCGCGGGCTTGAAGGCGGCTGCCGGCCAGCTCGCCTGCCGTGGCCTCGCCGAAGAGGTTCCAGGTCGAGCCGGTCTCGTTGTCGCGGAAGCCGTCGCCGCTGCGGCTGAAGCTCAGCAGGCGCCCGTCGACGGTGCGTTCGAAGACGCCGCTGGAGCCCACGTCGATCCCGTTGGACAGCTCGGGGGCGTCGATCGCCGAACTGGCTCCCGGCAGGTTCCAGACGACCAGCGGCACGCCCGCCAACTCCACCTCCACGACGCCGGTGTCCTCCAGGGGCGCGTGCCGTACGGCGACCGCGTCGCCCTGGCCACGGATCCCCACCACCCGCTCCTTGGCGGGCAGGCGCTCGTCGATGTCGGTGGACTGGAAGGCGGGGGTCAGCAGCCGCTCGCTGGTCTCGTAGCCGACGTAGGGGTTGCGCCCGTAGCTCCGGTGGTAGCCGGTCTCCTGCGTCAGGACCATGCCGTCGGGGTGGGCGTCGCGCCAGGCCGCCCAGGACACGACGGCCATCGGCCAGAAGTCCAGTTGGGTTCCGATCAGCTCGCCGATCACGGCGAGGCCGTCGAAATGGGTCCACAGCGACTGCGTCTGGCGGTCGTACATGACCAGCGACGACTGGTACAGCATCCCCGAGGTGCCGAAGTCCAGGACCCGTCCGGCGGCGTTGCGGTCGTAGGCCACCGAGGAGTTGCAGAGCGGGCAGTAGGAGATCGTCACCGGTACGCCGCCCACGGTGTCGTTGACCAACTCGTGCCAGGTCATGATCTGCAGCGGGTAGGCGCGGGCGTCGCCGTTGATCTCCAGCGCCAGCACGGCCTCGCTGTCGGCCAGGAAGTCGATCTCGCCGGTCGGCGCGAACACGGGCGCGTCGAGGGCGGGGATGCCGTCGGGAGGTGGACCGCCGGAGCGGATCTGGTCCGGCGGGATCAGGGCGGCGAAACCGGGCCAGAAGCGGTCCACGAGCGCCGAGGGCACCGCTTCCCGCCCGCTGCTGTCCGCCAGTGGGGCCCGGCCGGGCGGGTTCTCGCCGTCCGCGTTCGGCGGGGGCACGTCGGTCTCCGGCGCCTCGGGCACGAACAGGGTCGTCGGCGTAACCGCGGCGGTGGTGCCGGTGCCGGCCGCCTCCCCGCCGGCATCAGCAGCTGTCCCCCCGGGCTCGACGCCGTCCCCCGGAGCAGCCGGCTCCGCAGCCGCAGCCGGCGCGGCAACCGTTCCTGAGGGTGCGGGGCTCGCGGCCGGCGCCGGGGGCTCACCGGTCGCTGCCTCGGTACCGCCGCACGCTCCGGCGAGGAGCGCCACGGCGGCACAGCTCGCCTACGAGTTCTCGTCGCCGTGGCCGCCGTGGCGCTCCTCGCCG
>CAZTZI010000115.1:0-2796 GCA_964618115.1 uncultured Acidimicrobiales bacterium
CCTCGACGAGGGTGCGGTTCGCCCCGTCGCCGACGGGGTTCCTGCACGTGGGCTCGGCCCGCACGGCACTGTTCAACTGGATCCACGCCCGCTCGGTGGGCGGCCGGATGCTGCTGCGCATCGAGGACACCGACGAGGCCCGCAACCGGCCCGAGCTGGTGGACCTCATCTACGACCTGCTGGCGTGGCTGGGCATCGACTGGGACGAGGAGCCGGTGTTCCAGTCCCAGCGCCGGGAGCGCCACCGGGAGGCCGTGGAGTCCTTGCTGGCCGGCGGCGGCGCCTACCTGTGCGACGCCGACAACCAGCCGGTGGCGGGGACATCGCTGCGCCCCGGGCTGGCCGCCCGCTTCCGGATGCCCCGCGGGCGCACCGTGACGTTCACCGACGTGGTGCGGGGCGAGGTGTCCTTCGCCAGCGACGACCTGGAGGACTTCGTGGTGTGGCGCTCGGCCGGCACCGCCACGTTCCTGCTGGCCAACGCCGTCGACGACGTGGACATGGGCGTCACGCACGCCATCCGGGGCGAGGACCTGCTGTCCGGGGTGCCGAAGGTGGTCCTGCTGCTGGAGGCCCTGGGGGCGCAGGCGCCGGTCTACGCCCACCTGCCGCTGCTGGTGAACGCCTCGCGCAAGAAGCTGTCGAAGCGCCGCGACGACGTGTCGCTGGGCGACTACCGAGCCCGGGGCTACCTGCCCGAGGCCATGGCCAACCACCTGGCGCTGCTGGGCTGGGGCCCGACCGACGGCACCGAGATCCGTCCCATGGCCGAGATCGTCGAGCAGTTCCGCCTCGAGGACGTGAACCGGGCGCCGGCGTTCTTCGACACCAAGAAGCTGGAGCACTTCAACGGCGTGTACATCCGCGCCCTCAGCACCGACGAGTACCTGCGACGGTCCGAGCCGTGGCTGGGCGACGCGGCCCCGTGGCCCGCCGAGCGGATGCGCCCGGAGGCGCTTGCGGCGCTCGCGCCGGTGGTGCAGGAGAAGGTTCGGACGCTGGGCGACATCGGCCGCTACGTGGACTGGCTGTTCCTGGAGGACCCACCCACCGATGCCGACTCGTGGCGCAAGGCGATGGGCGGACCGCAGGCCCCGGCGGTGCTGGACGACGCCATCGCCACCTACGCCACCGCCGACTGGACGCCCGAGGCCGCCCACGCCGCCGCCCTGGCGCTGGCCGAGCGCCACGGCATGAAGCTGGGCAAGGCCCAAGCCCCGATCCGGGTTGCGCTGACGGGGCGCACCGTGGGCCCGCCCCTGTTCGAGTCGATGGTGTTGCTGGACCGCGACGAGGTCCTGCGCCGCCTGCGCGTCGCCCGCGCCCGCCTGGAGCCGGCACCCGAGGCCTGACACGACCACCCGATTGCAGACGTCCGAGCGGCAGCCGCCCACTGGGGACGGACAACCGAGGTCGGGGCCGCCGCCAACGGGTTGCCGGTAGAATTACCCCACCCTTCGGGGGTGGTGTAATAGGCAACACAGCGGGTTCTGGTCCCGTCGTTGGGGGTTCGAGTCCTCCCCCCCGAGCATCGCAGAGCGCTCCGGCCGGGGCGTTCTCTCGCGTTCGGGCGGTTAGGACTCCCGGGGGCAGTCCACATGGCCGGACGGTACGACGAGGTCCACGAGGTAGTCATCGACCGTGCGGTCGACGCAGGTGCTGAAGCCGTAGCTGGTGTGCTCGCTGCCGTCGTAGCTGACGAGCACGCCGGAGGTGAGCTGATCGGCCACCGACACCGCCCACCCGTAGGGGGTGGCGTTGTCGCCCCGGTTTCCGACCACCAGGATCGGGGGTGCGTCCGGCGCGGCGATCGCTCCGGTGGGCATCGTGCCGGTGGTCACCGGCCAGTACTCGCACGGCAGGCCCGACACCACCGAGGCCCGTCCGAAATCGCCCGCCACCTCGGCCAGTTCGTCGGCCAGCTCGTCGAGTTCCGCACGGGTGGCGGCGCCACTGTCCGCGCAGCCGATGCTGGAGAACGCACCGAGGTCGGCGATGTCGATGTAGGCCTCGCCGAGCCGGCCGAAGATGCTGCCGTCACCGTCGAGGGCGGCGGCCAGTCCCTGGAAGTAGAACGGCCAGACGTCCGAGCCGTACGACGCCACCACACCGGCGAGGATCGCCCGGGCGGGATCCAGCACGACCCGGCCGACCGAGTCCCGCAGGGGTTCGGCGTCGATCTCGGCGAGCAGCCGGTCGTAGGCCTGCCGGGGATCGCCGGTGACCGCGCAGTCCGGGTCGGTGCGGCACCAGGCGAACATGTCGTCGATCGTCCGGGCGAAGCCGACCATCTGGCCCACCGTCAGTTCCTCCCCGGTGAGCGACGGGTCGATCACCCCGTCGAGGACGGCCGCCCGCAGGTGCTCGCCGAACATGTCGGCGTAGAGAAGGCCCAACAGGGTGCCGTAGCTGAAGCCGATGTAGCTGATGGTCTCGGCGCCGAGCACCCGGCGGATGGCGTCCATGTCGCGGACCGCGTCGACGGTGCCGATGTGGGCGACCGCGTCGCCGAGGTTGGCGACGCAGGCCTCGGCGACGGCGCGGGCTGCGGCGTGGAGTTCCGCCTGCTCGGCGGGTGTGTCCGGCGCCGGGTCCACGAGGTACAGGTCCCGGGACTCCGCCCAGCAGTCGGACGGGACGCTGTCGCCGACGCCCCGGGGATCCCAGCCGATCACGTCGAAGCGGCTCAGCAGGCGGCCCGACAGGTTGGCGCCGAAGTCCAGGAAGCCGTCCATGCCGCCGCCGGGCCCGCCCGGATTGACCAGCAGGTAGCCGATCCGCTGGGCGGGGTCGCGG
>CAZTZI010000116.1:0-4971 GCA_964618115.1 uncultured Acidimicrobiales bacterium
TTCCTGTTCCAGCGCGCGCATAATGAGCCTGCCTCCACCGGTTGAGCTGATGTTCCAACCGGCATAAAAGCCGACACAGAACCCCAACCGGTGGACGGCACCTCAAAACCCCAGGTCAACCCCTATCCGCGCGCGCTCTAACGTGCCGACCGCTGGGGTCGCCGGTCATGTCGATGGTCTCCTGACCGTAACGAGCGACCCCAGCACCCCAGCCACCGGAGGAACACCATGCCCCACCTCATTCCCTACGGCTCACGCCTCACCATCACCTGCCGCAACTGCGAAGAACGAGTCATCTTCTCCGACATCGCGTACGGGCAACTCTTCGGCATCGCCTGCCCCAGTTGCAACGCCCAAAGCGACGGCTCCGAACTTGCAGTGCATCTCCGAGAACGGATCAGACGCGTACTATCGGAGTTAGGTCACGACCTTGACGGACCCGGAATCTTGCTCATCGACGGGAACGAAATCAGGATCCCCCTCCGGGATCTTCTCGAAGGCCAGACAGAATGGCCATTCGCCGTCATCGTGGATGATGGTTAGACCATCCTCGCGCTCTTCGATGTGCGTGATATTCGGTGTCATCAGATTCCTCCATCCGACATTTGTAAACAGGCCCTAGACGGCCACGTGTTGTGGAACGACGACCTGGATCTGGTGCGTACGCCGGACATGGCGTTCGATAGCCTCCGCGGCTACCGGCAGGTGACCGACACCCATCTCCTGGCGCTGGCCGTGCGCCACGACGGCCGGCTCGTAACGTTCGACAGAGCTGTCGCCGACCTCGCCGATACTCCTGAGCGGGTGACCCTCCTGACGCCGTAGGCCGATGTCGTTGCCGGCCGCCGAGGCGCCACAGACGCAGAGGCATCAGGGCGGAGGACGTCAGGGGCGGAGTCCGGATCGACAACGCGCGCGAGAGCCGGATTCGGCACCGGCGGCGCCAGCCCGGACCGCCGCCCCGACCCCCACTCCACCAACGAGGAGGCAGCAGCCCGCCGACCGTTTCCTATGCTCCAGCGATGCGCCGGCCCTTTGCTCAGGTGGACGTATTCACGGCTGTGCCGTATCGGGGGAACCCTCTCGCTGTCGTCGCCGACGCCGAAGGGCTCACGTCCGACGAGATGCGGCGCTTCGCCTCGTGGACGAACCTGTCGGAGACGACGTTCCTGCTCGAACCGACCTCCGAGGACAGCGACTATCGGGTCCGGATCTTCACGCCCGACCGGGAGTTGCCGTTCGCCGGCCACCCCACCCTGGGCACCTGCAAGGTGTGGCTGGACCAGGGCGGCGTGCCGCGGCGGCCCGGCGTGGTCGTCCAAGAATGCGGGGCCGGGCTGGTCACGATCCGAGCCGACGACAGCCATCTGGCCTTCGCTGCGCCTCCCCTGGTGCGCTCGGGGCCGGTCTCGGCTGAGGACCTGGCTGCTGCCTGTGCGATCCTGGGCATCGATCCCGACGGGCCCGACACGCCGGTCGTGGACTCGAACTGGGTGGACAACGGACCGCCCTGGATGGCGGTGCTGCTGAGATCGGCCGAGGACGTGCTGGGTCTTCGCCCTGACACCTCTGCTGCAGCCAATCCCCGAGGCCTGTTCATCGGCGTCGTGGGACCGCACCTGCCGGACCCGGCATCCGACCCAGCCGACTCAGCCGACCCAGCCGACTTCGAGGTGCGCGCCTTCTTCCCGCTGCGCGGCACGCTCGCCGAGGACCCCGTGACCGGCAGCCTCAACGCCTCACTGGGCCAGTGGCTGACGGCCGCCGGGCACGCCAGCGCCCCCTACACCGCCGGCCAGGGCGCGGCCCTCGGCCGCGACGGCCGGATCTACGTCGACCAGGACACCAACGGCACCATCTGGGTGGGCGGCGAGGTGGTCACCTGCATCCAGGGAACCGTCGACCTCTAGCCGGCCACGGGCGGCCCACGCCCGGACCGCCACAGACAACCGAGGGCGGGGGACGCCGGGGGCCGGCGCCGGATCGATTTCGCCAGACGATCCGCCGACGGGCACCGGCGGCCCACGCCCGGACGGCAACCGCGGTCAGGTGACGACCGGGTGCTCCAGGATCGCCGATGCGGTGGCGGCGCTCCTCGAGATCGGCGTCGAGTGCCCCGTCGAAGTTGCGTGCGCCTGCCGCCATGGCCGCCCGAATCTGAGACTCCACCTCGGCGGGCGTGCCGCAGAACATGAAACGGCTTCGCACGTAGTCGCCGATGCCGAGTTCGTCGGCCCGCTCGACGTAGGCGCGTTTGAGCTCATCGGTCACCTTGCCGTGGGTCACCAGGTCGTACTGCTCGCCAAGGCAGGCGATGCCGGCCCGGTACTGCTCGGGCACGAACTTGCCCTCGACTCGACCCTGGGAGAAGTGCATGGCGAACGCCGTGGCCGCCCAGGCGCCCTCGGCCAGCGCCGCTCCCGGCTCGGAATCCACGAACCAGAAGCAGTGAACCACACCTCCAGGTCGGCGAGCGTCCGGCCGGCCGACTCGGCACCCTCGGAAATCAGGTCCAGGCAGCCCGAGACCACCTTGGGCAGGATCCCCAGGCCGCAGATCACCCCGTCGGCGATCTCGCCGGCCAACCGCAGCGCACGCGGCCCGTGCGCCGACATGATGATCGGCACCGAGACCCCGCGGCCCCACTCCAGCCGGCACTCCGAGCCCTGGTAGGTGGTCGTGCCGTCGGCAAGCAACGCGCGCACCGCCGAGACGTACTCCTTCAGGTCCGCCAGCCGAGCGGCCGGATGCCCCAGGTGCCACACGCCGGTGCCGCCGGAGCCGATGCCGAGGTAGGTCCGCCCGGGCGCCAGGTCCTCCAGGGTGGCGATCGCCGAGGCGGTCACAACGGGGTGGCGGCTGACCGGGTTGGAGACCCAAGTGCCCAGACGGATCGTGCTGGTCTCCCGGGCCACGGCCCCCAGGGTCATCCACGGGTCCCGGAACAGCGCCGGCGAGTCCCACACGCCCATGCGGTCGAAGCCCAACGCCTCGGCATCCCGGATCTCCGCAGCCACCCCATCGGGCGGCCCGGGCGTCACCCCGAACCCGAACCCCGGAACGCTCACGAGGGCGGCCCGCCGGTCGACATCAACTCCCAAACGCGGTCGATCGGCAGCTCGTGGGCGGTGATGCCGTCGCGGCCGGTCATGGTCTCGGCTGCGAAGAGGGCGTTGACGATGGCCTCCTCGGTGGCGTCGACGGTGGCCTCGTACAGGGCGACAAGGGTGGCGGCGCCGACCAGCAGCGGCCAGCCGCCGGCGGATTGTTGCAGGTCCTCGCAAGGTTCCGGCGCGTCCGCTCCAGAATCCGGGCTTCGCCCCCGAGGGCTCACCGCCTGCTCCGAACTCCCCGCCTGCCCGCCACCGCCGAGCCGGCCGATCCCCAGGTCGCTGTTGCCGGTGGCGAAGGCGATCGACAGGTCGCCCGACCAGTACTCCCCCACGCCGCCGGCCCGGCCGATGCCCAGCGCCGTCCGGGCCGCCAGGCTGCGGCACTGGTGCGGCAGTAGCGGCGCGTCGGTGGCCACCATCGAGACGATCGATCCCATGCCTTCGGGCAGGTCACCACCCGGCAGCGGGACCACGCCCTCGTCGAGGTGTCGCCCGACCGGGAAGCCGTCGATCACCAAGCGCCGACGGGAGCCATGGTTGGCCTGGACCAGCACACCCACCGTGTAGCCGGCCGCGTCGCCGGGCGCGTCGCCGCCCGTGTTGCCGGCAGACCCGCCAACCACCCGCGAGGACGTGCCGATGCCGCCCTTGAAGCCGTGGCAGATCATGCCCGTGCCGCTGCCGACGTTGCCCTCGGCCACGGGGCCCGAACTCGCCCCCTCGAGAGCCGCCCAGACATCGTCGGCGGAGACATGCGAGCCGTTGATGTCGTTCAGCAGCCCGTCCCAGGTCTCGGCCACGACCGGTAGCGACCACCAGTCCGAGCCCGGCCGCTGCGACCGCTCCGCCTGCACGAGGGCGTCCCGCACCACCCCGACCGAGTGCGTGTTCGTGAGAGCGATCGGCGACGTCAGCAGCCCCGACTCCTCGATCCAGTGGCTGCCGGTCATCTCGCCATTGCCGTTCAGCCGGCCGATGCCGGCGAACACCGGGTTCAGCACCACCGGCTCCGGCCGAGGAATCACGACCGTCACCCCGGTCCGCACAGGCCCCTCCCCCACCACCAGAGGACCGTCGCCGGCAATGCGCGTGACGTGGCCGACCGCCACGCCCGGCACATCCACGATGGCATTGAGTGGTCCGGTGCGACCCGAGGCCGCGAACAGCCCGATGTCACGGGCTCTGGGTGCTCTCATCTCACTGCTCGGAGGGGCTTGCCATGTCACAGGTCCTCCGCATCTCCCAGCGACGGGGACGCCGACTCTCCGGCGAGCCCGGTGGCGAGCCCAGTGTGTCACTTCCAGCGATGGAGAACGCCGGGACTGGGCCATCTGCGCATGTTCTACTCTCGGCCAGTCCCGGCCGGTCCCGGCCAGTAATCGGACCACAGGCCAGGCACGAGTCAGAGAGGATTCGCCCGTGCTCGCTCATGTCGTCAGATCTCACCGGATCCGGGTGTCCGGATTGCCACAACTGAGTATCGACGTCGGAGGGTCGGCACTTCGCGCACAGTGCTCAGCACCGCACTCTGAACCGGTTCTATGCTGCGCGTGCACCAGAGGCGCAACAAACCGTTCGAAAGAATGGAAGTCCCCATGAGAAGAACCGCATCCCACAGGTTGAGGACCGCCGCCGCGCTGCTCGCGATCGTGCTGATCGCGGCCGCCTGCGGTTCGGACGACGGCACGCCGGACGCGGCGCAGCCGGCACCGCCGCCGACCGCTGCGCCGACGCCCGAGCCTCCGGCGACCGAGCCACCCGCACCGGCACCCGAACCACCCGCACCGGCACCCGAACCTCCGCCGCCGGCAGAGCCGCCGCCGGCGCCCGAACCGCCCGAACCGGCGCCCGAGCCACC
>CAZTZI010000117.1:0-54601 GCA_964618115.1 uncultured Acidimicrobiales bacterium
ACCTCACCGCCGCCGGCCGGGGCTGCAGATGGCGATTGGGCGCGCTTCGAGGGCGGGCGATGCGTGCTGGGGCACGACGGTACGTCCTTCGCCTTCGACAACGAGACGCCCCGCCACGAGGTGCTTCTCGGCCCCTACGAGATGTCCCGGCGACTGGTCACGTGCGGTGAGTGGCTGGCGTTCATGGCCGATGGCGGCTACCGGACGCCGGCGCTGTGGCTGTCCGACGGATGGGCGGCGATCCAGTCCCTCGGCTGGTCGGCACCGCTCTACTGGCGACCCACCGAGCATGCCGGTTCGGTCGACGCCGATGCCTGGTCGCTGTTCACCCTGGAGGGCCGGCGGCCCGTCCGCCACGACGAGCCGGTGTGTCATGTCTCGTTCTACGAGGCGGACGCGTTCGCCCGCTGGGCCGGAGCCCGCCTACCGAGCGAGGCCGAGTGGGAGGCCGCCGCAGCGAACGCGCCCGCCGATGAGGCGAACCTCCTGGAGGTCGGTGCCCTGCAGCCGCGTCCGGCCACCGCCGGCGGCTTCACGCAGGTGTTCGGCGACGCTTGGGAGTGGACATCCAGCGCCTACAGCGCCTATCCGGGTTTCGTTCCCGCGGCCGGCGCCGTGGGCGAGTACAACGGCAAGTTCATGATCAACCAGATGGTGCTGCGGGGCGGCTGCTGTGTCACCCCCGCCGGCCACGTCCGGCCGACCTACCGCAATTTCTTCGCTCCCGGCACGCGTTGGCACTTCTCCGGCGTGCGTCTGGCCCGCGATATTCGCTGAATCCACTGCCGGCATGACCTCGGGATTTCGCGCGGACAGATCCGTCGCGACCGCTGTCGGGAACGCGGGCTACCGGATCAGCGTGTGTACCGGCGAGACCGACCAGGACAGGGCGCTGGCGGCCGACGTCTCCGCCGGGCTCACGTCGATCCCGAAGGATCTTCCGCCGAAGTGGTTCTACGACGACGAAGGTTCCCGGCTGTTCGGCGAGATCACTCGGCTCGTCGAGTACTACCCCACGCGCCGCGAGCATGAGATCCTACGACGAGCCGCTCCGGAGATCGCGCTGCGCTCGGGTGCCGGGATCCTCGTGGAGTTGGGTTCGGGTTACTCCGACAAGACGCGCCTCCTGCTCGACGCCATGGCCGAGGCCGGGTCGCTGGAGGGGTTCGTTCCCTTCGACGTGAACGAGGCCGCCCTGCGAGCCACGGCTGCGGCGGCCGCCGAGGGTTACCCGGATGTGGCCGTCCACGGCGTCGTGGGCGAGTTCGGCAGGGATCTGCAGGCGCTCCCCTGCGCCGGTCGCCGGCTCGTGGCGCTGCTCGGGGGAACGATCGGCAACTTCGCCGGGCCGGAGCGTCAGGCTTTCCTCGCCGAGATCGCGGCGATGTCCGAGGCGGGAGAGATGCTTCTTCTCGGTGCCGATCTGGTGAAGGACCGCGATCGACTTCTCGCCGCCTACGACGACGCGGCCGGCGTGACGGCGGAGTTCAACCGCAACGTGCTTCATGTCATCAACCGGCGTCTCGACGCGGACTTCGAGCCTGAGCGATTCGCGCACGTGGCCACCTACGACGAGGAGACCCAGTGGGTGGAGATGTGGCTCCGCTCGGATGGACCGCAGGTCGTCCACGTTCGCCGGCTCGGCCTGCGCGTGACGTTCGCCGCCGGCGAGGCCATGCGAACCGAGATCTCGGCGAAGTTCCGACCGGCCCAGATCGGCGCCGAGCTGTCCGATGCCGGGTTCGCCGTCGTGGGGCAATGGCTCGACGTGGCGGGGGACTTCTCGCTCACGCTGGCCGAGCGCGTCGACGGGCCGAAACCGTAGGCTGGTCGGGCCCGATCGCGCGCGAGGGAGGCTGCTGTGGGGGCAACCGTGGTGGTCGGCACCCAGTGGGGCGACGAGGGCAAGGGCAAGCTCACCGATCTCCTGGCGGCCGACATGGAGATGGTCGTCCGCTACCAGGGCGGCCACAACGCCGGGCACACCATCGTGGTCGGCGAGGAGTCGTTCGCTCTGCAGTTGGTCCCTTCCGGCGTGCTGTACGACCACATCACGCCGGTCATCGGCAACGGCGTGGTCGTGGACCCCTTCGTGCTCCTCGACGAACTGGCCATGCTGGATGCCCGGGGCATCGACACCAGCCGGCTCCAGGTGTCCGGCAACGCCCACCTCATCCTGCCCTACCATCAGCAACTGGACGTTCTGAGCGAGCGCCGCCTGGGGTCCAACAAGCTCGGGACCACCAAGCGAGGCATCGGGCCGGCCTACGCCGACAAGGCCACCCGCATCGGCCTGCGCCTGCAGGACCTCTTCGATCCCCGGATCTTCCGGGAGAAGCTGGAGGCGGCCCTGCGCGAGAAGAACCCGCTCCTGGCGAAGGTCTACAACCGGCTGGGCTACGACCCCGACGTCCTCGCCGACAAGTACCTCACCGAATGCCGTCCCGCCCTCGAGCCGTACGTGACCGACACGGTGACAACGGTGCACGAGGCGCTCGAAGCGGGCCGTGAGGTGCTGTTCGAGGGCGCGCAGGCCACGTTCCTGGATCTGGATCACGGCACGTATCCGTTCGTGACGTCCTCGAATCCGGTCGCCGGAGGTGCCTGCGTGGGTGCGGGTGTCGGGCCGCGGCACATCGACCGGATCATCGGGATCAACAAGGCCTACACCACGCGGGTCGGCTCGGGGCCGTTCCCTGCCGAGGTGGGTGGCCCGGTGGCGGATCGACTCGTCATGGACGGGGCCGAATTCGGCACCAACACCGGCCGGCGCCGGCGAGTCGGCTGGCTGGATCTGGTCATGCTGCGCCACGCCGCCCGCCTCAACTCGCTCTCCGAAGTGGCGATCACCAAGCTCGACGTCCTCGACTCCCTCGATGTCGTGAAGATTTGCGTGGCCTACGAGATCGAAGGGCGCCGGACCGACCACATGCCGTATCACCAGTCCGACGTGCACCGTGCCCGCCCCGTGCTGGAGGAGTTCCCCGGCTGGCGCGCCCCGCTGGGGGACGTCACCCGCCCGTCGGAGCTCCCGGCTGAAGCCGCCGACTACCTGCGTTTCGTCGAGCGCCAGGCCGGCGTGCCGATCACGCTCGTCGGCGTCGGTCCCCGCCGCCGCCAGCTCGTGCGCCTACCGCCGCCGGCGCCATGAGCATCCCCAACCTGCTGGCCGGGCGCTACGCCGGCGGCGAGATGAGGGCCATCTGGTCCCCGGAGTCCAAGGTTCGCCGGGAGCGGGAGTTCTGGATCGCCGTCCTCGAGGCACAGCGTGCGCTCGGCGTCGACATTCCCACCGGGGCGTCGGAGGCCTACCGAGCCGTTGTCGATGACATCGACCTGGCTTCCATCTCGAGGCGGGAGCGCCGGCTGCGCCACGACGTCATGGCCCGCCTGGAGGAGTTCTGCGCGCTGGCGGGATGCGAGTACCTCCACTGGGGTCTCACGTCCCGTGACGTCACCGAGAACGTCGAGCAGACGCAGATACGCGACGCCTTGGTGCTCGTGCGCACCAAGGCGACCGCCGCGGTTCACATCACCGCTCGTCGCGCGGCCGATTTGGCGTCGGTGCCGGTCGCGGCGCGGACGCACAACGTCCCCGCGCAGGCGACGACCTACGGGCGTCGCTTCGCGGTGGCGGGCGAGGAGTTGATCGGCGCGGTCGGCCGTCTCGAGGATCTGATCGAGGGCTATCCGTTGCGCGGTCTCAAGGGACCGGTCGGTACCCAGGCCGATTTGCTGGCACTGCTCGGCGGTGACCCCGCCAAAGTGGAGGCGCTGGAGGCCACGCTTGCCGAGCGACTCGGCTTCGAGCGGACTCTCGGCGCGGTCGGTCAGGTGTACCCGCGATCGCTGGACTTCGACGTCGTCTCGTGCCTGCTCCGGGTGGCCAGCGGACCTGCCGACCTGGCAACCACCATCCGCCTCATGGCCGGTCACGAACTCCTGCGAGAAGGATTCGGCTCCGAGCAGGTGGGGTCGTCTGCCATGCCCCACAAGATGAACGCCCGCTCTTGCGAGAGGATCAACGGGCTGGCGACGGTGCTGCGCGGCCACGTGACCATGGCTGCGGGCCTCGCCGGAGACCAATGGAACGAGGGCGACGTCAGTTGTTCGGTCGTACGGCGGATCGTGCTGCCGGATGCGTTCTTTGCCATCGATGGCATTCTTGAGACTTACCTGACGGTGCTGGATGAACTGCAGGCGTTCCCGGAGGTTGCTGCAGAGGAAATCCGTCGTCGCGCATCGCTACTGGCCAGCTCTGCGCTGCTGGGAGTCGCTACTGATGCCGGCGCCGAGCGGTCGAGCGCCCACGCCGCTCTCAAGCGCCACAGCGCTGCCGCCGCAGAAGCACTTCGATCGGGCCGGTCCTACGATCTGGCGGCGGCGGTCGGCGCTGACACTGAGATCCCGCTGACGCCCGACGCCGTCGAAGCGGTGCTGAAGGAAGCTACAGCGCCCGGACGGGCCGAGGCGCAAGTGGCAGCGTTCGTTCAGCAGGCAATTGATCTGGTGGATCGCTATCCCGAAGCGAGAGATGTCGACCCGGAGCCGATTCTGTAGACGGAGGCCGGACCCCGGTGTTCCGAGACCGGGTCCCGGTACCTTCAGCGAATGCCGGCAGCGCGGAGGACCCGAACCTCCACACCGACCTCCCGCCACGCCTGATACGAAATGCCCTTACGCTCGCTATAGGAGGCGGCGATCTCCACGAACGCGTTCTCCAGTTCCTCGATGTCCACACTCTGTTCTGCAGCCTCGATCGCCCTCTCCAAGTCGATGCGTTCCTGAACCAACTGCAGTTGCGAGACCGGATCAGCTGATCCGATTGCCTGCTCGACGGCGGCAAGCTTCTTCTCGAGTGCTTCCTTGGAACGTCGCCGTCCCCCTGCTTGCCTGGTACCTCCCAGTGCCTCGAGGTACTGACGCACAACGCGGGTCTCCGTCCGACCCTGGATCATTGCAGCCTTGTGTTCCGGCGTGACCTCGCGGGTCTTTCGGTCCGAACTGCCGTCGTCCTGGCTCATAGTAAGTTCTCCTCTGATCGTTAAGCTCCGTCCCGTCTGGACAGATGTACTCGGACGAGTGAATTGTAACTATAGATCCGACCAGTGTCACCAAGCGGGGTATTACAGACATCGCAATGGACTATTGACGTTTTCTTGTGTCATCGTCTGTTCGGTTTGGTTCTGCTCGGCTTGCGGTTCGTACAAATCACCTATGGATGCGACTAGCTTGGCCGTGTGGAACTATTGCGCCGGCATCTCTTGGCACATTCGATTCGTACAGGCGAGTTCGTCTTGAAATCGGGTCGCCCGAGCAACTGGTTCTGCGATGCCAAGCAGACCGCTTGCCGTGCCGACGGAATCCTGTTGGTCGCTGACGCCGTCCTGGAGGTCATGCCGGAGGACATCGATGCGATCGGTGGGCTCGCCGCAGGCGCCGATCCGGTTGCGTTCGGCGTGGCGGCCATTGCTGCGGAGCGCGGGCGCCCGCTCCGGGCATTCAGCGTTCGCAAGGAGGTGAAGGACCACGGTGTGGAGGGTCGCCTGGCGGGCGCGCTGCGTGCCGGGGACAGGGTCCTGATCGTCGAGGACACCGTGACCCGGGGGAGTTCTCCGCTGGAGGCCGCGCGAGTGGTGCGTGCCCTCGGGGCCGAGCCACGGATGATCCTGGCGGTCGTGGACAGGGGTGGCACGTGCGCCGCCGCGGCGGCAGCCGCGGGGCTGGAGTTCCGCGCCCTGGTCACGGCGCCGGAACTGGGGTTCCCCTACGAACCCGCCGGGGAGGCTTGACGGGGCGACCGGCGGGTTGGTAGATCGCGTGGTCGGGCCCGGCATCGATCCGGGGACCTTCCGCTTTTCAGGCGGACGCTCTGCCGACTGAGCTACCCGACCGGGGCGGTCCTGACGGGATTTGAACCCGCGACCTCCGCCTTGACAGGGCGGCGTGCACTCCAAGCTGCACTACAGGACCAGAGAAGTCGACAGCCTATCCGTGCCGCCGGCCGCGCGGCGCGAGCCTCACCCGGGCCCGGCTCGCGTTCGCACCCCCAACGGGATTCGAACCCGTGTTACCGCCTTGAAAGGGCGGCGTCCTAGGCCGCTGGACGATGGGGGCGGAGCGGATCAGCCTATCCGTGCCGCCCGCGGCGCCCTGCGCCGCGGCTGGTCGCGTACGGCGAGGTGGAGACGCAGCACAGCGGTCCACAGGGCCGCGGCGCCGGCGATGTGTATGCCGACGAGCAGCGGCGGCACACCCGTGAAGTACTGCAGGTAGCCGACCGCAGCCTGGGCGGCGAGCACACCGACGGTCAGGCGAGCCGCGGCGGCATAGCTCTGCCGTTGCCAGACCCGCCGGCGGGGATGCAACGAACCCCTTTCCGACATGGTCCAGATCACCAGCGCCACGCCGACGCACAGCGCCATCGCCGTTCCGTGAAGACGCGCCAGGGAGGGGATGTGGAGTTGCAGTCGCTCGACGTCTGCGTCCCCGCCGTGCGGTCCGGCGCCCGTCAGCAGCGTGCCACTGACGATGGCGCCGATGCTCAAGGCGACGAGCAGTCGTGCCAGGTGTCTCGCGCTGCGGTTCGGGGTGCCCGAGGAATCCGCCGGCCCGCCGCGGGGCGCCTCGGTCCACCCGGCGCGATGGTGCAGCACCACGGCATTCGCCACGAGCACCATCGACAGGAGGAAGTGGGCGATGACCAGCCACGGCGAGAGGTGGTACCACACCACCAGTCCACCGAGGATCACCTGCCCCGCCACGCCGCCGACCAGGCCGAGCGCCAGAGCGATCAGGTCACGCCGGCGGGGGCGCCGCAGCAGCGCGCCCAGCACAGCGAGGGCCACCGCCACCGAGACGAACCCGGTGATCACCCTGTTCACGAACTCCACCATGGCGTGGTACTCGAGGTCGGCCACGAGCTGGTTGTCCTCGCACGTCGGCCAGTCCGAGCAACCGAGGCCCGAGCCCGTCAGCCGCACGGCCCCCCCGGTGATGATGATGAAGATCAGGGCGCCGAGGGCGAACAGCGTGATCCGGCGATAGGTCGTCGCTGAGATGCCTTGCCGCCAGAACGCCATCGGCGGCCAGCCTACGACCGGGCCGGGTCATGGCTGGCAGGGCGGATCGGGGTTCTGGTCGGAGTATTGGACACGCCGGTCTCGTACGCTTGCGCCGATGCCTGCGACGAAAGCCCGGGCCAGGATCGCGTCCTATGTGGCGTTGACCAAGCCGCGCATCATCGAGTTGCTGCTCGTGACGACGGTCCCGACCATGATCGTCGCCCAGGGCGGTCTCCCGCCGGTGTGGCTCATGGCCGCGGTCATCCTCGGGGGTGCTCTCGCCGCCGGCGGTGCCAACGCTCTGAACATGGTCATCGATCGCGACATCGACAGCGTCATGCAGCGCACGCAGAACCGCCCTCTCGTGACCGGCGCCGTCAGCCCGCGCGGTGCCTTGGTGTTCGCGGTCCTGCTGGAGGTCGCGGCATTCGTCTGGCTCTGGCTGGTCGTGAACCTTCTCAGCGCGGTACTGGCTGTGAGCGCCACGCTGTTCTACGTGTTCGTCTACAGCCTCTGGCTGAAGCGGCGATCCGAGCGGAACATCGTCATCGGCGGTGCGGCGGGGGCGGTTCCGGTGCTCGTGGGCTGGACTGCCGTGCAGGGTCGCCTGGGCTGGGCGCCGTTGCTGCTGTTCGCCATCATCTTCTACTGGACCCCGCCGCACTTCTGGGCTCTGGCGGTCCGCTACCGGGACGACTACGCGCAGGTCGGGGTGCCGATGCTGCCGGCCGTCCGCTCGATCCGGGCGGTGGCGCTGCGGATCATCGCCTACACCGTGGTGCTGTGGGCGACGAGCATTGCGTTCGGTGTCGTTGCCGATCTGGGGGTTCTCTACCTCGCCACTGCGCTGGCGACCGGCGTGGTCTTCGTGGCGTTGGGGATCCGGTTGCTGCGTCAGCGAACCCCGCAGGTGGCCATGGGGCTGTTCAACTGGTCGATCACCTACGTCGTGTTGCTGTTCGGCGCCATGGCGGTGGATCGGCTGGTCTGATGGATTCGCGCGCAGCGGGGACGGCGGCGGGGTCGCCATCGGTGCGGGCGCCGCGTGGACACGCTGTACAGTTCTGGGCTGGATCAGGCCCCTTGGCCGTCGAGCGAGCCGATCTCGCCGCGCGGTCATATCGAACGGACAAACTGCGCCCCGTCACCGAATTCGTATGACCGTGACCGAGACCCACGCTCCCGTTCCGCGCGAGCACGTCACGCCGACGTCGCCGGACGCGGCGCCCTCGCGAGGTTTGGCCGGGCTGTTGTCCAGCGGTGACCACAAGACGGTGGGACGTATGTGGATCGTGGTCTCGCTGCTGCTGGGCGCCTTCGTGCTCGTGTGCGGGCTGCTGCTGCATCTCGAGCGAACGGCCCTGCCCAACATCGACATCTTCGTGGGGGTCGAGTCCTTCCGGCAAACTTTCACGCTCCACCGGATCGGGTTGGTCTTCCTGTTCGCGATGCCGCTCTGGATCGGACTCGCCACGTACATGGTTCCGCTGCAGATCGGTGCCCGCGGCGTGGCCTTCCCAAGAGCCGCGGCGGCGGCCTTCTGGGTCTGGCTCACGGGGGCGGGCGTCCTCATCGCCTCCTGGGCGATCGACGGGGGACTGGTCGCCGGCGGTGAGCAGCGGGCGGTGGAGCTGTCGCTGCTCTCCTTCGCCATGGTGGTCCTCGCCCAGCTGGCTGCGGTGGCGGTGCTCCTCACCACGATGTTCACCCAGCGGCCGCGAGGCATGAGCCTCGAGCGGATGCCGATCTTCTCGTGGTCCGTACTGGTGGCGGGCGCCGTCTGGCTGCTGACCCTGCCGGTGCTGGTGGCCAACCTGATGATCATGTGGGTCGACCTGCGTGGTCCCACTGCGGTCCGCTACGGCGCGGGCCAGAACCTCTTCGATCAGGTCGCGTGGGTGTTCGAGCAGCCGCAGGTGTTCGTCTTCGCCATTCCCGCCATCGGCGTCATCGGTGAGATCCTGCCGGTCGCCTTCGGCACCCCGCAGCGGCGCTGGGGCGTCATGCTCTCGCTCGTCGGTCTGGTCGGGGTGTTCAGCTTCGGCGCCGATCTGCAACGCTTCTTCAGCCCGACGGCACAGACGACACCGCTGTACGTCGTCAGCGGGATCGTGCTGGCACTCGGTGTGGTGGCCCTGCTCGGGGGCTGGGCCGATCTCGGCCGCAGCACCCGCCGGCTTCCCCGCCCCAGCGGGCATCTCGCCCTGGCACTGTCGGCGCTCGGCGTGCTGGTGTTCGCGGCGATCGTGGCCTTCATCCGCGTGCTGGGCGGGGCGGTCGGGTTCCTTCGCAGCTTCGCTCGACACAACGAGTCCTGGCAGAGCGACCTGGACAGGGCGCTGGCGCCTCTCGACGATCTGCGGGGGACCATGGCCGGTGCCGGCCTGCTGGACCTCGTCGTGATGGCGGCCGTCCTGGGTGCCGTGGCGGGACTGTTCTACTGGAGTCCCAAGATCTTCGGCCGCAAGGCGTCGCACGCCGCCGGGTTCGGCGCGGCCGGGATCCTCGGGGCCGGAGGAGTGCTCGTGGGCCTGATGGGCCTTGTCGCCGGCTTCCTCGGCCAGCCCGACCAGCCCAGCATGGCCTTCACCTCGGTGGGCGCCGAGGTTGCCGCGGTCCTCAGCGTCATCGGCGTGATCGGGATCCTGGCGGGCCTGGGCATCGTGGTGATCTCGGTGCTGCGCGGTGCCTCCGAGTTGGCGAGGGGCGCGACGACGGTCCCCGACCCGTGGGGCGGTCACACCCTCGAATGGGTCGCCCCGTCGCCCCCGCCCGTGGACAACTTCGCCAACCAACCGGTTGCGCCGGTGCGTTCGGCCCACCCGCTCTGGGACACGCCTCCTCCGGGCGGCGCTGATGCCGTGGGGGGTGCTCGGTGAGTGACGTCGCCCTCGAGACGACCGAGGCCGTCGCGCCGGCGATCCCGCCGCGGCGGCGGACCCTGCAGGTGGGGACCGGGTTCGCCTCGGCCGCCGTGCTCATGTACTTCGGCGGGCTGTTGGGGGTCTACTTCTCCGAGCGAGCCGACTTCCTGCGTGCCAACCCCGGCCAATCGTGGATACCCGCGGGCGCCCGTGTCGAACTGACGTCGCCCACGGTCATGGCCTGGACGCTGCTGCTGAGCGTTGTGACGATGCAGTGGGCCGTCCACGCCACGGCCCGCGACGATCGCCGGCACGCGCTGATGGCGCTGCTGGTCACAGCGATGTTCGGCGTTGCCGTGATCAACCAGACCGCCTTCCAGTACGGGCAGATGGGCCTGACCATCGATGGCGGCAGCCTGGCGGCGCCGCTGATCTACACGATCTCGGGGAGCCACCTCGCTCTGGTGGTCGTGGCGCTCGCCTACTTGTTCATCATGGCGGTCCGCGCCATGACGGCACCGCGGACCAGCGTCCACCTCGATGGGATGTCCGCGGCCGCCGTGCTGTGGCACGTCATGGTCTTCGTGTACCTGGTCATCTGGGTCGGACTCTTCGTGACGAGATGACGAACCGCCTCGCACTCACGGCGCTGCTGCCGCCCACCCCGCTCGAGGGGGCCGCAGCGTGCTGACCGCCGGTTTCAAGCTGTTCTTCGGCTTCGGCGTCCTCGCTGCCGTGGGCGCCATCATCTACGGGATCGCCACGGGTGATCCCGCCGGCGCCGACTACATCGGCGTCGTGGATCGGGACGCCTGGAAGGGCGTGATCAGCCTGGGATGGCAGGGAGGAATCGGGGAACACACCGGTTTCATCGTGCTGCTCTTCGCCGCCCTGGTCAGCGGCGGCCTGGGCTGCATGCTGGTGGCGTTCCGGGACGCCGATGCCGAGTCGGTCGGCGAACTCGACCCGAGCGGTGAGACACCCCCGACGGTCGCGCCGACGCCGCCCTCCTACTGGCCGGTGCTGTCCGCCTTCGCCGTGGCGGTGGGGGTGATCGGACTCGTCACCCACGCGGCCATCTTCGTGATCGGACTCATCCTGGCGGGCGTGGTGGCGTTCGAGTGGATGATCAGCGCCTGGGCGGATCGCGCCACCAGCGACGCCGGAGCGAACAGAGCTCTGCGCAACCGGCTCATGAATCCCATCGAGATACCCGTTCTGGGTGCCGCCGGCGTGGCCATTCTCGTCGTGGGCGGTTCGAGGGTGCTGCTGGCGGTGAGCGAGTTCAGCGCGGTCTGGATCGCAGCCGGCGTCGCCACCGTGATCCTGCTGGTGGCGATGTTGTTCGCAGCCCGGCCGAGGATCGGGAAGTCGGTCATCGCCGCGGTGCTGGCCTTCGCCGCTGTGGCGACCGTTGCCGCCGGCATCGTGGCGACCGCCGCCGGTTCGTACGACCATGGCGGCGGCGAGGGACATAGCTCCGACGATGCAGCCGAGAGCCACGAGGGCGAGGAGTGATGGGCACCGGCGGCATCGGGCTCTCCAACGGGCGCGCCGGACGGGTGGTGCGACGGCTCTCGCTGATCCTCGTCACGGTGGCGGTGGCGCTCATCGTGGCCGGGTGTGCCGACGAACACCCCCTGGACACGCTCACCGAGGCAGGCCCGGATGCGCAGGAGATCAACGATCTGTTCTTCCCGGTTCTCGGGGTGGCCATCATCGTCTTCTTCCTGGTACAGGGCGCCATCATCTATCTCGCCGTGCGCTACCGGGCGCGCCGCCGTGCCGCTGCGGAAGCCGCCGGGACGGACGGCGACGAGAGCGACGACCTCTATGGGGACGAGGAGTATCCCGAGCAGGTGCACGGGAATCTTCGACTCGAACTGGCCTGGACCATCATCCCCACCATCCTGCTGACGGTGATTTCCGTGTTCACGCTGATCTCCCTCGTCGAGCTGAACAAGGTGTCGGCCGCCGAGGACGACCTCCGGGTGACCGTCGTGGGTCAGCAATGGTGGTGGGAGTTCCAGTACCACCTCGACGGTGACACGTCGACGCCTCCCGACATCGTGACCGCCAACGAGTTGGTGATACCTGTGAGCCAGCAGGTGCCGCTGGAGATCACCTCGCGCGACGTCATCCACTCCTTCTGGATACCGCGCCTCAACGGCAAGCGCGATGCCGTACCGGGCCGCACCCATCCGTGGGTGATCGAGGCCGACGAGACGGGCCGCTTCATGGGCCAGTGCACCGAGTTCTGCGGGCTGTCCCACGCCTACATGCGCACGTACGCCGTCGTGCTGAGCGAGGCGGAGTGGGACCAGTGGGTGGACGGGCAACTCGTCGAAGCGGCGCCGCTGGAACCCGGCGATCCGGGCTACGAGGGCCAGGAGGTCTTCCTGGCGAACTGCGCCAACTGTCACGTCGTCAACGGGGTGACGGACGTCAACCTGGACGGGGCGGTCGACGGTGTGGCTGACTACGACGGAGACCACGGAGACGACAGGATCACCTCGGCGCTCCTTTCCGGCGCGGCCCCGAACCTCACCCACGTGGCGAGCCGCACGACGTTCGCGGGCTCGATCTTCGACCTCTACGAGGACCGGGCCGAGCGGATCCCCTACCTCGAGGTGGCCGAGCGGGGCTACCTGAACCGCGGCGACCTGGAGGCGTGGATCCGCAACGCCCCGGAGCGCAAGGCCAACGATGCAGACGGGGCTCGTGGCATGACCGCGTTCCCGGGCCTCACCGACGGCGAGATCGACGACCTCGTCGAATACCTGACGACCCTGCGATAGACAGGGTGCACCAGCAGCGGGAACGGACCGAGGCGAGACCGACAGCGAGATACCCAGAGAGACGCCGGCGAGCACCATGACCACCACCTCCGAACCTCCGCTGCAGCTCACTGCAGGCGAGCAGTTGGTACGTCCTTCGACGTCGCTCGGTGTGCTGTCGCGCCCGACGGGCGATACGGGTTGGAAGAGCTGGCTGTTCACCGTGGATCACAAGCGCATCGGCATCATGTACGGCGCCGCGGCCCTGCTGTTCCTCGTGATCGGCGGCATCGAGGCTCTGCTGATCCGGCTGCAACTGGCCGTTCCGGGCGGCAACGTGCTCAGCGAGGACGCCTACAACCAGGTCTTCACGATGCACGGCGTGACCATGGTGTTCCTGGTCATCATGCCGATGGCGGCAGCCTTCGCCAATTACCTGCTCCCGCTGCAGATCGGTGCGCGCGACGTGGCGTTCCCGCGCCTCAACGCCTTCAGCCTGTGGGCCTTCCTGGCCGGAGGGATCTTCCTGAACACGTCGTGGCTGCTGGGCGGCGCACCCGACGGTGGCTGGTTCGGCTACGCCCCCAATAGCGGTCTGGCGTACTCACCGAGCCACGGTATGGACTTCTACGCCCTGGGCCTGCAGATCACCGGTATCGCCTCGCTGGTCAGCGCCATCAACCTCATCACGACCGTGCTCAACATGCGCGCTCCGGGGATGACCCTGTTCCGCATGCCGGTGCTCACCTGGATGCTGCTGGTCGTGCAGTTCCTGCTCCTGTTCGCCATCCCGGTGATCACTGTGGCGCTGTTCCTGCTGAGCTTCGACCGGCTCTTCGACGCCAACTTCTTCAACGTGGCGGCCGGCGCCGATCCGCTCCTGTGGCAGCACCTGTTCTGGATCTTCGGCCATCCCGAGGTGTACATCCTCATCCTGCCGGCCTTCGGCATCATGTCCGAGGTCATCCCCGTCTTCAGCCGCAAACCCATCTTCGGCTACCCGTTCATGGTGTTCTCCGGCATAGCCATCGGCTTCATGGGCTGGGGCGTATGGGCGCACCACATGTTCACCTCGGGCATTGGGCCGGTCTCGGTGGCTGTCTTCTCGCTCTCCACGATGTTCATCGCCGTGCCAACAGGGGTGAAGATCCTGAACTGGCTGGCCACCATGTGGGGCGGCCGATTGCGGTTCAACACGGCGATGCTGTACTCGGTCGGGGCGGTGGCGATGTTCACCATCGGCGGACTCTCGGGGGTGACTCATGCCGTCTCACCCGCCGACACGCAGCAGACCGATACCTACTACATCGTGGCCCACTTCCACTACGTGATCTTCGGCGGTTCCCTGATGGGATTCCTGTCGGGTCTCTACTTCTGGTGGCCCAAGGCGTTCGGCTACAAACTGAACGAGCGCCTCGGGAAGATCGGCTTCTGGGTGTTGCTCATCGGCTTCAATCTGACGTTCGGGCCGATGCACATTCTCGGGCTGCAGGGCATGTCACGCCGTATCCACAGCTATGCCGCCGACTCCGGGTTCAACCTCTGGAACGCCGTGGCAACCGCCGGTGCCTTCGTCATCGCCGTGGGTCTGCTCCTGTTCTTCTGGAACATCGGGCTGAGCCGCCGTCGCGCCCGCGGGGCGCCGCCGGTGGGTCCGGATCCGTGGGACGGGCGCGCTCTCGAGTGGATGACGGCATCGCCGGTCCCCACGCACAACTTCGACCGTGAGATCACCGTGACGCGTCAGGACGAGTTCTGGCACCGCAAGTGGGGACACGACGAGAACGGCAAGGTGGTGCGCATCGCCCCGACCAGCGAGGTTGCCCACGACGGGAGCGCCAAGGGCGTGCACCTGCCATCGCCGTCGTACTGGCCGGTGGTCGTGGCGCTCGGACTCCCGTTCGTGGCGTACGGCCTCATCTACAACCTCTGGATCACCGGTGTCGGCGCTCTCCTGATCCTGGGTGGTCTGTACGGCTGGGTCTTCGAGCCACCCGACGATCCCGAGGGCCTCGCGCACGACGATCACCACGAGGCCGATCCGTCCGGCGACGCCGGCAATGGTGCCGACGGTGGTGGATCGCTGGACGACGACGGTGGAGAGTCCGACGGTGACGGCACGAGGTCCTTGGCCGCAGCGGGGGCGTCGGCCGGCCCGGCCGCCGAAGTATCCGGGGGTCAGTCATGACCGATGTCGCGACGCCCGAGCCGGACGTGAGCGCGCCGGAGAGCACCGACCACGGAGCCGCCGCGCACCCGCCGACGAACACCGGCCTGACGCACAACAAGCTGGCGATGTGGCTGTTCCTCGGCTCGGAGTGCCTGCTGTTCGGCGCTCTCATCGCCACCTACATGTTCGCCAAGTCCCGGCTGCCGGCCGGCGAGTTGGGGCCGAACGACGTCTTCGACATCCCGTTCACGTCGGTGAGTTCGTTCGTGCTGCTGATGAGCTCGCTGACGATGGTGCTGGCGCTGTCGGCCCTGAATCGGGGCGAGGAGCGGAACTTCCGGGTGTGGATCGTGGCGACCGCCCTGCTGGGTGGCACGTTCATCGCCGGGCAGGTCTATGAGTTCACGGTCTTCTACAACCTCGGACTCGGCTACACCACGAACATCTTCGGGTCCGCCTTCTACACGCTCACCGGGTTCCACGGCGCCCACGTCACCATCGGCATCGTCATGCTGATGTCGACGCTGGTTTCGAGCGTCCGCGGGCGCCTCAGTCCCCGGAACGCCGAGACCGTCGAGCTCATCGGCCTGTACTGGCACTTCGTCGACATCGTGTGGATCCTGATCTTCACGATCATCTACCTGTTCCCGCAGTAGGGGAGGTGCCCGTTCCATGACGCAGACTCCCGCAGTCCCAACCGAGGCTCCCACCGAGGCCCAACCGGCGGCGGCCGACGAGCACGACGGCGAGCACCACGAGCATCCGTCGGACCGGCAATACGTCAAGATCGCCCTCATCCTCGGCGGCCTGACCGCGCTGGAGGTCGCCACCTACTTCGAGTCGGTGCACCACCTCGGCGACGCGGCGCTCTACGTGCTGCTCGTCGTGCTGATGGTCCTCAAGTTCATCTACGTCGTGGCGTGGTTCATGCACCTCAAGTTCGACTCGGTCATCTTGCGGCGCATCTTCATGGCGGGCATCGTGCTGGCTCTGGGGGTCTACCTGGTGATGTTGACGGCGTTCCGCATCTGGGGAGCTTGATCCCGGCGTCCGGGGTGGGCGATGGGAGACTTGATCGACTACGACCTGTGGCGCTGGACGCCGCACCCGGAGGTGTGGCTGATCGTTCTGGCCGCGCTGGGAGTCGGGGTCTATGTCGTCCGGGGTCTGGCCCGGGCGGCGGGGGAGAAGGTGGAGCGCCGCCACAAGGGCTTCTACCTGGCGGCCGTGGGATTGCTCTGGCTCGCCAGCGACTGGCCTGTCCACGACATCTCCGAGGAGCATCTCTACTCGGTCCACATGGTGCAGCACCTCCTGATCACGCTGGTGGTGCCCCCGCTGCTGCTGCTCGCCACGCCGGAGTGGCTCGCCCGGCGGGTCACCGATCCCGCCCGCCCGCTGGCGCGGCGCCTGCTGCGGCCGATCGTGGTGGGCGTGACGTTCAACGTGGTGGTGGCGATCACGCACATCCCGTGGGTCGTCAACACGAGCGCCGGCAACGGCGCCTTCCACTACACCGCTCATCTGGTCCTGTTCGTGACGGCGATCGCGATGTGGCTGCCGGTGTGCGGGCCGTTCCCCGAGTTGCGCCTCCAGCCCCTCACCAAGATGTTCTACCTGTTCGCCATGTCGGTGCTGCCGACGGTTCCCGCCGGTTTCCTGACCTTCGCCCAGACCCCCATCTACGAGGCCTACGACACGCCGCTGCGGCTCTGGGGAGTGACCGTGGCCAACGACCAGCAGGTGGCGGGTCTCATCATGAAGATCGTCGGTGGCCTGTACCTGTGGACGATCATCGCCGGCGTCTTCTTCCGCTGGTCGGCCCGCCAGCGAGCCGCCGATCGCGCCGGTGGCGCAGAGCCCGACGGCGACTCGATCCCGCAACCTGTGCCTGCAGGGTCCGAGACGCTCACCTTCTCGCAGGTGGTGCAGGCCTTCGAGAGCGCCGGCGAACCACCCGCCGAGCGCAGGGAATGACGTCAAGCCGGACGGGTTGGTCGGGATCCCGTCGTTGCCCGACGAGGAAGGAGCCCCATTCGTGAGTTCTGAGAATGGTCTGCTACGGGCTTTCGAGGCGTCGATCGTCGACGTCAACGAGGCTGTACCGCTGCCGCCTGCGTGCTACGTGACCGAGGAGTTCCTTGCCTTCGAGCGGCAGGCCATCTTCGATCGAGACTGGGTCTGCATCGGCCACGAGGGACAGATCCCGAACGTCGGCGACTACTTCACGGTGAAGCTGTTCGACGATCCGCTTCTGGCCGTCCGCGGGACCGATGGGCAGGTTCGGGTCCTGTCGGCCGTGTGCCGGCACCGCGGCATGATCGTCGCCGAGGGCACCGGCAACGGGAGCAATTTCCGCTGCCCGTACCACTTCTGGGTCTACGGCCTCGATGGTCAGCTCCTCGGCGCCCCGGCGATGGAGCAGCGCGTCGGGTTCGACAAGTCGTGCCACGGCCTCCCCCGGTTGCGCAGCGAGGTGTGGAACGGGTTCATCTTCATGACGTTCAACGACGAGGCCGGCGAGTTGACGCCGACGCTCGGAGGGTTGACGACGATTCTGGAGAACTACCGGCTCGACGAGACGGTGTGGTTGGACGGAGGCACCTTCGAAGACCTGCCCTGGAACTGGAAGGTGATGCTGGAGAACTTCGTCGACGGGTATCACAACAACCGGCTGCACAGCGGCATCGGCGACGTCATGCCGTGCAGCGACGCCACGTTCTGGCCCTTCGACGAGTCGCGTGACAACCACATCTCGCGTTCGAACCGCACCCTCCGCCAGGACGCCTCGTTCAACCTCACGCGGGAGCCGCTGTTCCCGGTGTTCCCCCATCTTTCCACCGAGGATCGCTGGCACTGGAACTTCGCGCTCGTGCCGCCGACGCTGGCGCTGGCCATCGTGCCGGATCAGGTGGCGTACTTCACCGTCTTCCCCACCGGCGCGGGCAGTATCTCCATCCGGATCGGCTATCTCTTCCACCCCAGGGTCCTCGAGATGCCGCTGTTCGATGTCCTCTTCGCGCAGGCCAAGGCCGACGTCGACAACTTCAACGGCGCCGACATCCACGCCGACACCATGGTCCAGGAGGGGTTGCGCTCACGATTCGCGCCCCGGGGCCCCTACTCGTGGCAGGAGGCGACGCTGCAGCAGATCAATCGCTGGCTGGTGAAGCGCTACCGCGAGCACGCCCGGCGCGACCCCGCAGCGGCCCGCGCCGCCGGCCTGTAGTCCTTGCGGGGGTCTGCCTACGCCCACCCCCCGACGTGGTGGGCGTAGGCTCATGACAAAGCGCCGACGTGGTCAACCCCCCGAGCGGGAAGCGTCTCACGTCAGTCTGTGATCAGGGCTGCGCAGTCATTTTGTTGTGATCTGGATGGATGAGGTTGCGCGCCATTGCCCGATGTCGCTGCTGTAGGAGAACACCCGAAGCGACGGTAGCTGCCGTGTGCCCCAAGAGCCGTTGGCGTACTGTTGTTGGAGGCCGATCTCGATGTTCCCGTTAACGAGCCTGCGAGCGGTGATGCGGACCGTGGCCACGTCGACCACGCGCTGGTCGGCCGCCGTCGCCGTCAATTTCAACGAGGAACTCACAAGCCACTGTCCCGGTGTCTCGCTGGGGGCGACGAATTGCAGAGCGGGGGGATCGAAGAATCGACGTGCTGGCAACTGGACTTCGCCCCATGGCTCAGGCGAGACGGCCGGCGTGCTTCGATCCACCACATCGAAGTCGATTTCGCCCTCAACGGTCTCGACTTCCAGTTCGCCGTCGGCGAGCCTCTGGGCCGAGATGACGATGTCTACCTCATTGCTGGGCGGCAGAGGTGCGACGACATCACGTTGTCGTAGCCCGAACTCAACCTGGCCGTTCGCAAGTTTCTTGGCGACAACAACGACCTCTTGGTCGGGTGGAGGTTTGTGGGGGTGCTCAGGGTGAGGGTGGCCTGCTGCGGGTGAGGCGACAGCGGCGAGGCTGAAGAAGGGGGCGAGGATCGCTAGCGCGATCCAAGCGACTCGTCTCCTACCAGCTCTGGGGGGGGGGGTCCTTGGTCGACGGCAGCAGCCCGCGCTACCCGGTCAACAAGTGTCTTCATTTTGGTCTCCCGTTGTGCTAGTGACCGTTGACGCATCATCACCGGTCGGCTTGGAATTTTGATCGGCCGGGCCAGTGGTGACTCCACCGGACTGACTGATCCGTCGGGACAGTAGCACTCGCGGTCCGGCACCGCGCAAATTGACGGCTCCGGCTCCGGCTCCGGGCGCCCTGCCCGTGCGGTCTGGTGGTGCTCGAGGTCTGCCTGTTGCGGGACGAGATGGCGCGCGTCCGCGCCGCCGGTCGCCGCGGTGCCCTGACGGCTCCGGGCGACGCGCCGGTACGGTTTTGTGGTGCTTGACGTCCGCTTGCTGCGACATGAGATGGAGCGGGTGCGCGCTGCCGTCACCTCCCGGGGCGACGACACCGCGCCGCTGGCTGAGGCGCTCGACCTCGACGTGCGGCGGCGTCACCTGCTGGCGCGTCGCGACGAGTTGCGCCACGAGGTGAAGGAACTCTCCGCCGAGATCGGGAAGCTGCACCGCGACGGCCGCCGGGACGAGGCCGTTGAGTCCATCGAGCGCAGCCGGATGCTCGGCGACGAGACCAGGGCCGTTGCGGCACAGGCCGACGAGTTGGGCAGGCGCCTCGAGGACCTGCTGATGCGGGTGGCGAACCTGCCCGCCACCGAATGCCCCCACGGTGCCGGTGCCGAGGACAACCAGGTGCTGCGGGTCGAGAACTTCACCCCCGAGGACTACGGCCCCCACCAGCGCATCCCGCACTGGGACTTCACCGCCGAGATGGGCCTCCTGGACGTGGAGCGCGCCACCAAGCTGTCCGGGGCCATGTTCGCCATGTTCCGGCGGGAGGGCGCGATGCTCGCCCGCGCCCTGGTGCAGTTCGCCCTGGACCGCAACGCCGACCGGTTCGAGGAGGTTCGCCCGCCCACGCTCGTGCATACCGACACCATGACCAGCACCGGCCACCTGCCTCGCTTCGCCGACGACGCCTACCACCTGGAACGCGACGACCTCTGGGCGATCCCGACCGCCGAGGTGCCGCTCACGTCGCTGTGCCGTGACGAGGTGCTTGCCGAGGCCGACCTCCCGGTGCGCCTCATGGCCCACACCTCCTGCTTCCGGCGCGAGGCCGGGGCGGCGGGCCGCGACACCCGCGGCCTGCTGCGGGTTCACGAGTTCGACAAGGTGGAGATCCTGGCCTATGCGACCCCCGCCCAGGCCACCGACATGCACGCCGAACTGCTGGAGCGGGCCGAGGGGGCGGTGTCCGAGCTCGGGCTCGCCTACCGGATCGTGGACATCTGCACCGGCGACCTCGGTGGCTCGGCGGCGCGGACCTTCGACGTGGAGGTCTACTCGCCGGGAACCGATCGCTGGCTGGAGTGCTCGTCGGTGTCGTGGTTCAGCGACTACCAGGCGCGCCGGGCGAACGTTCGCTACCGACCGACCGATGAGCGCGGCACCCGGTTCGTGCACACGCTGAACGGATCGGCCCTGGCGGTGCCCCGTGTGTGGGCGGCGCTCACCGAGACGTGGCGCCAGGCCGACGGTTCGATAGAGGTACCCCCGCCGCTGCGCCCGTACATGCGCGGGCTGGAGGTGATCCGGTGACGCCCCCGGTCGTCCGGGGCATCGCCGCGTAGCGATCCGCCGGAGCCGGATGCAGGGGGACGGGGACCGGGGCACGATCCGGTATCTGCCGGCGCTCATCCCGCCGCCGGAGGTGCCGCCGGATCTCGACGGTTCGGATCATCCGGTGCGGGCGGTGACCCGGTCGGTGGCCACCGACGAGGCGTCGTGGACGCCCGAGGTGGCGGCCGAGATCACCGAGCGGTTCGACGAGTTGGCGCCCGACTGGGAGAACCGCCTGCGGCCCGAGGAGTTCGTGGGCCTCCCCGACGCCTGCGAGCGCGGTCTCCTCGAACCCTCGGCGTTGTGCCTGGAGGTGGGCTCGGGCACCGGGTTCGGGACCGTGCATCTGGCGGCGCATTTCCGGGCCGTGATCGCCCTGGACATCTCGGCGGGCATGCTGGCACTGGCGCCGCCCGGACTGGCCCCTCGTGTGCGGGCGGACGGGGCGTCGCTGCCGCTGCCCGACGACTCGGTCGGCGTCGTGGCGTTGATCAACATGCTCCTGTTCCCCTCCGAAGTCGACCGCGTGCTGCGACCCGGTGGCGCGGTCCTGTGGTTCAACACGCTCGGTGTGCGCACGCCCATCCACCTGCCGGCCGCCGAGGTCGCAGAGTCCCTACCGGGACAGTGGAGTGGCGTCGCCGGCGAGGCGCTCTGGGCGACGTGGTGCGTACTGCGCCGCGGTGCCGGTGCGGGCTGAAGCGGGCTGAAGCGGGCTGAACGAGGCTCAGGCGATCGGGCTCGTCGAAGCCCGCAACCGCCGCCGCACCCGGAGCCAGACCACCCCGCCGACGGCGACCGCCGCGATGAGTTCGAACAGCACCGCCCAACGCAGCGGATCGGACCAGTTGGCGACCCGCTCGGGGATGTCGGCGATCGTGCGCACGACGGGTAGCACGAAGAGGTCGAACCGGTAGTAGGCGCCCTCGACCGCCAGCCAGAGCACCCCGAACGCGGCGGTGACGATGCGGGCGTTGCGTCGCTGCATGCCGGGGCGCAGAGCCGCCAGCAGGATCCCGAGCACGAGATAGCCCGCCGCCACGGCCAGACGCGACGGCCCGGCCGACGAGGCCCACGAACTGAGTGAACCCTGTGCATCCAGGGAGAGGTCCACGAGGACGTTGCCGGCGAGGTTGCCGCGCAGCACTTGCACCTCCCACCAGCCGTACAGGGCCAGGAAGGCGCCGACGACCACCAGGAACCCGCCGGAGATGCGGTTGATGTGCGGCAGGATGCGGCGCATCGTGGCGATCACCTCGGTCCGGGCGACCGCCATCGCCAGCGTCAGAACCATGATCACCGCACACAGGCCACCGCCATAGGCGATGAAGACCAGCAGCCCGTCGAAGAAGTCCCGGCTGGAGAAGGCGCTGACCACGGTTCCGAAGAACACCGGCATGGTGCATCCCAGCGAGACGATGGCGTAGGACACCCCGAACAGGAAGATGGAGGTCAGGCGGCGGCTCTCGCCCCCGCGCTGCAGCCGCGGCAGGCGGAACTTGGGTTCGAAGCCCCACAGCATCGCCACGCCCAGGACGCCCATGAAGATCCCCAGCACGAACGTGACCCAGGCCACCCGGCTCTCGATGGCGCTGCGGCTCAGCACCGTCGAGGCGAGGGCGCCGATGGCGGCGAACACCGTCATGAAACCGGCGCAGAGGGTCAAGCCCACGCGGAGCCCCCGGAAGACGCTCTGTGCCGGCCCCAGGCGTCTGTCGCCCTCGATGCCCAGGAAGTACGAGAGGTAGGCGGGCATCATGGCGAAGCCGCACGGGTTGAACGCGGAGATGAACCCGGCGGACAGGGCCAGGCCCGCCAGCGTCGCAAGGCTGACGGTGTTCATGGCCGAGTGCTCACGAGTCCCCGCTCAACGGTCACACCCCCAAGTGCTCCGAGATGAGTCCCCGCAAGTCCTGGGCGCGCAGCCGTGAACTGATCATGTGCACAATCATGCCCTCGGCGTCGACGAAGACGGTGGTCGGCATGCCGATGCCGCCGAATGACTGGAAGATCCCCGAGTCGGGATCCTCCGCCAGCGGGTAGGTCACGCCGGTTCGTTCCGCCAGCCGGCGGGCCGCTGCCAGCTCGTCGCCCACGTTGATGCCCAGGAAAGCGACGTCGGGCGCCAGTTCGATGTGCACGGCCTCGAAGGCGGGCATCTCGGTGATGCAGGGTGGGCACCACGAGGCCCAGAAGTTGATCACCGTCGGCGTGCCGGCGAAATCGGCGAGCGTGCCCGCGGACCCGTCGAAATAGCGGAAGCGCACCTCGGGGACCCGCCGGCGATCCTCGTCCGGGGCGTCCGTGGTAGGGGGTGCCGGGGCAGGGACCTCAGCGGTGGGGGGTGCCGGTGCGGCGGCTTCGACATCCGCCGGCTCGGACGCCACCCCGGTGGCCGGAGCGGCCGTCGGAGCCGCGGCCTCTGTCGCCGGCGTCGCCCGAGCGGTCGGCGCCTCGCCGCCGCAGCCTGCCGCCACGAGGAGCGCCACGACCACCGTCGCGGCGAGCGCTCGGAGAGACTCGCGAGACCCACCGGCGGAATCCAAGGATTCAGGCCGGTGAGAAGACGGTCTGACCGTCGCGCTGCGTTGCGGCCAGCTCACCGAGAACGCGGAGGTGTTCGAGGTGGGCAAAGGTCTCGCTCTCGGCCATGTTGCCCCACGATCGCTCCGAGAAGAGCCTCTGCATGTACTGCGGCACCGTGCCCGAGCGCAGTTCCTCCGCCGCGTTGCGGATGATGTTGAGGCGGTGCTCGTGGTGCCGCCTGATGGCTTTGGCCCTTCCGCTGAGGTCGTCGAAGGGATGCCCGTGCGCCGGCAGCACCCTCGCGACCCCCTCGATGGCATCCATGCGCTCCAGGGACGCGAAGAAGCGGGCGAGGGGATCGGCGTGAGGGGTCAGCCCGCTGATGTGCGGCGTGATCGTCGGCAGGACGTGATCGCCGGACAGCATGAGCCCGTACTCGGGGTCGAACAGGCAGAGATGGTCCTCGGTGTGACCGGGCGTGTGGAGGCAGAGCCACTCCCGCCGGGCCAAGCGCACGACTTGAGTGTCGGTCACCGTGCGTGTGGGGCGGGGCGTGGCGAACCAGCGTGGATCGTCCCGCGCGATTTCGTGCCAGGTTCGCCACTCCTTCTCCGGCAGCGGTTCCCGCTCGGTCCCCCACGGGTTCCTTTGCAGTGCGAACCAGGGGGGCCGGCCGTCGCCGTCGCCCTCATCCGCTGCCGGCAACTCGGCCTCCTCGGTGACTTCCGTCGACTCCCACACCGGCCGGAATGTCTCGTGGGTGAGGATCTCGGCCCCGGCGAGGATGCGCAACCGCTCGGCTCCGCCGAAGTGATCGAAGTGCGAGTGCGTGATGACGGCCGTGTGCACGTTCTCGACGGCGTAACCCGCCGAGCGCAGGCGCTCGGTGAGCGCGGCGAACGATGCCGGGCTCGGCAGGCCGGGGTCCACCACGGCGACACCGCGCTCGTCCTCCAGGAGGTAGCAGTTGACGTGGCCGATCCCCGGCAGATGCACCGGAAGCTGCGTGCGGAGGACGCCGGGCGCGATCTCGGTGATCTCGGTGCCGGCGGGTTCCCGTTCCTGCCGAGGTGGTCGGGTAGGTGCTGGGGTGGCCGGCGGCGGTCCGCTCACCGGGTCAACCTATCGCTGTCCCCCGTGGCTCGAACGGTCGCCGGCGCCCTCGGCGTCGGCGGGGGCGAACACGGCGCTCCGCCAGTACCTCAACTCCTCGATGCTCTCGAGGATGTCGTCGAGCGCTCGGTGCCCCTTGCGCTTGCGGGGTCGCTGCGCGGCGAGGACGGGATACCAGCGCACGGCCAGTTCCTTGATGGAGGACACGTCCACGACGTGGTAGTGGAGGTGGTTCTCGATCTCCGGCAGCCACCGGTTCAAGAACCGCCGGTCCATGCCGATGGAGTTTCCGCAGAGGGGGATCGTCCCCGCCTCGGGCACGTGCCCGCGGATGAAGTCGAGGGTCTGCCGCTGGGCGTCCTCGAGGCTCAGCGCCGACAGGCGCACCTCGTCGGTGAGTCCGCTGGCGTGGTGCATCTTGCTGACCACGTCGCCCATCAGGCCCAGGACCTCCGGCGGCTGGTGGATCACCAGATCGAGGCTGTCGCCGACGACGTTGAGATCGTCATCGGTGATGACCGTGGCGATCTCCAGGACGTGATCGCGGTCGGCGTCGAGGCCGGTCATCTCGAGGTCGATCCACACGAGCATGAGCGGGATGCTACCGAGGCGAGCCGACGACGGAATCGAGTGCCGATGTCCGGTAACGCCAACTCGCTCTCGGCTGAGGGCTTCGTGGGATCAAATTGGGGACAGTCCTGGGGAACAGTTCGGAGCATCCTCTGGATCCTGCCGGAACGCGGCGATCCCTCACCACGTGTCGCAGGGCCGCCTTAGAGTCCCGCCATGGCCGTCACGCTCCCCGTGCAGTCCCTCGACGGCATGAAGGTGACAGTCCTCCTGGAGCGCCTCGACGGGGAGTTGCCGCTCCCCGCCTACGCCCGTCCGGGGGATGCCGGGCTGGATCTACGGGCGGCCGCGGACACCGAACTCGTCGCCGGTGGGGGCCGCGCGCTGGTGGGTACCGGGCTGGCGATCGCCATTCCGGAGGGATACGCGGGCTTCGTGCAGCCGCGGAGCGGTCTGGCGCGAGATCATGGCGTGACCTGCCTCAACACGCCGGGTCTCATCGACAGCGGCTACCGCGGTGAGTTGAAGGTCCTGCTCGTGAACACCGACCCGCACGAGCCGTTCATCGTCCGGCGCGGCGAGCGGATCGCGCAGCTGGTTATCCAGCCGGTTGCCGCGGCGACGCTGTGCGAGGTCGAGGCGCTGCCCCCCACCGAGCGGGGCGGCGGGGGGTTCGGCTCGACCGGACGGTGAGGCTCCCGCCTCGCGGGGATCGAGCCTCGCGGTCGACTGATCGAACGGGCGGCGTTCCGCCCCCACCAGGTTGCCCGTGCGGTCCGGAGTGACCGTTCAGGTGGAACCGATGGCGATGCTCTGCCGGAACGGCGTGCCGGATTGCCACCGGCCGCGGCGCCGCACTTCCACGGTCACAGTGATCTCGGCCGGCGTGACGTCGTAGTGGATCCAGAGCCGGTCCTGCGGGCGCGAAGAGGCGAGGCCGGCGTTGACGAGTTCTGCGCTGGCCGACGCAAGCCGCGCGGTCGCCGCGGTGGCTCCGTTGCGGTGGTGCAGGAGCCCCCTGGCGGCGTTCTCCGCCAGCGCCACCGACGCGGTTGACGCCGGCAGGTGCAGGCTGATGCGGTCGGGGGTCGGTGGGTCTCTACGCACAGGACTCGAGCGCCACGATCTCGGTCCGTCCGGCGCGGAAGCGGATGACCTCGCCCCCCGAGATGTCGAAGGCGATGCGGAAGGCGGCGTCGTTCGGATCGGTCGGGACGAACGTGGCCAGCGTCCATCCAGCGAGATAGGGGTGATCCTCGACGACGAGTTTCTCCGCGAGGCGCGACCGGAGTTCACCCAGGTGGGTCCCCACTCCCAAGCCGGACTGCGTGCGCAGCAGCGGCGTGTCGACGTCGACCCTCTCGACGGTCCCGTGGTAGACCCAGAGTGACACGCCCGGCGGCCCGTTGGCCGGGGTGATCACGTAGCAGTCCGCTCCTCCGGCGGGTACGCCGGACCAGACGGTGCCCACGCGTTCGGCCGACTCCTCCGGTGACATGCCGAAGTAGACCGAGCCGATACCCACCGTCGAAACCTTCGAGCGTTCGTCGAAGGCGGTCTCGGAGATGTTCGGCGTGCCCGCCGTCTCTGCGGCCGGGTCGGTCTCGGTCACCGAGACCCCGTCGCCGGTCTCACTACCGGCGTCGGGGGGACCGGCAGCGGCCTCCTCGGCGGGCGCGGTCACGGTGCCGGTGGACTCGCCGGCTGTGCCGGCAGGTTCGTCGGCAGCATTCTCGGGCTGCCCGGCGGCGGCCTCGTCATCGATCCCTGCGTCATCGGGAGCATCCCCCACAGCGTCGCCGGCGGTCGGAGCGGCTCCGGCCTCGTCCGGGCCGGGGCCGGCGCCGTCTTCCGTCGTCGTCTCGCCAACCGGGGTTGCCGGCTCCTGCTCGCTCGGCTCGTCCGCCCGCGGAGCCTCGCCACCGTCACCGGCGGTCGTCGTCGTCCCGCTCGCGGGCCCCGACCGGCCGCTCAGCGACGTCGCGTCCGGCGACTCCGAACTGATCGTGCAGGCCCCGGCGAGGATCGCCAGCGCTGCCAAGGCTCCGGCGCCTGCCGCGAACCCGCAGCGGCGACCCCGCAGCCGTCGCTCCCAGCTCCGGCGGCATCGCCGGGGAGGTGTCATGGTTCCAGACTACGAGGCACCAACGAGCGCCCCGCGCACCACCAGGAGCAGGTGAGCGCGGGTGCCCCCGGTGGGATTCGAACCCACGGTCCGCGGATTAAAAGTCCGTTGCCTTGCCTGACTTGGCTACGGGGGCGCCTCGATTATCGCAGTTGGAAGCACTCCGGCAACGCGATCGGCGCGCCGACGCCGGTCATCCGGGGGCTCGGCCGGAACCGCTGCGCCGGCCCCCTCAGGGTGCGGTGGCTCCGCGGCCTGCCTCGACCGCCTGCGAGCTGTGCTTCTCGGCGTCGCCGACGGTGATCGCCTCACCGACGGTTACCGCACCGTCGGTGATGGTCACCCAGCGTCCCGAGAGGTTCGGCATGGGGGCCATCGTCAGGCCGGCCCGTATGGTGAGGTTGCTGATGACCCCGCCGTGAGTGATGACCAGCAGCTCCGGGGTGCCCCGGCGGTCGGCCAGCGCCGCCAGGTCGACCAGAGCGGCATCCACTCGAGGGGCCATGCGCTCGTCCGTCTCGTAGTCGTCGGGACGGCGGCCGCTGCCCAGAAAGCCCGGCCAATCCCGCTCGATCTCGTCGAGGGTCAATCCCTGCCACGGTCCCGCGTACCGCTCGCGGAGGCGCGGTTCCTCGCTGATCGTCTCGATACCGGCGCCGGCGGCGATGATCTCCGCGGACTGGCGGGCACGCCGCAGATCCGAACTCACCACCATCTCGAAACTCGCCAGCAGCGGGCCGGCTTCGGCGGCGTGGCGCCGGCCGCGCTCGGTGAGCGGCGTGTCGACCTGGCCCTGCCAGCGCCCCGCGGCGTTCCATTCGCTCTCGGCGTGTCGCAGGAGCAGGAGTCGGGCCACGACTGGCGACGATACCGGCGAGCCGCCTGCTCCGGCGGTGCCACAGGCGGCGGCGACTTCTACGCTCATGGTGTGCCCGTCCTGCGACTCTTCGCTTCCGTGCGCCAGGCCGCCGGCGTCGCCACCGCGACGATCGGGGGTGCAACGGTGGGCGATGTGCTCGCCGCTGCTTGCGAACGGTTCGGGCCGGCGTTCGAGGAGCAGCTGCAGGCGTGCCGGATCTGGCGGAACGGTGAGCCCGCGGAGCGATCGGACCCGGTGGGGGCCGACGACGAGATCGCCGCGTTGCCCCCGGTCTCCGGCGGTGCAGGCGGCACCGGTCGCCTCGCGGTCATCTCGATGCACACGTCACCGCTGGTCCAGCCGGGTTCCGGCGACAGCGGCGGGATGAACGTGTACGTGCGCGAACTCTCCGCAGCCCTCGCCCATCGCCAACTCGCGTGCTCGGTGTACGTTCGCCGGTTCCGCCACGATCTGCCCCACGAGGTTCACGTGGAGCCCGGCGTGCGGGTCGTGCACGTTCCCGCAGGTCCTCCCGACCTGCCGAAGGAAGAACTCCCGGGCACGCTGGACGCCTTCACCGAGGGGGTTCTTGCGGACATCCGGCGCACCGGCGGCGTCGATGCCATCCACGCGCACTACTGGTTGTCCGGCGTCGCCGGTCACCGCATCAAGCACGCCCTCGACCGGCCCCTTGTGACGACGTTCCACACCCTGGCGAGGGTCAAGGAGGCCCTGGGTGAGGTGGAGTCACCGGGCCGCGCCCTGGCCGAGGAGGAGGTGGTGGCCTGCTCGGACGTGATCTGCGCCGCGGGGCCGACGGAGGCCGAGCAGCTCGTCCGCCTGTACGGGGCGCCGGCCGGCCGGATCGAGATCGTCGCGCCGGGCGTCGAGCACGCCTTGTTCTCGCCCGGCGATCCCGAGGGCGCCCGGATGGCCCTCGGACTTGGCCGTGAACCGGTCCTGCTGTTCGTCGGGCGGGTACAGCCGCTCAAGGGGCTCGACCTGGCGGTCGAGACCCTGTGTGCGCTCGGAAGCCATGTGGGGCGCGCCCGCCTGCTCGCCGTCGGAGGCCCGAGCGGGCAGCAGGGCCGAGCCGAACTGGCGCGGGTCCGCCGCCTGGTGGCGGCCAACGGCCTCGGAGATCGCGTGCGATTCGTGGCTCCCCAGCCCCATCACCGCCTGGCGACCTACTACCGGGCTGCGGACGTCGTGCTGGTGCCGAGCCGGAGCGAGTCGTTCGGCTTGGTGGCGCTGGAGGCGGCGGCGTGCGGCGCCCCGGTGGTGGCCGCAGAGGTGGGAGGGCTCAAGGCGCTGGTCCGGCACGGGCGCACGGGGTTCCTCGTAGGTGACCGCGACCGGAGAACGTGGGCGCGTCGCACCGAGGAGATCCTGGAGGACCCGTTGACGGCCGCGGCGATGGCGCTGGAAGCGGCCGCTCGTGCCAGGGACTACTCGTGGGAGGCGACCGCCGAGTTGCTGTCCGGTTGCTACGGTCGCCTGGGGCAGCGCCGGCTTGTGGAGTGCGTTGCCTGATGGGGCCCCGGCCGGCGTCGCCTGCCGAACTCGACGACATAGAGCGCCGGATCGATGCCTGGGCGACCCGGCAGCTGGCCGAGGACAACTGCGTGGCCTCCGTCGAGCGCGCCGAAGCCCCGCTGCGCCGCTGGTACATCCGCGTCATCGGCGAGGAGAAGGCCGTCTTCTCGATCTGGCTGACCCTGCAGCAGCGCTCGCTGCACTTCGAGACGTACTTCGTGCCGGCTCCGGAGGAGAACCACGCCCAGCTCTACGAGTACTGCCTGCGGCGCAACGTGAGGCTGCGGGGCGCGCGCTTCGCCATCGGCGCGGAGGACGCTGTCTTCCTGGTGGGGGAGGTCGGGGCTCTCGACACCGACGATGACCGGCTCGACGGGATCCTGGGAGCTCTCTACGAGGCCACCGAGCAGTACTTCCGCCCGGCGATGCGCATCGGTTACGCCTCCCGTTTCCGAGGCTGAGCCCGTCCTCGGGGGTTTGCAGTGGTCCGGGCGGCGCCACCGGCGGCGCTCCGGCGGCCTCCGAAAATGGCCGCCTATGGCGCCCACCGGCGTCACCGCCCTCGGGGGTCTGCGGTGGTCCGGTTGTGGCCGCGGTGGCCGTCGCCGGGAGAGTCCGGCGACCGTGCACCTGTCCGGTGCCCGGCAACGTGTGTCTGGAATCTCTGAATTACTATTGAACTCTATGGAATCACTTGACAGATGGCGTCTGTTTCATTATCTTTCAGTCCGTCACCATGCAGGGGTACTCGGACCGGCCCGATCGGGGAAGCGGTCGGTCCGGTGCCCCTCTGCAGCCGAGGGGATCCGGGGGCCGGGCTAGGGTGCAGGCGTGGGCTTCCGGCTGCAATTCATCGGCGGCGGCAAGATGGGCGAGGCGCTGCTCGGAGGGCTCTGCGCCCAGGAATGGGCGCAGCCGGCGGAGCTGGCGGTGGTCGAGACCTTTGCCGAGCGCCGTGCGGAACTGAGCCGCCGCTACGCCGACACGCTGGTGACGGACGTGCCGCAGCCGGGCGTCGACGCGGTCCTGGCCGTCAAACCCGACGACATCGAGGCGGCTGCTGGCGCGCTGCGCGGCCTCGGCGTGCCCCGGGTGCTGTCGATCGCCGCCGGGGTGACGACGGCGTCCCTCGAGAGCTGGCTCGGAGCGGGAACCCGCGTCGTCCGCGCCATGCCGAACACGCCCGCACTCGTGGGCGCCGGTGCCTCCGCGGTGGCTCCCGGCGTCTCGGCGGTGGCTGACGACGTGGCCTGGGCGACCGACGTGCTGAGCAGCGTCGGCGCAGTGGAGGTGACCTCCGAACAGGACCTCGACGCGGTGACCGGGCTGTCCGGCTCCGGCCCGGCCTACGTCTTCCTGGTGGCCGAGGCCCTCATCGCCGCAGGCGCGGCGCAGGGTCTTGCGCCGGAAGTGGCGGACACCCTGGTGCGCGAGACCATCCGGGGAGCGGGGGAGCTGCTCGTCCGCGCCGATCGGCCGCCGGCCGAGTTGCGTGCGGATGTCACCTCGCCGGGCGGGACCACTGCGGAGGGGTTGCGGGTGCTGGAGCAGGCCGAGGTCCGTGCCGCCTTCGCCGCGGCCGTGGCGGCGGCGACCCGGCGCTCGGTGGAGTTGGGCGCCTCCTGAACGCCTCCCGCCCGCTCCTGATGGTGGAGTGGTCACTGTGGAGGGCGGGCGATTTGTTCAGCAACTTCGACGTGCGTACTGTGTGGTCCACGGAGTAGGGGGAGCAATGGACAAGGCAAAACAGAGGCCCCGGTTCATGACCGTGGCGGAGGTCGCGGCGTTGATGCGCGTCTCGACGATGACGGTGTACCGCCTCATCAAGGCTGGCGAACTTCCCGCTGTCCGGTTCGGCAAGTCGTACCGGCTCGACGAAGCCGACGTGGACCGCTATCTGGCGGGCCAGTACACCACCGCCGTCTGAATCCCTGCGCTACGGCACAGTCTCCTTCCTCTCCGACTACGGGCTCACCGACGAGTTCGTCGGTGTCGTCAAGTCGGTCATCCTCTCGATCGCTCCCGACGTCCGGATCATCGACATCACCCACGAGGTCGCCCGCTACGACATTCGCGGCGGCGGCCTCGCGCTGGCGCGGGCGGCGCAATACCTGAATCCCGGAGTCGTGCTCGCCGTGGTCGACCCCACAGTGGGCACGGACCGTCGCTCCATCGCCGTGGAGGTGGGCGGCGGGTCCTCTGTCCTGGTCGGTCCCGACAACGGATTGCTGGCACCCTCCGTGGGCCTCGTCGGCGGCGCCACGCGGGTGGTGGAGTTGCGCAATGAGCAGTACCGCCTCGGCGGGGACGCCTGCACCTTCGACGGCCGCGACGTGTTCGGACCGGCGGCCGGCCACCTCGCCGCCGGGGTGCCGCTGACCGAGTTGGGCCCACTGGTGGACCCGGCCGGCCTGGTTCCGGGAATCGTCGCCAATGCCGCTGTGCACCCGGACAGCGTCGAGGCGGAGGTCCTGTGGGTGGATCACTACGGGAACGCGCAATTGAACGTCGGTCCCGACGATCTCGGGCACCTGCAGGATCCCATGACGTTGCGCACGGCGGAAGGCCGGCGAACGGTGCGGCGAGCCGCCACCTACGCCGCCATCGGATCGGGAGAGGTCGGCGTCGTCGTCGACTCCTACGGTCTCGTGTCCCTGGCGCTGGATCGCCGCAACTGCGCAGTTGAACTCTCCCTCGAGGTGGGATCGGCGGTGACGCTCAGCCGGCACACCGGCGCCGACGGGGCGGGCGGCGGCGGTACCGTGTCGGTGCGTCTCGGCGACCGCACAGGAGGCCCCCGATGAGAAGTGGCACCAGCATCGTGATTGCCGTCCTGCTCGTTGCGGTGCTGGTGGCCGGCGTCCTGCAGGTCTTCTTCCTGGCGCGCTGAGCGAGCGGGTCGCCGCGCGAGTTCGCACGACCGGTCCGCGGGACCTCCGAAGCCCGCGACGGTGGCGTGATCGGCTGGGGTTCCTGCCCAGAACACTTTGTGAATTAGAGAATTCTCACTAGCCTCACGCCATGCGCGCGGGCGGCTCGGGGGCTGACGGTTACAACTCGATCCCGGCGGCTGCTGTGGCACGCCTGCCGATCTACCGGCGCGTGCTGCTGGAGTTGCTGTCCACACGGGTGACGACCGTCTCCTCGACCCGCCTCGCCGCCCTGGCGGGTGTGAACGCCGCCAAGGTCCGGAAGGATCTCTCCTACCTCGGCTCCTTCGGCATCCGCGGCGTGGGTTACAACGTCGAGCACCTGCTCTATGAGGTGAGCCGGGAACTGGGACTCACGCACGACTGGCCCGTCCTCATCGCGGGCCTCGGCAACCTCGGCTCCGCGCTGGCGAACTACGGCGGTTTCGTGGAGAGGGGCTTCCCCGTGCGGGCGCTCGTGGACACCGATCCGTCGAAGGTCAGCCGGACGCTGGCGGGTGTGCCGGTCCGGCACGTCGACGAGCTGGAGGCGATCGTGGCCGAGAGCCGGATCGCCATCGGGATCGTGGCCACGCCGGCGCCTGCCGCGCAGGATGTCGCCGACCGCATGGTGGCCGCAGGCATCGGCTCCATTCTCAACTTCGCCCCCGTGGTCGTGACCACCCCGGCGGGCATCAGCCTGCGCAATGTGGACCTGGCGGTCGAACTGCAGGTGCTCAGCTTCTACCAGCGGCGTCACGTGCCCGCCGGCGCCGCCGACCTTCTGGAGCCGCCTGCGGTGGCGGGGTCGGTATCTCGCCCCGCTGGCTAGATTGAACGCGTGTCCGTCCTTGCCATCGGGCTGAACCATCGCTCCGCGCCGCTGGAGTTGCTGGAACGGCTCAGCGCACCGCACGCTCATCTTCCGAAGTCACTTGCCCGGGTGGGGAACCTGCCGAACGTCGACGAGGCTGTCGTGCTCTCCACGTGCAACCGGCTGGAGGTGTACGCCTGGGCGGAGAAGTTCCATGCGGCGTACGAGAACATCTTCGACCACCTCGCCGAGCAGGCCTCGGTGGCGGCGCCGGAGATGGCGGGCTCGGTCTACTCGCTGTACGGCATCGACGCGGCGCGCCATCTGTACGCAGTAGTGAGCGGGCTGGATTCGGTGGTTCTCGGCGAGGCGGAGATCCAGGGCCAGGTGCGGCGGGCCTGGCAGACCGCCGAGGCGGCCGGAGCAGCCCTGGGCAACCTCAACTCGCTGTTCCGCCAGGCCCTCGGGGTCGGCCGGCGGGTTCGAGCCGAGACGCGTCTGGGGCGGGAGTTGACGTCGGTTTCCGAGGCGGCGGTGGCGCTGGCCTCGAGCCGCCTCGGGGGCTTCGGTGGTCGCCGCATCGCGGTCCTCGGCGCCGGGGAGATGGGTGGCGGCATGGCGAAGGCCATCGCGCCCGTACGGGGCGCGGAGTTGGTTCTGGCCAGCCGGTCCTGGCGGCGGGCGCAGGACCTGGCGCTCACACTTGGCGCTCGTGCAGTGCATCTGGACGAGTTGGCGGCCGAACTCGTCGAGGCCGACGTGCTGTTCACCTCCACGGCGGCCACCTCGCTGGTCCTGGACTTCGACGAGTTGGACAAGGTGATGGCGGAGCGAGGTGGGCGGGAGTTGCTCGTCGTGGACATCGCCGTACCCCGCGACGTGGACCCGGCCGCCGCTGCGATCGATGGCCTGGCGCTGTGCGACATGTCCGACGTGCGGGCCTTTGCCACCGAGAATGCCGGCCACACCGAGGCGGAGACCCGCAAGGCGTGGGGCATCGTGAACGCCGAGGCCGAGCGGCACGACACCGGGGCCGCCGGGCGCGACGTGGCGCCGCTCATCGGGGAGTTCCGGCGCCGGATCTGTGACATCTCCCAAGCCGAGTTCGAACGGTTCGATTCCCGGCTCGCCTCGCTCGACGCGGAGCAGCGCCGGGCAGTGGAGGCGCTGGTGCACGGGATCGTCAACAAGGTGCTCCACGAGCCCACCGTCCGCCTGAAGGACGCCGCCCCCGACGGCGGGAGCGATCAGTTGGCTGGTGCTCTCCGCGAGCTCTTCGGCATCTGAGGGCGCCGTCTCCGGCCGCAGGCCCGCAGCGCCGCGAAGGCTGCGCGCCGCTACCCGCTCCAGCCCCCTGGCGCTGTGGCAGACCGCGGCGATCGGCCGCCTGCTTGCGGAGGCTCATCCCGGGTTGGTCACCGACGCCGTGCCGATCCGGACCCGGGGAGATCGCCTGGCGGAAGCCCCGCTCGCCGACATCGGCGGGAAGGGCGTCTTCGTTCGCGCCCTGCAGGCCGCGATTCTCGACGGCCGCGCCGACATGGCGGTGCACTCGGCCAAGGATCTGCCGTCGGCCACCCCGGACGGTCTCTGCATTGCGGCGGTCCCCCGCAGGGGCGAGGTGCGGGACGCCCTCGTCGGGTCGTGCCTGGAGGATCTGCCGGCGGGCGCCACCGTCGCAACCGGCTCGGCGCGGCGGCGCGTGCAACTGGCCGACCGGCGGCCCGACCTGCAGTTCGCCGACCTGCGCGGCAACATCGACACGCGGCTGGCCAAAGCAGCGGACTTCGATGCCGTGGTGATGGCGCTCGTGGCACTCGAGCGTCTCGACCGGCGTCCGGAGGTGCTGGACGTGCTGGAGATCGACCTGATGGTGCCACAGGTGGGCCAGGGCGCCCTTGCGGTGGAGTGCCGCGCCACCGATACCGAACTCCGTGGCATGCTGGCGGCGATCGAGGATCGCCGGGCGCGCCGCTGCGTGGACGCCGAGCGGACGTTTCTGGCAGCCCTCGGCGGTGACTGCACCGTGCCGGCCGGGGCCCATGCCTGCCTGGCGGGAGGCGATGTGCACATGCGCGGCGTCCTGATGCCGGCACCGGGTGAGCGGCTGCGTCGCGCTGCTGCCAGCGGCGACGACGGTGTCCGGGTGGGCCGGCGGTTGGCCGAGACCCTCCTCGCGAGCTCCGCCCCCCCGGCCGACGGTCCGGCGCCGTTGGGCGACCGCCGCGGCGATGCCTGATCGTCGTGCCCTCGCGGGGCGGCGGATACTCGTGGTGCGGCCCGCCGCGCAGGGCGTCGCAAGTGCGGAGGTCCTGCGCCACGCAGGAGCCGAACCTGTCCTGGCGCCGCTCATCGAGTTGTCTCCGCCCACCGATGGGGGAGTCGCGCTCGCTGCCGCGGTGCGCCGCCTGGGCGACTATGACTGGCTGGTACTGACCTCGTCGAACGGGGCGGAGCGCTTCGCCGAGTCTCTGGGGGACGGGGAGCCGCCACCGGGGCTTCGGGTGGCCGCCATCGGCCCCGCGACGGCTGCGGCCCTTGCAGCGGCGGGAGTGACGGTCTCACTCCTGCCCGAGCGATACGTGGCGGAAAGTCTGCTGGCGGCATTCCCCGCGCCCGGGGCGCGTGGAGCGACCGGCCGGGTTCTCGTCGTCCGGGCCGCGGTGGCGCGCGACGTGCTACCCGACGGCCTGCGCGCCCAGGGCTGGTCCGTCGACATCGTGACCGCCTACCGGACCGAACCCAGGATCCTCCCCCCGACCGAGCGAGCCGCCGTCGCCGGCTGCGACACCGTGATCTTCACGTCGCCCTCGGTCGTGGACGCCTTCTGCGACCAGCCCGAGCCGCTGCCCGTGCCACCGACGGTCGCCGCCATCGGGCCGGTCACCGCCGCGGCCGCCCGACGTCGCGGCCTGCCCGTGCACGTCGAGGCCCGCGAGCACTCCGTCGCCGGAGTCGTGGCGGCACTCTGCGCCCACGCTGCCGCCGGCGGGTAGGAGATCGCCGAGTGATGGCGCGGATCCCCGCGCCGTCGTTCCGGCGCAGGCCGGAACCCATGACCCGGCGGCGAGATCCGCTCGGGAGACGGATCAGCCGACATTCTCCTCGCGGTGCCGACGGGTTCCCGAGACCCTGCCCGGCTCCCGTGAACCCGTCGACTCGTTCGTAGACTCCCGCCGTGGCCTTCCCCGCCCAGCGCCCCCGCCGCCTGCGCCGCACCGCGGCGATGCGCCGGCTCGTGGCCGAGACGTCGCTGCGAACCGACGACCTGGTGGCGCCGCTGTTCGTGCGTGAGGGAATCGACGAACCGCAGCCGGTTCCGTCGCTACCCGGCGTCGTGCAGCACACGGTCGCTTCGCTGCGCCGGGAGGTTCGCCGCCTGGCCGGCTCGGGCGTCCCGGCGGTGATTCTCTTCGGCGTGCCGTCCCGCAAGGACCCCCAGGGATCCGAGGCATGGAACCCCGACGGCGTCGTCCAGGTGGCTCTGGCGGAGCTCCGCGACGAGGTGGGCGACGGCGTCGTGCTGATGGCCGACCTCTGCGTCGACGAGTACACCGACCACGGGCACTGCGGCATCCTCGCCGCCGGCGGCTCGGTGGACAACGACGCCACGCTCGCCATCTACCAGCAGGCCGCCGTGGCACAGGCGGCCGCGGGCGCCCACGTCTGCGCCCCCAGCGGGATGATGGACGGCCAGGTGGCGGCCATCCGCGGCGCCCTCGACGGCGCCGGGCACCAGGGCGTGGCGATCCTGGCCTATGCCGCCAAGTACGCCTCGGCGCTCTACGGCCCGTTCCGGGACGCCGTCGACGTGACCATCCGCAGCGGCGACCGCAAGGGCTACCAGCAGGACTGGCGCAACGCCCGGGAGGCGATGACCGAAGTGCACGCCGACATCGCCGAAGGGGCCGACATGGTGATGGTCAAACCGGCGGTCACGTACCTCGACGTCATCGCCCGCACCCGTGCCGAGGTGAACGTGCCGCTCGGCGCCTACCACGTCTCCGGGGAGTACGCCATGATCGCCGCCGCCCACCAGCGGGGCTGGATCGACGGTCCGGCGGTGGCGCTCGAGCAGTTGACCGCCGTCAAGCGGGCGGGCGCCGACTTCATCCTGACGTACTTCGCCGCGGAGATGGCCGAGGAACTCGGTGGCTGAGTGTCCGCCTGCCGCCGGCGACGCCGCGGTGACCAACGCCGACCTCTTCGAGCGGGCCTGTGAGGTGCTCCCCGGCGGGGTGAACTCGCCCGTGCGGGCATTCGGCTCCGTCGGCGGGACGCCCTATTTCGTGGCGAGGGCCGAGGGCGCGCACGTCTGGGACGTCGAGGGGAACCGCTACATCGACTACGTCCAGAGCTACGGCCCCGGCATCCTGGGCCACGCCCCGCCCGCTCTGGTCGATGCGGTGGCCGCGGCCGCCGAAGACGGCACCAGCTACGGCGCGCCAACCGAGCGCGAGGTGCATCTCGCCGGCGAGATGTGCGCCAGGGTGCCCGGCCTGGAGATGCTCCGGCTGGTCTCCAGCGGCACCGAGGCCGCCATGTCGGCGGTGCGCCTGGCGCGTGGCGCCACCGGCCGCAACAAGATCATCAAGTTCGCCGGCTGCTACCACGGGCACTCGGACGCGCTGCTGGCCGCGGGCGGCAGCGGCGTGGCCAACCAGGGCCTCAGCGGCTGCGACGGCGTGACACCGGGTGCGGTCGCCGACACGGTCGTCGCCCCCTACAACGTCGTGCCCGACGTCGACGAGGCCACCGCGGCGGTGCTGGTGGAACCGGTGGCCGCCAACATGGGCCTGGTGGCGCCGGCCCCGGGCTTCCTGGAAGGCCTCCGGGCGGCGTGCGACCGGGCAGGTGCGCTACTGGTCTTCGACGAGGTGATCACCGGCTTCCGGCTCGGCCGCGGCGGGGCCACGGAGTTCTACGGCGTGCGGCCCGATCTGTGGTGTTTCGGCAAGGTGATCGGTGGCGGCCTGCCGGTTGGCGCCTTCGGCGGCAGCCGCGAGCTGATGGGTCACCTGGCTCCGCTCGGCGGCGTGTACCAGGCCGGCACGCTGTCGGGGAATCCCCTGGCCACCGCAGCCGGGCTGGCGACGCTCGAGGCCCTCGACGCTGCCGCCTACGAGCAGCTGGAGGCGATCGCCGTACGGCTGGCCGCCGGGCTGGGAGAGGCGTTCGCCGCCGCTGGCGTGGCCGCGGTCGTGCCGCGGGTCGGCTCGCTGCTGGGCCTGTTCTTCGGCAGCGAGACACCCCGGAACTTCGACGAGGCGAACGCCTCGGTGGCCCGCGGCCACTATGCGCCGTTCTTCCAGGGCATGCTGCGCCGCGGCGTGGCGCTGGCCCCGGGCCCCTACGAGGCCATCTTCGTCAGCCTGGCCCACAGCGCCGCCGACATCGACGCCACCGTCACGGCCGCAACCGAGGCTGCTGCCGAACTTCCCGCCGACTGAGACGCGTTCGCAGCGGCGCCGGGTCGATCCGGTCGACGCAGGGGGTCAGGCTCGGGCTTCGGCTTCAGCCTCGTGGCGCCCTTCGAGGCGACCGAGGGCGCGCAGGATCTCGCCCAACTGCTTACTGAACGAGCCCAACTGCCTGCTGAACTCATCCATGCGGCGCCCCTGTTCGTCCATGCGGCCGTTGAGGCTGCGCCAGAAGGCGAGCACGACGGCGACGACGAGCCCGGTGGCGGGCAGGGCGACGGCAAGAGCAGCGGCGGTCGTCACGGTCCCAGTCTGCCAGAAGCCCGGTGGCATGGCCGCAGCGTGACACCCACCAACGACCCGGTGTCCGGGGCTTCGGATATAGGAAGAGTGTATATATATTGAAATATATCATAAAGAACTATAAGTACAACCCGTTAGGCAGCTTTTCGAGAACTTGCCACCATGGCCTCGCTGGCCTCCCACAGCCTGGCCCCGTTGTCCGGGTCCGCGGCATCCGGCGAGACCTGCTTGCGATGCATCATGTGCAGGTACATCCCGGTGGAGTTCCCCGCTTCCTCGGCGCAGCAGAGGTGGACGACCGGTCCGATCGCCTCCTCGGGAGTCTGGAAGAAGCGTCGCAGCCAGGCGTTGACGATCGGTTTCAGCAGTGCCGGCGCGTCCTTGACGATGTTCGTGGCGACCCCTCCCGGGCACAGCGCGTGCGTTGCCACCGCCACCTGCGCGCCCGGGTTCAGGCGGCGGGACAGCTCGGTCGCGTACGTGCAGAGGACCAGTTTGCTGGCGGCGTAGCGCTGCATGCTCTGCCTCATCCCGTGCTCCGCGTACGCACCGAAGCGATCGAAATCGATGGCCTCGGCGGACCGGTGCGAGTCCGAAGCCACGAAGACGATCCGCGGCGTCTCGCCGGACCGGCTCGACGGGCGGATGACACCGTCGTGCAGCCACCGGTCGATCATGACCCGCGGTGCCAGGAAGTGAACCGCGAACATCAACTCGTATCCCTGCGGCGCCCTCCGCGACCGGCGCGACATGACGCCCGCGTTCATCAGCGCGATGTCGATGCGGATGCCGCGCCGCTGCAGGTCGTCGCAGCAGCGATGCACCGAGCGAAGATCCGAGAGGTCCACCTCGACCAACTCCACGGCATCGGATCCCGAGAGTCGCCTGATCTCGTCACGGATTCCGGCATGACCCGGCCGGCAGGCCAGGATCATGTTGCCGCCGCGCCTTGCCAGTTCGATCGCGGCGGCTCTGCCCAATCCGCTGTTGGCCCCGGTGACCAGGCAGGTCCTGCCGTCGATCCGCACGTCGTCCGGAAGCGGGCCGAGGTCGGGAGTCCCGAGCTTCCTGAGGTCGCGGATCGCAATGATCATGGCGTTGACCACGTTGCTCTTGCGGATCTTCGGAGTTGCTCGTGTCATGGCAGGGGGTGACACCGGCGCCGATCGCCGGCTCGCGCGCGGTGCTGGCTCACCGGCCGGCTGCGGGCCTACTCGAACGGAATCTCATGCTGCTCCCGGTAAGCGGCGAAGGCCTCGTCCACGACCTGCTCGCTCAACCCGAAGTCGCCCAGCCGGTAGATGTGTCTCCCGAAGCGGTCCTTGGGGTTCGCTGCCAGGCAGCGTGCGGCTTCGCGCTCGGCCTCGTCGTCGAAGGCGATCCCCGCGTGCTCGCAGATCCGCCGGAGCTCGGCGATCGGATCTCTGGTCAGGTCGTAGTACGAGACGTCGATGAAGCGACGGGTCTCCGCATCCTCCCGGACCTGCATCGACCGTTGAACCATCCTGCGGGTCTTCCCGAGCCAGTGTCGCCCGATCTCGGGCGGCTCGACGTGATCGCTGAGCAAGCCGCGGGCGTGGGCCACCATGCTGCAGAACGAGGCGACCGTCCTTCGCGGATCGCGATGGGTCTGGACGATCGTGGCGTCGGGGAACACGGCCCTGAATGCGTCGAGGTGTTCCAGGTGTTGCGGGGTCTTGAGCACCCAGGTGTGGCCGGGACGCTGCCAGCAGAGCACCTTCAGGGTCCGGTGGAGGTATTCGTAGGTCCACTCGTGATCCTGACCCTCCAGCCAGCGGGAATAGCTCGGCACGGCCATGGTGGCCTCGGCCGACTGGCTCATGAAGGTCAGGTCCATCAGCAGGACCTCCTCCTCCGGCTCGTCGTGATCGACCGGATGGATCGCCTGGAAGTCGGGCGCCAGGTAGAAGAACGCTCGCTCGGCGAGGCGTGCACGCCGTTCGCGGGTTCTCTCGGTGCGCTCGGGGCGATCGACGGCCGGTATCGGGTGCAGGACTTCCCCGCCCAAGATGCCCCGAACCCCGGGATGGGAGTTCAGCAGGCGCTGCAGCAGGGTGGTGCCGGTGCGCTGCAGTCCGGTGATCAGGACGATGGTGCCGAGGTCGATGTCATGGATGTCAGGGTGCCTTCGGAGCAGCTCCTGGATCCGCAACCGGTTGACCAGTGCGGCGCTGAGCCGCGACTTCTGGATCCGCCGTCCGGTTGCCGTCAGCCGGGCCTCGTCGTTGATCGACTCCACGAGCACATCCAGCGCCCGGCGGTGCCCGTCCTCGCCGAAGTCACCGAGGCCGGTCTTCCGCCGCGCCCGCTCGATGAGTGAGTCGACGTCCAGGCGACCGGAGACTCCCATACTCGGACCCGCGCTCCCGATCCGGTTGAAGGCCCTGATCGCCAGAGGGCGGTAGGGGTTCTCGTAGTCCGTGGAAGTCACGAGTCGCCCCCGGTGGTGGGATCGATCGTCCGCAGGGCCGGGTCCGGCAGGCCGGCCGGCTTGACCAGCCGGGTCCGGGGCTGCGGATGTTCCGTCGCCCGCACCCATCGGAAACACATGGTCCCGGACGTGTGGCCCGCGGTCTGGATCCAGTTGGGATGGCCGGGGTCGTCGTGCGCCACGATCAGGCGCACCGAGCCGTCGTCGGCGTAGTGGGCGAGGTGCTTGTTGGTGTGGATCGTGTAATGGCGGTAGTCCAGCGACTCCATCCAGTAGTTGTTCAACTGGAAGTTCCAGTGCTCGCATTCCGGCGGCGTGACTTCGATCAACAGGGCTTCGTCGGCGGCGATCGCCCAGTGGCTGTGGTAGTAGGCGATGTTCGGGTCCCCTCCGGCGGCCAGCGACACCTGTGGGTCGAACAGGGGCAGTTCATTGCTGTGCCTCTTGAAGTCGCGCGCCCACTTGGCGAACAGAAGTGGTGCGCCGGCGACGAACGCCCCCGCCTTCTGCAACCCATCGTCGAGGGCCCTTGCCGTCAAGTGAGAGGCGCGGCGCTCGGCGTCGGGACAGTTGATGCGCTCGATGGCCAACTCGGCCGGGGTCTCGGCGTTCCGGTCGCCGAAGGTCTGGCGGACCACCAGTGTCCCGGTCTCGGGGCTCATCGGGAGCCAGTTTCCCTCCTGCGGGCTGCAGCTCACAACGAGTTCGAAGCAACCGTCGGCGTCCATCTCGATCTGATCGGATTCGATGTACCCGGTGGGAGGGAGACCGCCCCCCTCGCCGTAGTTGCCGGACTGGGTTCCGAGGCTCAAGTAGGCGATGGTATTGCGACGCCCGGTGATCCTGTAGTCGTAGCTCCCGTCCAGCGCGGCCGTCAGGTAGAAGTTGTCGGGATTGTCCGCGCCCAACTTGGTCGTCTCGTCGACCACGCGATGCAGGACGGGCGCACCGGGGTCGGCGTGTTCGACGAACGCCATCAGGCCGGCTCGGGCGAGGCGGCTCAAGTACCGGTATCCCTCCGCCTGGTTGAACGGATCCCGCGGAGCGCCGGGAAAGCTCAACGCAGCTCCTGCCGCCTTCAGCGAGTCACAGAACTCGTTCCATGACTCGCCGCTCACGACGCGCCGGGCGGCCACATCCTCCGGCGTCTTGCCACGAATCCTCCAGACGAGAAGGGAGATCCTTCGAAAGAGGGCAAGGAGGCCGATCGCGAACTTTCCCATGGCGTACCTCGTCGGTCGATTCGCTCGACAATCTAGGTGGCCGCCACTGCCGGGCGAGTGGGCCTCGGGAGGCTGCCTAGGTGCCGTTGGACGAGGCGGGTTCGCCTGCCGGGGGTCGTACGAACCCGTTCTCGGTGAGATGTCCCAGGATCAGGCGGGCGTTGCCCCGCACGGAGCTCCGGACGGTGTCCAGGGAGATCTCCGGGTTCTCCGGGGCCTCGTACGGATCGTCGATGCCCGTGAAGCCGGTGATCTCACCGCGACGCGCCTTGGCGTACATGCCCTTGGAGTCGCGCTCCTCGCAGACCTCGAGGGGCGTGTCCACGAACACCTCGATGAATCGCTCGGCGCCGACCATGGCCCGCACCGCGTTCCGTGCCGCGCGGTACGGGCTCACGGCCGCGCATATCGCCACGCCGCCGTGACGGACTATCTCCGCGGCAACGAATCCGATCCGCAGGATGTTGGTGTCCCTGTCCTCCTTGGAGAAGCCGAGCCCTTTGGACAGGTTGGTTCGCACGACGTCGCCGTCCAGCACGGTGACCTGCCGTCCATGCTCCATGAGCAGGTCCGTGAGCGCCTCGGCCGTCGTGGACTTTCCCGAGCCGCTGAGGCCGGTGAACCAGATGCACACGCCCTGCCGATGCTTCGGCGGGTAGCTCTCGGCCAGGATGTCGGCGACCTCCGGCCTGGTGAACCAGCCGGGCAGGGTCCGCCCCTGGCCCAGATACTCCTCGCGCACCTGCGTCCCGGAGATCGAGGCCGTCCGGACGCCCTCGGGGACCGCCGTGGCCTCCTCGTACCTGTCGTCGTCGGGGACGTACACCATCTCATGGAAGGTGACGGCCGCGACTCCGGTCTCATCGCTGAACCGGTCGACGATCTCCTGGGCGTCGTAGGGGCCGTAGAACGGTTTGCCCTCCGAGTCGAGCCCGGGGCTGGCGTGGTCGCGGCCGACGATGAGGTGGTTGGCCCCGTAGTTGCGCCGGATGATGGCGTGCCACAGTGCCTCGCGGGGTCCGGCGAGCCGCATCGCCAGCGGCAGCAGCGCCAGCAGCACCCTGTCGGGGTCGTAGTAGTGGCGGGTCAGCGCCTCGTAGGTGCGGACCCGCGTGTAGTGGTCCACGTCCCCGGGCTTGGTGAGCCCCACCACCGGGTGCAGCAGGAGGACGCCGTCCACGCCGGCGGCGGCCCGCTTGGTGAGCTCCTCATGGGCCCGGTGAAGCGGGTTCCGGGTCTGGAAGGCCACGACGTTCGGGTGGCCGTAACCGGCCAGGGTGGCGCGCGTCCCGGTCGGGGTCCTCCGCAACGTCGAGAAGTCCTGGTGCGGCGGGGTCTGCAGCACCCGCAGCGGCCCGGAGATGTTGACCCTCCCCCAGCGGTGCATCTCCGACACGAGCGGGTGCCGCAGGTCACGGGTGCCGAACACCTCATCGGCCACCTCTTCCAGGTCCCACTCGTAGGCCTCCTGCACCGTCATGACCGCCAGCAGCTCGTTGTGGGAATCGCGCAGCGCCAGCTCGCCGCCGAGTCGGATCGACGAAGGATCCTCCACCGGCAACGTCACCGGAATCGGGAAGAGCGTGCCGTCGCCGAGCCGCAACCCGCCGACGGTGCCCCGGTAGTCGTCCTCCCCCATGAACCGGTCGAGGGGCGAGAACGCGCCGGTCGCCAGCAACTCGAGGTCGCAGGTGGCGCGATCGGACAGCTGGATGCTGGGAAGCCCGCCGGCGCGGGCCTTCAGCTCGGCGGCCTCGTCCTCGGGGACGATCAGGTCGACCAACTCTCCGCCGTAGGGAGGGATCAGTGTGGACTTCTCGCTCCGGGTTGCCACTTGCGTCCTCCAAGCCGGCGCACGGCCCGCAGGGTTGTTCTAGCCGAATCCGCCTCGGCGAGAACGATCCCACAATCACGTCACCGCCACCAGTTCACAGCCGTCGCAGCTCACCCCCGACCCTCGCCTTGGCGGTTCGGCGGGTGTCCGGGAGCGCGCCGGGTGTCCGGGAGCGCGCCGGTTGCCGCCCTTCCTCGGTGCACGGACGAAGAGTTGTCGCAGCCCGACCCCCCGGGCGCTTCGCCCTGGCTTGCGGGCGCGTGTCCGGGCGGCGCTGCCGGTGGCGCTCCGGCGGCCTAGGAATGGCCGCCTACGGCGTCCACCGGCATCCCCACCCTCGCGTGGCTTTGGCCCGCGTGGGAGGAAGCCTCGCCGATGGAGCGGCGCGGCAGTGCCGCCGGCCGCGCCGCCGGTGCTTGTCAGCAGCGGAGCGGGAGTGCGACGTCGGTGGCGACGCCGGAGGACGGGTTGGATCGAGGCGCATGGCGGATGCCGTCGCGGGCCGGCGATGGCGCAGGTCGGTCTCGTCCCCGATGTTGGAGTGTGAACCGACCGTCGCGCCCACGGACTATGCGGGCGCCATTGTCGTGGACCTGGTGGTGGCAGTGGCTGCAGAGCAGGCGCATGTTGTCGATGTCAGTTCCCCCGCCGTGTTCCCAGTGCCGGATGTGGTGGGCCTGGCACCAGTTGGGCGAGGTGCCGCAGCCGATGCAGCCCTTGTCCCGGGCGGCGAGCACCGACCGTTGGTGCTTGGTGGCGTGCCGGCGGCCGCGGCCCAGCCAGAGTGGCCGGCTCTTCTGATCGAAGATTGCCGGGAGGATGTTGGCGTCACACGCCAACCGGAGCAGTTCCTCCGCCGACAGCGGGGTGCCGTCAACCAGGCGGGGGTTGGCGAGTCGGCCGGCGAGGATGTCGAAGTCGGCGATCACCAGTAGGTCGACGCCTTGCGCGGTTCCGGTGGCCTTGCCACGGCCGCCGCCGCGCGTGACCAGCATCTCGAGGGCGTCGGCCAGGCGCTGTTGAGGGGTGGAGCGCCCCTTGGGATCCTCGGCGTGCCAGAGTTTGTTGGCGGCGGCGGTGATGGCCGTCTCGACGCGGCTGCCGGTGACGGGATCGAACCGGCCGAACAGCTCGAACATGCCGTCGGGTTGCTGCTTGAAGCTCAGCCGGCGCTGCGCACGCTGACGCTTCCGGCGCTCCACCAAGTCGTCGCCGTCGCGCGCGTTGAGGTGCTCGCGCACCGTCCGGCCGAACAGATCCGCCGGCTCGACCGCGGCTGCCTCGAGCAGTTCCTGCTCGTCGATCGGCGCCCCCGCGGGAGCCTGCTCAGCGGCCTCGGCGATCAACCGGGCGTGCTGCGGCGTGATAGCCCCTTCGGCCAGAGCCTGAGCCGTGCTCGGCACATCAGCAAGCCGACCTGCCTCCTTCACCTGCCGCTTGGCCGAGCCTCGGGAATGCTTGAGATCGTTCCGCATCACGTCGGCGGCCTTGGCCTCGCCATCGCGGCGGGCCAGAGCAGCGATCTTCTCCGCCTTCACCGCGGCGAGCCGCGACTCACAGCGCCCGACGAGATGCAATTGCTCCTCCAGGTGCGCATCACCCAACGCCCGCAACCCGGCCACAGACGCATCGAACGAAACCATGATCCGCGCCGCCGCCTCAGCAGCAGTCTCGAAGTTGGAGAGGTCGAGATCGGTCATCGGTCGTTCCCCGTGGACACGCATCGTGATCGGCTTCGGGTCGGCGGAGCCGACGAGCCGGTCGGGGAAGACCAACCCCGCCGAAGCAGAGGCCAGTGACCGGTACCCCTACCCTAGCAACCCCCTACGACAGTAACAACATCTGTTTGGAGACAATCTGGAATATCTCTAAGCCGCGCATCAGCTACGTTCCAGGCTCGTGAACACCGGGCGTACCCATGCGCCAGGCCGTCGGCGAAGACGGCGTGTCCGCAAGTCGTCAGCCGAGCGGCGGCGCTGCTCTCGGCCTCACCGGGCGACCTCCAGGTGATCCGGATACTGCCTTACACGCGGGACGAAGCCGCGGCGGGCGTCACCCAACGGGCATGATATGGGCGTGAGTGTGCGCCTCTTGGACCGGCCGGTGTATTCCGAGGCTGACGCTGCCGACATTCTTCGGGTCCCGCGGTCCACGTTGCACTGGTGGTTGGAGGGCCGTTCCGACAACGGCCATAGCTACCCGCCAGTGATCCGCCCGGAGCCCACAGGCGTCGGAAGTCTCACGTGGGGCGAGTTCATCGAGGCCGCACTCCTGCGCCAGTACCGACGGGACTTGCGAGTGCGGCTTCAAGAGATCCGGCTGTTCGTCAGCAGGTTGCGTGACGAGGAAGGGATCCCGTACCCCCTTGCTCACTACAAGCCCTGGGTAGGCGCGGGGCCCCGCCTGTTGCTGAAGGTCCAGCAGGATTCCGGCCTGCCAGGTGATTTCTGGCTTGTGGCCAGGGCAAGCGACCAGCCCGTGCTGACGCCCCCGGCGGCGTCGTTCATCAATCGTGTCGACTGGAAAGATGACCTCGCGGTGGGTTGGCGCCCTCATGAGGACGAACTGTCACCCGTCCGCTGCCGTCCGACGCATCGGTTCGGTCATCCGGCGATCAAGGGAATCAGTACGGCGGTGATCTTCGAGCACGTTGACGGCGGTGAGGATGAGGAGGACGTGGCGACGCAGTTCGACCTCGAAGTGGAGGATGTTGGCTGGGCGCGGTCATACGAGTTGTCTTGCCGCAGCGCCAGCCGAGCGGCGTGAAACCGGCTGTCGTCCGCTACTACTTCGATGCTGACATCCTCGGCTTGGGGAAGGTCGTCGCTCGATTGCGCTCTGACAGCACGTATCCCGGGGACGTCGGCGATGTGATTCACAAGCGGGTCAGGCCCCCGTGTCTGGTTACTAGTCCTGATACTGCCGATGAGGTCTGGATTCCGCGAGTGGCTGAGGCGGGCTACTTGATAGTCACTCGAGACAGTCGGATTGGTCGACGGATCGCGGAGCGGCGCGCAGTCGTCGATCACGGGGCAAGGATGGTCGCTCTCGCGGCGCGGGATGCGAACACAGTCTGGACCCAACTCGAAGTCGTCATGAGCCAGTGGCGCCGTATCGAGAAGCTGGTCGAACTACCTGGGCCATTTATCTATCGGGCAAGCCGAACGGCACTGGGCGTTGTGGATGTCTGACGTTCTGCTCGTTGATCCGGACAGCCCCCAGCTGCGTGAGAGCGCCCGGCTGATGCTGCAGCGTCACGAAGAGGTGGCGCCCGAGGCAGATGTGCGTTCGGCGATCGCCAACTTCCTGGTGACGGCTGGCCTCGCTGCGCGTGACGACATTCGATTGGAGAAGGACCGGATTGATCTGCAGACCGGCGACTTCGTCATTGAAGTCAAGAAGCGCATCGGGAATGGCATCAACCCCAATCCGAAATCGGTGGAGCAGCTGGACGGCTATCTCCGCGAGCGAGTGAAGGCCGGAGAGAGCGAGCGGTTGGGAGTGCTCACCGACGGGCGCTACTGGATTCTCCGGCAGTCGGGAATCGAGGAGGTTCGGACGGCATCGCCGTACGGGTTTGAGATCTCTGACGCCGACGTGGCGTACCGGCTGTACGAGTGGCTCCGCAACGAGTCCCGCATGTTCGAGGCGAGCGGGCTGCCGCCCACCGAGGAGGAGGTGCGGCGGTCCTTCGGCGAGGGTCCGCGCCTCGAGATGGAACTGGCGGGACTGGAGCGCTTGTACCAGCAGGAGCGGGACAATCCGACCGTCGCCGTCAAGCGGGAACTTTGGCGTCAACTGCTCACCGCCGCGCTGGGGGTCGTCGTGGACGAAGAGAGCGATCTGGATCGTCAGTTCCTCCGTCATACGTACCTATCCGTCGTCGTCGGCATCGCCGTACAGGCGGCGTTCGGCATCGATGTACGGAAGCAGGTGATGCTGGACCCGTCCAGGCTCCTGACTGGCGAAGCGTTCTTCGACGCGACCGGCATCCGGGGCGTCATCGAGTCGGACTTCTTCGCCTGGCCGGCCGAGGTGGGCGGTGAGCGCTGGCTCACCGACATCGCCGGTCGGGTGTCACGCTTCGACTGGCATGACACGGAGCACGACGTCGCACGCATTCTCTACCAGTCGGTCATGCCCGCTGAGGATCGGAGACGCCTCGGCGAGTACTACACGCCCCAATGGTTGGCGCAGATCATCGTGGACGCTGCGGTGACCGAGCCGTTGAGGCAGCGGGTCCTCGATCCCGCCTGCGGCGCAGGCACCTTTCTCCACGCGGCCATCCGCAAGTATGTCGAAGCGGCCCGCGGCGCCGGTCATCTGCCGCGTCGCATCCTGTCGGGTCTACAGAATTCGGTGAGCGGGGTCGATGTGCATCCCGTGGCGGTTCATCTGGCCCGCGCAACATGGACCCTTGCCGCACGCGAGGTGATCGGTGAGGTGGACCGCGGCGCCGAAGACCTGACGATCCCCGTCTACTTGGGCGATTCCCTGCAGTTGCGGACCGATGACTCGAGTCTCTTCGGCAGCGGCTTGGTCACGATCGAAGTCGAGGATGGTGCTGGGACTGCGACTTCGCACCGGCGACTGGAGTTCCCGAGAGCGCTCGTCGAGCAAGCCGACTGGTTCGACCGTGTGATGCTTGGCGTGAGCGAAGCAATCGAAAGCGGGTACGACCCGCGCACGGCGCTCGATGATGCCGGCATTGATCCGGGGCATGAGCGAGATGTGCTCGAAGCCACAGTTGCCCGACTCGTCACGCTCCATGAAGAGGGTCGGAACCATGTGTGGGCCTACTACACCCGCAACCTGGTGCGGCCCGTGTGGTTGTCCAGCCCGGACGGGCAGGTGGATGTGATCGTCGGCAACCCGCCCTGGCTGACCTACAACCGAGTCGGCGCCACGCTTCGCAGCGAACTCGAACGACAGAGCAGGGAAACCTACGGCATATGGGTTGGCCGGCACTATGCCACCCAGCAGGACATCGCAGGGTTGTTCTACACGCGTTGTGTCGACCTCTACCTCCGCGATGGGGGCATGGCCGCGATGGTGCTGCCCCACAGCGCTCTACAAGCCGGTCAGTACCAGAAATGGCGCAGCGGGTCGTGGCGGCAAGTTCGGGCTGACCTGGCCGAGATGATTCCCTGGGACCTCGAGCGGATCGAACCCAACACGTTCTTCCCCGTGCCTGCGTGCGTTGTGTTCGCGCGGAAAGTCACTGACGAGGAGGCCCGCGATCTCGGGAACAAGGCACGGCGACTGCGCGGCGCTGAGGGTGGCCCGTTCAGCGACGAGGTGAGTTCGCTCACCGACCTCGGCGGCGACGACTTCGTGTCCCCGTATGCCGAGCGAGCCCGAAATGGCGCCACCATCTTTCCGCGTCCTCTCTTCTTCGTACATGTCAGCGAGTCGACGACGGCAATCGCGTCCGGCATCGTCAGCGTGTCACCATGGCGCAGCCCGCAGGAGAAGCGACCCTGGAATGAACTGACACTCAATGAGCTGTACGACGCTCACATTGAGGAGAGCCATGTGTGGAACGTTCACCTGGGGGCGACCATGGCTCCCTTCGTGGTGCTGGAGCCTCGCCACGCGGTGCTACCGATCCGGCGGCAGGGGGAGAGTGGCGGAGGTCTCGTCCGGGTTGCGTCGCACGACGCGATTCACGGCGTGGATGCCGCCGCGCTTGGTCACCGGATGCGTGCCCGCTGGCGATTCGTGAACGACCTTTGGGAGGAGCACAAGGGCAAGAGCAGCAAGTTGGATCTCCTCGGCCAGCTTGACTACTGGAGAAAACTCGAGCAACAACTGCCAGTCTGCTCGATTCGCTTGCTGTACAACCAGTCGGGCCAGCCGACCGCGAGTGTCCTATCGGAGAGTGCAGCACTCGTCGACTACACGCTCTATTGGATTGAGTGCGACTCAGCAGACGAAGCTCACTATCTGGCAGCGATCATCAATAGTGGAAGACTATTCGAGCGCGTCGAGCCATTGATGCCCAAGGGACAGTACGGGGCGCGCCACCTGCAAAAGCACCTCTGGCGACTACCAATCCCGGAGTTTGACCCACAGTCCGACCTTCACGTCGAACTCGCTGCAGGCGGAGCAGATGCGGCGAGGATGGCCGGCGAGGAGTTGGAGCGGGTCCGCGAGGCAAGGGCGAGTGCTGGCCAGGACCTCACGGTCACCACGGCGAGGAAGCAACTGCGGACCTGGCTGGAGACGTCCCCGATCGGCCGCCGGATTGATGAGTTGGTTGAACGCCTGTTGACCTCGGGGGGCACCTAACGATCGCGCTGGTCGAACCTGCTGGGCTCACGCAGATTGACGAACGCCGGTCCGAATGCGCGGCAGGTTGGGCTCCGGCGTGGACGGTTCATCGTCGAGGACCTGACCGCCGGCGTCGGCGCCGTCAGCGAGGGAGATCTGGTCAGGCGGTGCCGACGGCCTCAGCCTCAGCTGAACGACGTCCCTCCAAGCGTCCGAGGGAGCGCAGGATCACGCCCATTTGGTAGATCACTTTGTCGAGGCGGCGGCGCTGTTCGTCGATCCGCCTGTCGAGGCTGTGCCAGAAGGCGGCCACAACCGCGATGATCAGCCCGGTGGCGCGCCGGGCGATGGCGAGAGCGGAGGCGGTCGTCATGATGCCAGGCCCTCAGCCGCTTCCAGCGTCGCCTACACGAGGCTCAGGCCACTCGGGGACGGTGGTCCGACCGCGTCCCTGTACCACTGTTCCGCCTCGTTGGCGGACATTTCCATGATCTGCCCGATCCGGCTCCAGGCTGTTCCCGACCGCCGCGCGGCGGCGATGGCTCTGGCGATCTCGACGTCGTCTCCGCGGCTCGTTCTCAATGATCGCTCGAGCAGGTACTCATGTACCGGGATGTCGGTGGCAGCGGATGCATCGAAAGCCTCGAACCGGTCGGCCAATTCGTCCGCATGATCGAGGATGCCGTCGAGTTCGGTACCTCCGGCGGTCATACCAGGAACCTCAATCGTGCCGCCATGGCATGCACGATAACGTCGATTCGCTGATTCCGGGAGACGACCACCCCGATCTCGAGGAGGCGGCCGCTGCGGTCGCCGCCGACGAGCAGGTCCAAATCGTCCAGTCGGTGCACCCGGATGGGATGGCGGTAGACGTGGAGAATGTCAGCGTCGTCGATGCCGTGCTTGCGGGCGGAAGCGACGATCAGCGGCTCCATGCGTGGCGGTGCCGCCGCTTCAGTCGGGCCAGAGCCAGGCGGCTTTGGCTGCGGTCTTGTAGATGTATTCGGCGGCGCCGGGGTCGTCGGAGTCCATGAGGTTGGCCATGATGCGCAGCGCCCACTCCATGAGGGTCTGGGACTGCATGCCGAACTGCACGAGGCGGCTGATGAGGCGGGGCCGGCCGATGGCGTAGGCGAAGAGGCGGGCCACCTTGTAGTAGGCGCCGTAGGTGCTCTCCAGCAGCTCGGGGTAGCGGGACAGCGCCAGCCCGTCGTCGCAGATCACCGCCTCGGCCACCAGTTCGGCGGCGAGGCGGCCCGTCTCGTAGGCGTAATCGATCCCCTCGCCGTTGAAGGGGTTCACCGAGCCGGCTGCGTCGCCCACGATCAGGAAGTTGGGGCCGGCCTTGGGGTTCACCGAGCCCGCCATCGGCAGCCGCCCACCCACCGGAGGCGTCAGCGGCGCCTCCGGGTCGAGGCCCCACCGCTGCGGCGCGGCGTAGGCCCATTCGGTCATCAAGTGGCTGGTGTTGACGTTGCGCCAGTCCTTGTACGAGGTGAGCAGGCCGATCCCGACGTTCACCGTGCCGTCGCCGAGGGGGAAGATCCAGCCGTAGCCGGGCAGCGTGGCGCCGTTGCGGTCCCGCACGTCGAGGGCGCTCTCGATCCAGGGGTCGCTGTGGTTGGGACTCTCGTAGTAGGTGCGGATCGCCATGCCCTGGGGCCACGTGCGCTCGCGCCGGCAGCCGAGCGCCCGACCGAAGCGGGAGTTGGCACCGTCGGCCACGACCACGTAGCCGGCCGGCACGTCGCTGGAGGTGCCCGAGGTGCGGTCGAGGACGCGCACGCCCCGGCAGAGGCTGCCGCCGAGCAGCGGCTCCACCGCCTCGGCGCCGTGCCAGACCAGTGCCCCCGCGCGCCGGGCGGCGTCCAGCACGGCGGCATCCAGCGTGCTGCGTCGCACCACGTAGCCGTGGGAGGGAAAGATGGTGTGGTCCGGCCAGGAGAGTTCCCGGGTGTGCCCGTGGGCCACCGCCCGCAGGCCGCGGAAACGGTGGTACGACTCGATCTCGTCGCCGAGGCCCATGTCGACGAGTTGCTTGACCGCCCGGGGGGTCAGCCCGTCACCGCAGGTCTTGTCGCGGGGGAAGCGCTTGCGCTCCAGGACGAGCACGTCCAGGCCTTGGAGGGCCGCCCAGTAGGCAGTGGCCGCGCCGGCGGGTCCACCACCGACGACGACCAGATCGGGGCGGTGGGCGATCGTCAGGCTCCGGCGCCGGCCGTCAACAGTGGCGCCAGGAGTCCCGCCACGTCGGTGGGAGTCACGGTCTGGTCCAACTGGTCGGGGAGGACCAGCGTCCCGTCGGCCAGCAACTGGTCCACGATCGGCGCCAGCGTCGCCGCCACGTCGCTCTCCCCGTGGGTGGTCCGCTCGTACAGCACCGCCGCCAGGATCTCCGTGACCGTCAGCTCGTCGTAGTGGCCGGGCATGTTGGCGAACCAGCCGGCCACGCGCCCTCGCTCGGGGGAGCCGTAGGGGTTGCCCTCGCCGGTGCCGTCGGTGGCGATGGCGACCCAGGTGATGTGCTGGGCCAGGCCGAGGTTCTCGGGATCGTCGGGGAACGTCAGCAGGACCTCTCCGTCGTTCAGCTTGGGGCCGGTGCCGCTGCCGCCGCCGCCGGCGGTGTGGCAGACGGCGCATTGCTGCGCGTACACCTCGGCACCGTCGGCCAGGATGCCGGTGGCGGCCCGGGTGGGGTCCTCCAGCGTGCCTACGTACATGAAGGCCCAGATGGGCAGGAACAGCAGCACCGGCATCACCCAGTAGGGGATCTTCTGGCGCCCCAACGCCGCCTGGACCCAGGGCTTGGGCGGCGGCGGCGGCGGAGGTGGCGCCGCCGGCGGTACGGCGGGCAGGGTCGAGGCGGCGGGAGTCGCTGCAGCGGGAGCGGACGACGCGGCAGCGGGCGCCGCGGGTGCATCACCGGCCGGAGAACCTGGCGCGGAACCGGCCTCGCCGGTCAACTCCAAGCGTCGCTCGCGCGAGCGCTCGAGCAGGTACTCGGGTACTTCGGTCACTGATCCTCCCGCGACGGTGGCGGCGCCGGCGAAATCCTAGCGTCGGCCCCCTGCGCCCCGGTGCGGTCGCCCTCCGCTCGGCCACGGCCGGGGGCACGATGGCAGGCTAGACTGCTTGTGAGCACTTTCACGAGCGCAGCCGTTCGTGGGTGTGTTCCAGGGGCCTGCGTGGCTAACATCGCTTGGTCAACCAGAGGGAGCAGCGTGGCCGAAATCCGGGCGATCGACCTAGCGACGAAGAAGTTCAACCGGGCCATGATCGGAAGCTCGGTCCTGCTCTTCGGAGTGCTTGCTCTGTGGCTGGGAATCACCGGCGACGCCGACCCGCCCTATTTCAACGTCGCCTTCACCAGTTCGTGGGTCGTGGGGTGCCTCGGCATAGCGGCGTTGCTGGCGTACGCGCGCCGCCGCCCGGTGGACGAGCCCGTGACCTGGGGCGCCGCCATGTTGGGCGCCACGTTGTCGTTCTTCCTGATGTTCTGGGTCTACGGGGTGGTCCCCCACTGGTGGCTCGTCTTTGCCGACAGCGAATTGAACTGGCGGGCCGACCGCATGCTGGTGGGCCCCGCGCTGCCGGGTTGGTGGGCACCCGACCAGCACCTGCTCACCTGGGCGCTGCCGTTCGATCTGACCTACCGGGTCGCCCGGGACGTCGTCGCCACGGTGATCTACGGCCTGTTCCTCGGCGGGCAACTCGCCCTGCACGCCATCTGGCAGAACAGGGGACGCCCGCCCGTGGAGGTTCCCGAGCCGGCGTCCCGCTACGGGCGACCGCTTGTACGGGAAGGAGTCGAGGTCTGATGGCTGCGAACGACGCAAATCCCCCGATGCCGGAGTTCCGCGACGACTACGTGCTGGCCGAGGTGGACGCCGGGTGGCTCTCGGCGGCCGTCAAGCCCAAGCAGTTCATCCACATCGACCAGTCCGAGTGCATCATGTGCGAGGGCTGCGTGGACATCTGCCCGTGGAAGTGCATCCACATGGTCACGCCCGACGCCATCGACCTGGCGATCGGCACCGAGCGGCCGGGCGCCGACCCCAGCGATCACGTGATCTTCACGATCGA
>CAZTZI010000118.1:0-5664 GCA_964618115.1 uncultured Acidimicrobiales bacterium
AGCCCCCGGAACAGGGCCGTGATGGGGACGTTGCCGGCCCGGGCGAGGCCGCTGAGGGTGGCGATGCTGGGCGCGGTGCGGCCGTGCTCGATCTTGGAGAGCATGCCGATGGACACCCCGGCAGCCTCGGCGAACTGGGCCATGGTGAGACCCAGGTCCCGGCGGATGGCCCGCACCCGCTCACCGACGACCTCGCAGACCTGGCCGACACTTCCCGGCGAAGTGTCCCCGGCCCCCTCGTCGGGCCCGGAATCGGGCACCAGCTGCACGTCGCCGCCGGCTCAGAACAGTTCGAGGTAGGTGTCCACCTCGAACTGCGTCACCTGCTCGTGCCAGCGGCGGAACTCCTCGCGCTTCACCTCGGAGAAGTAGTCCACGTAGTCGCCGCCGGGGGTGGCGCCGAACGCGGCCCGCAACACGTCGTCGCCCGCCAGGTTCTCCGCCGCGTGCAGCAGCGTCGGCGGCATGGCCGCGATGCCCCGTTCGGCGACCTCGGCGAGGCTGAGCGCGTAGAGGTTGTCGAGGTTCGGCTCTCCGGGGTCGGCGCCGGCGTCGATGCCGGCCAGCCCGCAGCCCAGGAGCCCGGTGAACGCCAGGTACGGGTTCGCCGAGCCGTCGAGGGCGCGCACCTCGATGCGTCCGGGCTCGGGCACCCTGATCATCTGCGTGCGGTTGTTGCCGCCGTAGGAGACGTAGGCGGGCGCCCAAGTCGCACCCGAGTCGGGGGGCCCCACACCCATGCGCTTGTAGGAGTTGACCGTGGGGCACAGCACGGCCACCAGGGCGGTGGCGTGGCGCAGGATGCCCGCGACGAAGCTGTAGGCGAGCGGGCTGAGCCCCAGGCCGCGCGGATCACAGTCGGTCTCGAAGAGGGGCTCGTCGCCGTCGGCCGACCAGAGGCTCATGTGGGCGTGCAGGCCGTTGCCGGTCTTGTCGCCGAAGGGCTTGGGCATGAACGTGGCGTGCAGCCCCCGCCGCTGGGCGAGGGTGTGCATCATGAGCCGCAGGATGATGAGGCGGTCGGCGGTGGTGAGGGCGTCGGAGTACTCGAAGTTCTGCTCGAACTGCCCGTTGGCGTCCTCGTGGTCGTTGGCGTAGTTGCCCCAGCCCAGGGCGTCCATGTGCCGGGAGACCTCGGTGAGGTGGTCGAGCATGCGGGTGAGGCCGCGGGCGTCGTAGCACGGCAGGTCGCTGAGGTCCCGCTCGTCGGCCACGCGGATCGTCCCGTCGTCGTTGCGGGCCAGCAGGGAGTACTCGGCCTCCACGCCCGCCTTCAGGACGAGGTTCCGTTCGGCGGCCGCCGCCAGCGCCCGCTTGAGGATGACCCGCGGGGCGTACGGCCACGCCTCACCCTCCACCGTGGGGTCGCACTGCATCGCCGCCACGTTGGGCTGCCACGGGAGCACCATGTACGAGTCCGCGTCGGGTATGGCCAGGATGTCCGGGTCGGCGGGCGTCTGCCCGATGGGTCCCGCGGCGAACCCGGCGAATCCGGCGCCCTCGGTCATCAACCCCTCCAGGTTGCTGACCGGCACCAGCTTGGCGCAGGGCTTGCCGTGCATCTCCACGAACATGGCGTAGATGAACTCGATGCCATCGCCGGCGACCCGTGCCCGAATCTCGTCGATCCTGTCGTTGCTCATGTCCAACTCCCTGTGACTCCCTGTCGTTGCCGGGGCCGGCGCCCGCCGGGACCCGAGCGTACGCAAGCGTCGCACTGCTCGACGCCCGTCGCGCTCCGCCGCGCCCGCCGGTCGCCTGCTCGTCTCGCCGTGCTCGGCCGCCTCCGCTCTCCTCGGGATCCCGCTCGCTGAGCACTTCACTCAGGATCAGTACCCGGAGGAAAATTATTTCACTATAATAGTGTGGCAGAATCGGCCTTGCGGTTCACGCCCCGCCCGGCCGCTCGGGCCGGGTTCGTGAACGGCAGAGGCGCGGAGTTCCGAGGAGTCGACAGAGGCAACCATGTGCGGAATCGTCGGGCTGTTCCTGAAAACGCCCCGCCACGAGAACGAGTTGGGTCTGCTGGCGGCGCGCATGCTGGAGCAGATGCGCGACCGGGGACTCGACAGCGCCGGCTTCGCCGTCTACTCCGACGACGACGAGGAGCGGGTCAAGATCACGGTCCTGGCCGAGGGCTTCGAGCCGGACTGGGACGCGACCGGACAGGGGTTGGCCACCGCTCTCGACACCGACGCCTCGCTCGACCGGATCGGTGACCACGCCACCTTCACCACGCGAGGCGACGGCAGGGCGGCGCGCCAGTGGCTCATCGACAACCTGCCGGGTGCGACCGTGCTGAGCTACGGGCACGCCATCGAGCTGTTCAAGGCCGTGGGCGACCCCAGCGCCGTGGCCGAGCGCTACGGGCTGGCGGGGCGCAGCGGCACCCACGCCATCGCGCACACCCGCATGGTCACCGAGTCGGCGGTGACCACCAACGGCTCGCACCCCTTCTCCACGGGCGCCGACACGTGCCTGGTGCACAACGGCTCGCTGTCGAACTACAACCGGCTGCGCGAGGTGCTGGAGGAGGTGGGCGAGACGTTCCAGACCGAGAACGACTCCGAGGTGGCGGCCGGCTACCTGTCGTGGCGGCTCCGGGAGGGCGACACCATCGGCGAGGCGCTCGAGCGCAGCCTCGACGACCTCGACGGGTTCTACACCTTCGCCGTCGGTGTGCGCGACGGGTTCGCCGTGCTGCGCGACCCCATCGCCTGCAAACCGGGGGTCATCGCCGAGACCGCCGACTGGGTGGCCATGTCGTCGGAGTACCGGGGCATCGCCGTGCTGCCCGGTGCGTCCGCCGCCGACATCTGGGAGCCCGCCCCGGCCGTGGTGTACACGTGGGGCCGGGAGAGATCGTGACCCGCACCGACCCCGCGACCTCCGCTGTGCTGGACCTCGCCGACGGCGACCTCCGGTCGGTGAACCGGACGCTGCACGAGGCCGGCGACGGCGAGTTCGTGATCCGCAACCCGCACGGGGCGCACGCTGTGGCCGCCGGTCTGGACGCACCCCTGGCGGTCACGGTGGAGGGCCACGTCGGCTACTACTGCGCGGGCATGAACAAGCAGGCCCGCCTGACCGTCCACGGCAATGCCGGCCCCGGCCTGGCCGAGAACATCATGTCGGGGACGGTCCGCATCACCGGCAACGCCAGCCAGTCCGCAGGGGCGACCGGTCACGGCGGGCTGGTGGTCATCGAGGGCAACGCCTCGGCCCGCTGCGGCATCTCCATGAAGGGCGTCACCATCGTGGTGGGCGGCAACGTGGGCCACATGAGCGCGTTCATGGCCCAGGCCGGCGACCTGATCGTCCTGGGCGACGCCGGTGCCGACCTCGGCGACTCCATCTACGAGGCCCGCCTGTTCGTGCGCGGCTCGGTGGCGAGCCTGGGTGCCGACTGCGTCGCCAAGGAGATGCGTCCCGAGCACCTCGACCTGCTGGCCCGCACCCTGGCCGAAGCCGGACTCGACGCCGACCCCGCCGACTTCACCCGCTACGGCTCAGCCCGCCGCCTCTACAACTTCAAAGTCGACAACGTGGACGCCCTCTCTGCTCCCCCCCGAGCGCAGGATGCCACGGACCCCGGAGGGCGGGGGACGCCGGAGGGCGGCGCCGGCGCGATTTCGCCAGACGCGCCGCCGACGGCCACCGGCGGCCCCCGCACGGACAGTCACCGGCCGTGGCATCTGCGCGAGTCCTACTCGTTCGACCGCAACGCCATCGCCGAGATCCAACGAGCCGCCAACACCGGCGTGTACCGGATCCGCGGCTGGGGGGCCAAGCGGCCCCTCCCCACCTTCGACGACCTGGTGTTCCTGGGCGCCTCGATGTCCCGCTACCCCTTGGAGGGCTACCGCGAGGCCTGCGCCACGAACGTGGTGCTGGGGGCGCGTTTCGCCGCCGAGCCGATCGAGTTGGCGATCCCCATCACGATCGCCGGCATGAGCTTCGGGTCGCTGTCGGCGAACGCCAAGGAGGCGCTCGGCCGGGGGGCCAGCGCCGCGGGCACCTCCACCACCAGCGGCGACGGCGGCATGACCGACGAGGAGCGCACCCATTCCGAGACGCTCGTGTACCAGTACCTGCCCTCGCGCTACGGCATGAACCCCGATGATCTGCGGCGGGGCGACGCCATCGAGGTGGTCGTGGGGCAGGGCGCCAAGCCAGGAGGCGGGGGCATGCTGCTGGGCCACAAGATCAGCGCCCGGGTGGCCGACATGCGCACCCTGCCCGAGGGCATCGACCAGCGCTCGGCCTGCCGGCACCCGGACTGGACCGGCCCCGACGACCTGGCCATCAAGATCACCGAACTGCGCGAGATCACCGGCTGGCGCAAGCCGGTGTACGTGAAGGTGGGGGCCGCCCGCCCCTACTACGACACCGCTCTGGCGGTGAAGGCCGGCGCCGACGTCGTCGTGCTGGACGGCATGCAGGGCGGCACCGCCGCCACCCAGGACGTGTTCATCGAGCACGTGGGCATCCCCACGCTGGCTGCTGTTCCCGAGGCGGTGCGGGCGCTGAAGGAGATGCAGGTGCACCGCACCGGGGTCCAGCTCATCGCCGCCGGCGGCATCCGCTCGGGCGCCGATGTTGCCAAGGCCATCGCCCTGGGGGCCGACGCCGTGTCGATCGGCACTGCGGCGCTCATCGCCATCGGCGACAACGACCCGGCCCGCGACGCCGAGTACCGCCGCCTGGGTTCGGCGGCAGGCTTCTGGGACGACTTCCACACCGGCGCCGACCCTGCCGGCATCACCACCCAGGACCCCGACCTGGCCGGCCGCCTCGACCCGGTGCTGGCCGGCAGGCGCCTCGCCAACTACCTGCAGGTCCTGACCCTCGAGGCGCAGACCCTGGCCCGGGCCTGCGGCAAGTCGCACGTCCTGAACCTGGAGCCCGAGGACCTCGCGGCGCTCACCGTGGAGGCCGCCGCCATGGCCGGCGTCCCCCTCGCCGGCACCGACTGGATCCCCGGCCGCCGCCGGGTGACTTGAGACTGGGGCTCGTTGTCTGTTTGCATCCTCCGGCCGGGGCTGAACGAGGCCGCCGCCGGGCGTGCTAACGTCCGCCGCTGTTGCCTATGGCGGATTCCCGCCGAGGAGAGAAAGCCATGTCCGTGCTGCCGCGGGTCGTAGAAGGCCCCCCCCCCCGCTGTTTAGGTTCTAGCCGCCGCCCGCGCGGCCTGGTGGCGCTGCTCGCCGGTGTCGCCGTGGTCGCCGTGGTCGCCGGGCTGCTGGTCGCCTCCCCCGCCGCCGCCCAGCAGCCCGAATCCGAGGACGCCGCCGCGGCGGTGCGCATCGCCGCCCGCAAACTCGCCGACGGGCGCGTCGAGTTCGCCCTGCAGCAACGCCAGGGCGACTCCTGGGGCCAACGGCAACTGCCCCGCACCCGGTTCTTCCCCACCACCGCCGCGGTCGGCCGCTGGCTCAACAGCAGCCCCCTGGAAGTGAACGGCGCCACGCTGCGCATCACCGCCCGCAAACACAGCGACGGCCGCGTCGAGTTCGCCCTCCAACAACGCGACGGCGACGCCTGGGGCCAGCGGCAACTGCCCCGCACCCGGTTCTTCCCCACCACCGCGGCGGTCGGCCGCTGGCTCGCCAGCAGCCCCCTCGGAATCGACCCGCCCGCGGCCCCGCCCGCCGCGGGCTACAC
>CAZTZI010000119.1:0-4495 GCA_964618115.1 uncultured Acidimicrobiales bacterium
CCCCGGGCTCGAGCAGCAGTTCCTTCAGCGAGGGGACGGCGCCCTCCAACCGCCGCCACTGCTCGATGGGAACGACCGCCGCAATCTCGGCGCCCCGCCTGGTGATGATCTGCGGCCCCTCCGTGAGGCTCGCATCGAGCAGCTCGCTGAAGCGCGCCTTGGCGTCCTGCACCTGCCAGGCGGTATCGGGACGCCCGCCGGCGAGGGCCTGCGGGCCGGTGCTCAGAGACGAACTAATGTTCTGGTCAGTCACCTGACCAGATTAGCACCTTCCCAGTCAGGTGCCGCGCAACAAGCCGATTGGGCTCCTCCACCTCATTTCGGCCATGTGTCACGACCGGATGTTCAGCGTCCCGCGCGACCCGCGCTACCCTCTCAGCAGCCCAGCTCTCGGAGGCCGTTGCGGAGGCCGCCGACGCGGAACTGGGCGATCCCGATCGGCACGTTGTTCTGGCCCGTCACCCACATTGACACACGGTTGTCGGGGTCGAGTCCTGCGGAGCGCACGAAACCCGCCGCGTCCCTCGACACCGCATATTGGGGGTCGAGGCTCTCCGCCGTCGTCAGATCCACCCAGTACTCGCGCTGCCACTCGCCCCAGTTGAACTGCCGGCTGACCGACACCCGGCGGCTGATGGCGCCGCCGATGAGTTTCTCCACGTCCCACCACATGAACACCACCGGGTTGCCCGCGTCGCTGCAGAACGCCGAGAGCCTCGGGGGATCGCCGCCGCCGCGGGGCCAGTGGGTGTACACATGGAAGTTGGCGACGGTGCGCAGGCCCCGAGTGCCGTCGGTGTACTTGACGACCGTCCAGGCTCCGATGGTGGCGGCGACATCCTCGGGGCCGAGGTCGCGGGCACGCACCATCGCCTCGGAGAACGTGGACTGCGCCACCCCGTAGGCGATGCCCTCCACGGCGGGGCCCACGATCTTGGAGGTGACGATGCCGACGACCTCGCCGCAGACGTCGATGACGGGGCCGCCGCTGTTGCCGGGATTGGCGGCTGCGTCTGTCTGCAGGGAGGTGACGTAGTCGGAGCCGGGCTCGTCGACGCGGCCGGACAGGACGCCCAGGGTCACCGAGGCGTCGCCGACGCGCCTGAACAGCGGGTAGCCGACGATGATGAGGCGCTCGCCGATCTCGAGGGCGGTGGAATCGCCGATCGTGAGGGGCGCCAGCGGCTGGAGGTCCTCGCCGTCCTCGCCGGAGCCCGAGCGGGACAGGATGGCGATGTCGGCGTCGGGGTCGGCGCCCACGATCGTGACGTCCTCGGAGTGGTTCGTGTTCTGGAGCTTGATCTCGGTGGCGCCGGCGACGACGTGGGCGGCGGTGAGGAACTCGTCGTCGCCGACGTAGAAGGCCGTGCCGAGCCCCCGTTCGGTGACGACCTGGAACACCGACGGCAACACGCCGGCGATGGCGTCCTCGATGGTGCAGGGGCCCGCTTCGGCTTCGTCCTGGGCGCCGTCCTGGGCGAGCGCCGCGGGGGCGGCGACCAGCAGGCCGGCGGCCAGGACCGGGACGGCGACGGCGGTTCGACGTAGCGCTCGCACAGGCGGCTCCCTCCGTGAAGAGTTGTTGAGCCTTCCTACCCCCTATCGGCGGGGGTTTCCAACCGGGGGGTACTCGCTCCACACCCGACTTGTCGGACTCATGTGGCCAATGCCGGATGCGGGCTTTCTCCAACAGTCCGGTGAGGGCAGAGGTACCTGCTACCGATTCGTTCCGATCGGCGGCGGCGATGGTGTCGGGCAGCGCTCACCACCCGACGCCCGGTTTGCGCCGGCGGCGTGTTACATCATGCCGCCCATGCCGCCCATGTCTCCGCCGGGAGGCATCGGCGGGGCCGGCTCGGGCTTGTCGGCCACGAGGCACTCGGTGGTCAGCAGCAGGGCCGCGATCGACGCCGCGTTCTGCAGCGCCGCGCGGGTGACCATCGCCGGGTCGATCACGCCGGCCGCCGGCAGATCCTCCAGCTCGCCGGTCACGGCGTTGAAGCCCGTCGTGCCCTCGGCGGCCGCCACGCGGCGCACGATCACGGCGCCCTCGTAGCCGGCGTTCTGGGCGATGAGCCTCGTCGGCATCTCCAGGGCCTTGTGCACCAGGCGGGCACCGGTGGCCTCGTCACCGGACAACTCGCCGGCCACCGCGGCCACGGCGTCGCGGCAGCGCAGCAGGGCGGTCCCGCCGCCGGACACGACGCCCTCCTCGATGGCCGCACGCGTCGCCGACAGGGCGTCCTCGATGCGGTGCTTCTTCTCCTTGAGTTCCACCTCGGTGGCTGCGCCGACCTTCACGACCGCCACACCGCCGGCCAGCTTGGCGAGGCGCTCCTGCAGCTTCTCGCGGTCCCAGTCCGAATCTGTGTTGTCGATCTCGGTGCGGATCTGGCGGATGCGGGCATCCACGTCGGCCCGGTTGCCGGCGCCCTCCACGATGGTGGTGTCGTCCTTGGTGATGACGACCTTGCGGGCCCGGCCCAACAGGTCGAGCGTCACGCCGTCCAGCTTGATGCCCACCTCGGGCGACACGACCTGGCCGCCGGTGAGGACCGCCATGTCGGCCAGCATCGCCTTGCGCCGCTCGCCGAACCCGGGGGCCTTCACGGCCGCCGAGGTGAACGTGCCGCGGATCTTGTTCACCACGAGCGTGGCGAGTGCCTCGCCCTCGGTGTCCTCGGCGATCACCAGCAGCGGCTTGCCGGTCTGCATGGTCTTCTCGAGCACCGGCAGCAGGTCCTGGACCGAACCGATCTTGGCCTGGTTGTACAGGATGTACGGATCGTCGAGGACCGCCTCCTGGCGCTCCGGATCGGTGACGAAGTACGGCGACAGGAAGCCCTTGTCGAACTGCATGCCCTCGACGAAGTCCAGTTCCATGCCGAACGTGTTGGACTCCTCGACGGTGACGACGCCGTCCTTGCCGACCTTGTCGATGGCGTCGGCGATGACGTCGCCCACCGCGGGGTCGGCGGCCGACAGGCCCGCCACCTGAGCGATCTCCTTCTTGTCCTCGATGTGGGTGGCCATCCCGGCGAGCGCATCGGTGGCGGCGGCGACCGCCTTCTCGATGCCCCGCTTGAGGCCCATCGGCGAGGCGCCGGCGGCCACGTTGCGCAGACCCTCGTTCACGAGGGCCTGGGCCAGCACGGTGGCCGTGGTGGTGCCGTCGCCCGCCACGTCGTTGGTCTTGGTGGCGACCTCCTTGACGAGCTGCGCCCCCATGTTCTCGAACTGGTCGTCGATCTCGATCTCACGGGCGATCGAGACGCCGTCGTTGGTGATGGTCGGTGCGCCGAACTTCTTGTCGAGGACCACGTTGCGGCCCTTGGGGCCCAGCGTGACCTTGACAGTGTCGGCGAGCTGGTTGACGCCGGCCTCGAGGGCCTTGCGGGCGTCGTCGTCGAACTTCAACAGGGTGGTCATGGGGTGTCGGTGGCTCCTTCGTGTAGGCCGTCGATGGTGCGGTGTGCGGTCCCGGCTGGTTGCGGGACGCTCAACCGATCGTGGCCAGCACGTCGCGGGCCGACAGGATCAGCAGGTCCTCGCCGCCGACGGTGATCTCGGTGCCGCCGAACTTGCTGTACACCACGGTGTCGCCGACGCTGACGCCGACCTGGATGAGTTCGCCGGTCTGCTCGGAACGCTTGCCCGGCCCGACTGCGAGCACCTCACCCTGCTGGGGCTTCTCCTTGGCGGTGTCGGGAATGACTAGACCGCTGGCGGTGACTTCCTCGGACTCGTTGGGCCGCACGACGATGCGGTCCTCGAGGGGCTGAAGGTTCATTGGCTCTCCCTTTGGTTAGCACTCTCCGTTTGAGAGTGCTAACGATACCGGCCCGAGCCGAGACGCCAACCCGCCCCCGGCGCAGGGAGTGCAGAGCCCGAGGTGGACACCGGGCCGAGCCGAGCCGCCCACCCTCCGGTCGACAAGCAGGGCGGTGGGCATAGGGAGCCCGAGGTGGGAGTCGAACCCACTGCCTCCGGTTTACAAGACCGGTGCTCTGACCAGATGAGCTACTCGGGCAGCGATTGCCAGCCTACGAGCCGGGAGCCGGCGCGGTGGGGGCACGGCACTCGGGTTCGGCTCCGGCGACAGCCCTTCGGTTGCAGCCGCTCGCAGCACAACACTCGAAGCCAGCCCGGCCCGCGGCCCCCACCGTGACCGCACTGGGCCCCGAAGGCCGCTCGCAGCACAACTGCCGGGGTCGGCGCCGATGGCGGCTCGCTGCACGGCGGCCGTTGAACGTTGCAGCGGATGGGTCAGGTATTACCCACCTTTCGCTTCGGCGCGTCTAGCCTGTCGCCAATGGCCACCAGTCTGTCGGTCACGCGCCCATGAACGCGATCCGAGGCGCGATCGTCGTCATCGTCGCCCTGGTGATCGGCGTGGTGGTGCTGGCTCGCGGGCTCGACGAGCCCGAGACCACCAACGAGCCGGTTCAGACCACCGACACGACCCAGCCCGCGGCGACACCCCCACCGGCCGCGG
>CAZTZI010000120.1:0-38269 GCA_964618115.1 uncultured Acidimicrobiales bacterium
CGGTCCACGTCGATGTCTCCGGCCAGCTCGGCGACGTCGGACAGGATCGCCACCTTGTCCCCGGCAACCTCCACGAAGCCGCTGTGCACGGCGATCAGCCGGGTGTCGCCGTCGGGGCCGTAGATCCGCACCCGTTCGGGCAGGAGGACGCCCACGAACGGCACGTGGCCGGGCTGGAAGGCGATGTCCCCGTCGGTGGTGCGCACCAGCACCATCGAGGCGGTCGTCGTCAGGACGACCTCCTCGGGGGACACCAACTCGACCTGCAGCGGCACGTTACGCCGCCTGTGCCTGCAACTCGGCCGCCTTGCGCTGGGCGTCCTCGGCGCCGCCCACCATGAAGAAGGCCTGCTCGGGCAGTTCGTCGAGGTCGCCGGACACCAAGGCGTCGAAGCTCTCCACCGTCTCGGAGACCGACGTGAAGATGCCCGGCATGCCGGTGAAGACCTCGGCCACGAACATTGGCTGGGACAGGAAGCGCTGCACCTTGCGGGCGCGTGACACCGTCACCTTGTCCTCCTCCGACAGCTCGTCGAGACCCAGGATGGCGATGATGTCCTGCAGCTCCTTGTAGCGCTGCAGGATCTCCTGCACGCGCCGGGCCACCCGGTAGTGCCGGTCGCCGACCACCTCCGGGGTGAGGATGGTGGAGGTGGAGGCCAGCGGATCCACAGCCGGGTAGATGCCGAGGGCGGCGATGTCGCGCGACAGTTCGGTGGTGCCGTCGAAGTGCGTGAAGGACGTGAACGGCGCCGGGTCGGTGTAGTCGTCGGCAGGCACGTAGACCGCCTGCAGCGACGTGATCGAGCGGCCCCGCGTCGTCGTGATCCGCTCCTGCAACTCGCCCATCTCGTCAGCGAGTGTGGGCTGGTAGCCCACCGCGGACGGCATCCGGCCCAGCAGCGTGGACACCTCCGAACCGGCCTGCACGAACCGGAAGATGTTGTCGATGAACAGCAGCACGTCCTGGTTCTGCACGTCCCGGAAGTACTCGGCCATGGTGACGCCGGCGAGGCCCACCCGCAGGCGCACCCCCGGGGGCTCATCCATCTGGCCGAACACCAGGGCGGCCTTCTCCAGCACGCCCGACTCGCCCATCTCCAGGAACAGGTCGGTGCCCTCACGGGTGCGCTCGCCCACCCCGGCGAAGACCGACACGCCACCGTGCTGCTCGGCCACTCGCCGGATCATCTCGGTGATGAGCACCGTCTTGCCGACGCCCGCCCCACCGAACAGGCCGATCTTGCCACCCTGCTTGTACGGGGTGAGCAGGTCGATGACCTTGATACCGGTCTCGAACATCTGCGTCGTGGGCTCCAACTCGTCGAACGGGGGAGCCGGGCGGTGGATCTCCCACTCCTCGGTGACGTCGAGGCTGTCGCGATCGGCGTCGAGGCAGTCGCCCAGCACGTTCCAGACGTGGCCGAGCGTGACGTCGCCCACCGGCACCGAGATGCCGCGACCCAGGTTGCGCACCGGAGTGCCGCGGGTCAGCCCGTCGGTAGGCCGCAGCGCGATGGCGCGAACCCGGCCATCGCCGATCTGCTGGGCGACCTCGGCCAGCACGGTCACGGTCTCGCCGTCAACGGTCACATCGAAGGACACCGCCGTGTTGATCTCCGGCAGAGCATCGGGCGGGAACTCCGCGTCGATCACCGGGCCGGCGATGGCCACGACCCGGCCGTCGGGGGTGGTTTCGCTCATCTGTCTCTCCTCGTCACGTTCGTTCGGCGTGGACGGTGGTTCTCGGTCCCGGCGTGGCGCCTAGCCGGCGCTGCGCAGAGCCTCGGCCCCGCCCACGATCTCCATGATCTCGGTCGTGATGGCGTCCTGGCGGGCCCGGTTCATCATCCGGGTCAGCTTCACGATCAGCTCCTCGGCATTGTCGGTGGCGGCCTTCATGGCCCGCTGCCGGTTGGCGTGCTCGGAGGCGGCGGCGTCCAGCAATGCCGAGAACAGCCGGCTCTCCACGTAGCGCGGCAGCAGCACCTCCAGCACTCCCGCCGGGGAGGGCTCGAACTCGAACGCCGCCCGTGCCTCAGCACTGCCGCCGCCCAACGCGGCGATCTCCTCGATGGTGGCGAGCGGCAGGAAGCGGCGCACCGCCACCTTCTGGGATCCCAGTGACATGAACTCCATGTAGACCAGGATCACCTGGTCGACGTCTCCGGAGATGAAGCGATCGGACACCTCGCGGGACAACCTCCGGGCATCCTCGTAGCGGGGGGTGTCGCTCATGCCTTCGAAGGAGGCGTCGATCCGGTAGTTGCGGAACTTGAAGTAGTCCCGTCCCTTCCGCCCCACCAGAATCAGCGAGTAGTCCCGACCCTCGCGGGTGCCGGCCATGATCTCCCGCTCGGCGGCCCGGATGACCGAGGAGTTGTACGGGCCGGCCAGGCCGCGGTCGGAGGTGATGACGACGTAGCCGACCCGGCGGATCTCGTCGCTCCGACGCAGCAGTTCGTGCTCGGTGGCCGCGCCGGCGGCGGCGAGGTCCTCGATGACGCCGGTGATGCGGTTGGCGTAGGGACGTGCCGCATGCGCACGCTGCTGCGCCTTCACGACCCGCGTGGCGGCGATCAACTCCATGGCCCGCGTGATCTTCTTCGTGGATTGGACCGAAGAGATCCGACGCCGGAGGATCCTTTCCTCGCCGCCCGGCATGACCCGACCCGCCTAGGAGGATTCTTCGAGCTTGGGGCGGTCGATCTCCTCCTCGGGCAGCGTCCGGTCGGAGTCGACCATGCTGCTCGAGGCGTCGGCCTGCTCGGCAGCCTCGGGTTCCGTCCCGTCCTCGGCAATGCTCACCTGGAACTCATCGGCGAACGCCGTCACGACGGCCTCGATGGCCGCCGAATCAATCGCGCCTGTCTCGGCGATGGTGCGCAGCAGATCGCCGTGGCGGGTGCGGGCGAACTCCAGGAGGCCGGCCTCGAAACGCGGCACGTCCTCGGTCGGGACGGCGTCGAGACGGCCACTGGTACCGGCGAAGATGGAGATCACCTGCTCCTCGACCGGCATGGGGCTGTTGATGCCCTGCTTCAGCAACTCGGTCAGCCGGTAGCCGCGCTCCAGCTGGGCCTGCGACACGGCGTCGAGGTCGGAGCCGAAGGCGGCGAAGGCCTCCAACTCGCGGAACTGCTGCAGATCGGCCTTCAGCGTGCCCACGGCGGTCTTCATGGCCTTGATCTGCGCCGCCGAGCCAACCCGGGAGACCGAGATGCCCACGTCCACCGCCGGACGGATGCCCGACTTGAACAGGTCGTCCTGCAGGTAGATCTGACCGTCGGTGATCGAGATCACGTTGGTCGGGATGTAGGCCGACACGTCGCCCGCCTTGGTCTCGATGATCGGCAACGCCGTGAGCGATCCTGCGCCCCGGTCGTCGCTCAGCTTGGCGGCGCGCTCCAGGAGGCGGCTGTGCAGGTAGAACACGTCGCCCGGGTAGGCCTCGCGGCCCGGCGGGCGGCGCAGCAGCAGCGCCATCTGGCGGTAGGCCTCGGCCTGCTTGGAGAGGTCGTCGTAGACCACGAGGGCGTGGCCCCCGTTGTCCATCCAGTGCTGGCCGAGCGCGCAACCGGCGTAGGGCGCCAGGTACTTGAACGGCGCCGGATCCGAGGCGGGAGCCACAACGACGACCGTGTAGTCCATCGCGCCGTGCTCGGCGAACGTCGCCACGGTCTGGGCGACCGTGGAGGCCTTCTGCCCGATCGCCACGTAGATGCAGTGCACGTCCTGGCCGCGCTGGTTCAGGATGGTGTCCACGGCGATGGTGGTCTTGCCGGTCTTGCGGTCGCCGATGATGAGCTCGCGCTGGCCGCGACCGATCGGGATGAGCGAGTCGATGGCCTTGATGCCCGTCTGCATCGGCTCGTGAACCGGCTTGCGGCCGGTGATACCGGGAGCCTGCACCTCCATGCGGCGGGTCTCGACTGCACCGAGGGGGCCCTTGCCGTCGATGGGCTCGCCGAGGGCGTTCACCACCCTGCCCAGGAGCGCGTCGCCGACGGGGACGGACAGGATGTCGCCGGTGGCCCGGACGACCTGCCCCTCCTCGATGTCGTCGACCTCGCCGAGGACCACGGCACCCACCGTGTCCTCGTCCAGGTTCAGGGCCAGCCCGACGGTCCCGTCCTCGAACTCGAGCATCTCGTTGACCGCCGCGCCGGGCAATCCGCTGATGCGGGCGATGCCGTCGCCCACCTCGACGATGCGCCCGACCTGGGTCTGGCTGATCTCGGGGGAGAAGCCTTCGAGGTTTCGACGGATCGCAGCGGTGATGTCGCCGGTGTCGAGTGTGAAGGTTGCCATGTCTCTCCTAGAACGCGTCACGCAGTTGGTTGATGCGGGTGCGGACGCTGCCGTCGATGACCTCGTCGCCGATGCGGGTGACGAGGCCGCCCATGACGCTGGGATCCACGATCACCTTGACCGTGACGTCCTTGCCGGTGGCCTGCCGCAGCGCCTCGGCCAGGCGTTGCTGCTGGTCGTCGCTGAGCGCGACGGCCGAGCGGACCTCCGCCACAGCCTTGTTGCGGAGGCCGGCGCTGCGCTCCACGGCCGCCTCGATGATCCGCACGAGGTCGCTGCCGCGCCCGGCGCCCACCACCATCGACACGAGCGCCACGGTGGTTTCCGCCACCTGTCCCCCCAGCAGATCTTCGGTGATCTGCTGGCGGCGGGCGGCGGGGATGCGCCGGTCGGCGAGCACCTCGCGCAGCTCGTCGGAGTTCGCCAGCGCCTGTGCCACCGCGAACAGTTCGTCTTCGGTGGCGGCCAGGTCGCCCTCGGCCTGCACCACGGCGACCAGTGCCTCCGCGTAGCTGCTGACCCTGTCGACGGACATCTCGGCGGCCTCTTCCCGCTGCTGGACCGGGCTAGTTCCGCGACCCGACTTCGTCGATGTAGCTCTCGATGAGCTGCATCTGCGTGTCGTGGTCGAGGTTCCGCCCGATGACCGTCTCGGCGGCACCGATGACGATCGCCGAGACCTCACTCTGCAGGTCGCTGAGTGCCTGGCGCTTGGCCGCCTCCACATCGAGGTCCGAACGCTGCCGCAACTCGGCGGCCTCGGCCTCGGCACGGGCGATCAAGTCGGCGCGCACCTGCTCGGCGTCGGCACGAGCCGCGTCGATGATGCGGCCCGCCTCGGCGCGGGCGTCGGCGAGTTCGGCCTCGTACCCCGCCTTCACCTCGAGCGCCTCCGTGCGCGCCGTCTCGGCGGCATCGAGGTCGTCGCGGATCTTCTCGGCGCGCCGGTCCATGCCGCGTTTCACGGCGGGGAACAGCTTCCACTGCATCAGGGCGAGCAGGACGACGAAGGCGATGCCTCCCCAGATGATCTCGGTCACCTCGGGGATGATCGGGTTCGGAGCCTCCAGGCATCCCTCGAGCTTCTTCTCGAAGGACTTCAGCTTCTCCTCGGCACCGGCGTCCACACCGGTGGCGGCGGTCTCATCGAGGATCGCCAGGGCCTCGCCGCCGTGGTGACCGCCGAAGTTCAGCGCTTCGACCTTCTCGACGATGCAGGCACCGGGCGTCTCGCCGGCGGCGGCGACCGGAGAGGTGCCGAACCACAGGGCGGCGAGGAGTACCAGCGCGCCGACGAATGCTCGCCGTCGCAGCCGCGACGGGCGCCTCGCCCGCCCGCCGTGTTGGATGCGTGCTGTCATGGCGTGTCCCTTCGCCGGCTACGGCAGCAGCAGGATGAAGACGACGAAACCGATGAGGGCTAGGGCCTCGGTGAAGGCGATGCCCAGGAACATGGTGGTTCGCACCATGCCGGCGGACTCGGGCTGGCGGGCCATGGCGGTGACGGCGTTGCCGACCACCAGGCCGATGCCGATGCCCGGGCCGATGGCCGCCAGGCCATAGCCGAGCCCGGCGCCGATGGCTTTGAGGCCCTCGAGGAACTCGCCGGCTTCTGTCTGGGCAAGGATGCCGATTGTGGCAAGGAGGTTCACGATTCTTCTCCTAGTACTGGGATCGGGTTCTTTCGATTCGGTGTGCGGGTTGGCGAACTGGGGTTGAGCCGGCTCTGCGTGGCGGCCTAGTGCTCCGGGTGCAGGGAGCCGCCGATGTACACGGCGGTGAGGATCGTGAAGATGAAGGCTTGCAGGGCGCTCACGAAGATCTCGAAGGCGGTCAGCAGCACCAGCATGAAGAACGGCAGCAGCCCCGGCACGTAGCCGAAGCCCCAGAGCGCGGCCGACAGCACGGCGAAGGTGACCAGCAGCAGGTGCCCCGCCATCATGTTCGCCCAGAGCCGGATCGCCAGGCTGAGAGGCCGGATCAGGAACGTCGAGAACAACTCGATGGGAGCCACGATGAGGTACAGCGCCTTGGGCACCCCCGGCGGGAACAGCGAGTTCTTGAGGTAGCCGCCGAGGCCCTGGCTGCGGATCCCGATGTAGTTGTAGATCACCCAGACGACGAGGGCCAGCAGCAGCGGAACCGCCATGCGGGAGTTGCCCGGGAACTGGATGAACGGGATGACTTCGAAGATGTTGATGTAGAAGATGAAGAAGAACAGCGTCGTGAGGAAGGGCATGAACCGCCGGCCGTCGGGGCCGATGGTCTGCATCACGATGTTCTGCTCGACGAAGTTGACGCCGCCCTCGGCGACGTGCTGGATACCGCTGGGGACGAGAGCCTTCTTCCGAGCGGCGAGGCCGAAGGTGGCCACGGTGAGGATCATCGCCACGAGGTAGATCAGCGACGTCTTGTTCAGCGCCAGGTAGGTGTCGGCGAAGGCGATGTCGGGCCATTCGAAGAGGTGCGTGACCGCCGGGAAGTCGAGGGCGAAGACGCTCATGCCGTCACCGCCGCGTCACTGATTCGATTGCCGTCTGCGTCCGGCTGCCCGCTGCCGGTACTGCGGGGGCGCCGTCGGGCACCCGTGCGGAACAGACCACTGCCGGGATTGAGATCCGGATGCGCCAGCGACGCCGCCACATGGCGCAACTCCCAGATCAGCAGACCGATGTGCAGGACCAGCAGCACGATCGCGAACGGCACGGCGTCGAACCAGCCGGCGTTGCGGATGGGCACGACCACCGCAGTGATGATCCCGAGGCGCAGGATGTAGCCACCGAGCACGCCTGCCGTCAGCACCGCCGGGGAGATCCGGGCGCAGAGGCCGATGACAGCCGCGCCGGCGAGGAAGTTCATCAGCACCAGGCCGAGCGCCAGCAGGGACGACCACAGACCGTCGAAGCCCCATGCGAGGGCACAGAGCAGCACCAGCGGCGGCCCGGCCAGCAGGCCCCGGCGGGCGATGTCGACGGCGACGCGACGCTCGGGCGCCTGGTCGGCTGCGGGCACGGCGGCCTCCTCAGCCATCGCCGCCTGCCCGTCCGGGGAGCCCCCCCTCGAGGGCTCGCATGCGCTGGTCGTAGCGCCTGAAGACCTTCCAGGTGGTGTAGGCGAGCACGACCGCGCAGAAGAGAATCGTGAACAGCGGCGCAGTCCCCACGCCGCGGTCGACCAGCAGGCCGAAGAACGCGAACAACGCCGGCGTGGCGGTCATCTCGAAGGCTGTGGAGAGCGCGTCACCGGCACCGTGCGGCGTCACGCGCGCGCCGTGCTTGCGGAGATCACGCTGGTCCATGCTCGCCTCTTCGCCACCTGCCGCGCGCCGGGCCGCGCGACCGCTTGTGAAACCACGCGCAAGCTATCGGCGCAAGGGTCCGCTCACAACCCCGCTCGAGCCGTGCGGCCCCGACGATTCCGCAGTCGTGCCACGGCGGCGCCGTCATGGAGAACGAGTTCATAAGTTGGACTAATCACGACCGTGAGCGGCGGGGCGCTCACAACAGTACTACCGAGCTGAGCACCTGTTCGTGCCCTTGATAGAGGGTTGGCATGGCGCGCTTGGGGACATTGTGATAGAACACAGTTATTAGGTGTCACTTATTGCCTGTCCGCGGACAAGACTCGGAGGGAACCATGAGACAACAGACCCGGCGCCACCTGACGGCCGCCCTGATTGCAAGCTTCGCCTTGCTTGCGACGAGCTGCGGCGGAGACGACGACGCAGCCGCAGCTCCGCCGACGCCGACGCCCGCCGCGCCCACGACCGCCGCGCCGGCGCAGCCAGCACCCCAGCCCGAGCCGGCACCCCAGCCCGAGCCGGCACCCGAGCCGGAACCTTCCCCACAGGAGACCCCAGCCGCTCCCGAGGCGCCGACACCGCAGCCGCAGCCGGCACCTCGCCAAGAACTCCGCATCGCGATGGTCAGCGATGGAGAGGCTCTCCTCGGAGGATGGTACGGCTCGATGGACTTGGGGCGGCAATACCTCGAGGACAACGTCGGCGGGATCACCGTGGACGTCATCGAGAACGTCGCCGTCGGCCAGGTCGCCCAGAGGGCCATCGAGGATTTGGCCGCCGACGGGTACGACATGATCATCAGCATCGCGACATTCGACGCCGACATGGCGAAGGTGGCGCCGAACTATCCGGACACGGTCTTCCTGCAGTCCTGCGATGCCACCGTGCTGGACAACATGGCGCAGTACTGCCCAGCGACGGAGCAGGCTCGCTACGCCGACGGCGTTCTCGCAGCCTCCCTGTCGGAGACCGGGAAGATCGGATACGTGTACGCGTTCGAGACTCCCTACGTCGTCAAGCCCCTGAATGCCTTCGTGCTCGGCGCGCAGAGCGTCAACCCCGACATCGTCGTGGAAGTGGTCGGAACGAACAGCTGGTTCGACCCCACGTTGGAGCGCCAGGCTGCAGAATCGCTGGTGAATCGCGGCGCAGACGTCCTCACCTACGACCTGTCCTCGTCGGCGATTCCAGAGGTGGCTTCGGAGAACGGAATCGCTTTCGTCGGGTTCGGCTATGACGACGCCGCCTCGCAAGCTCCCGATGCCTGGGCAGGGGGATCCATCTACAGCTGGGGGCCGATGTGGGTCGAGCAGGTTGAGGCGGTGAAGGCAGGGACGTGGGAGACCACCTACGCCTACGGGGGATACGAGTCCGGATATCTCACGTTCACTGAGTTCCCCGACAGCGTTCCGGACGATGTCCAGGCCGCGGTCGAAGCGGCTGTACAGGGATTGAGATCAGGAGAGATCGTTCCCCTCGCCGGGCCGATCCATGACCGCGACGGCAACGAGGTGGTGGCGCCCGGCGAGGAGGCCGACGGAGGATGGTGCTGCGACTGGGTCGTTCGAGGTGTCGTCGGAGACATCCTGTAGGTCGCGGCGGCGGCGGATCTCGGCCCGCGCCCGCCGAGTGATCGGAGGAAACCAGAGTCCGTGACCAGCGAGATGGTGCGGCTCGACCGCATCTCCAAGCGCTTCTTCGCCGTCACTGCCAATGACAGCGTGGATCTCGTCCTGCGGCGTGGCGAGATCCACGCCCTGCTGGGTGAGAACGGCGCCGGCAAATCCACCGTCTGCTCGATTCTGGCCGGGCTGTACCAGCCGGACAGCGGCACTGTCCGCATCGACGGAGACCTGACGAGGTTCACGTCGCCGTCCGATGCGTTGGCAGCCGGCGTCGGCATGGTCTATCAGCACTTCCGGTTGGTGGATGAGCTCAGCGTCGCCGAGAACATCGTCCTCGGGCACCCCGACGTCCCCGGGCGGGTGAGCCGACGCTGGCTGGTGGAGACCTGCCGGCAGGTGGCCGAGCGCTTCGGGATGGAACTCGACCCCCTTGTTGCCGTCGGAGACCTGGCGGTCGGCCAGCAGCAGCGGGTGGAGATCGCCCGCCTGCTGCACCGGGGCGTTCGGGTGTTGATCCTCGATGAGCCGACGTCGGTCCTCGCGCCGCAGGAGTCCACTGCCCTCTTCGAGAACGTCCGCGAGCTGGCGGCGGCGGGTCACAGCATCCTCATCGTGACTCACAAGCTGGATGAAGTCTTGGCCGTGGCCGACCGGGTGACGGTGATGCGCGCCGGGAGGGTCGTCTCGTCGCGCTCCGCTGAGGGGGCGACCGCCGGATCGCTCTCGCGGGAGATGGTCGGCCGCGACGTCGAGGCCGTGGAAGGACATCGCTCCGGCAGCCGACCGGATCGAGTCGTCCTGCGGGTGGAAGGGCTGACGGTTCCGGGGGTCCCCGGGTCGGTCGCCGCCGTCGAGGATGCGAGCTTCACCGTGCACGGCGGCGAGATTCTCGGTGTGTGCGGGGTGTCGGGAAACGGTCAGAAGGAACTGGCCGAGGCGCTCGCCGGCATGCGGGAACCGGTTTCGGGCTCGATCTGGCTGGAGGGGGAGGACGTCTCGCGGCGCTCGGTGGCGTACCGGTGCGACAACGGAATGTCGTACATCCCCGAGGACCGCATGGCCACGGGAGTTGCCGCCGGCCTGTCCGTCGAGGACAACCTCATGCTTCGTTCCTACCGGGATCCGGCGTTCCGTCGCGGGCCGATCGTGAACTACGGCCGTGCCCATGAGGTCGCCCGGAATCTGATCTCGGAGTTCGACATCCGCGGCATACGTCCCGGGGTGCCGGCTTCTGCGCTCTCCGGCGGCAACGTGCAGCGAGTCATCCTGGCGCGGGAGATCTCCCGCCGTCCGTCGCTCATGTTGGCGGCAAGCCCGACCCGAGGCCTCGATGTCGGCGCTGCGACGGCCGTCCGCAAGGCGATAGTGGACGGTCGGAACGATGGGCTTGCCGTGCTGTTGATCTCGGAGGACTTGGACGAGCTCCTCTCTGTCAGCGACCGCCTGATCGTGATGTTCGAGGGTCGCATCGTCGGGACATTCGCCGCCGCGGCTGCTTCGGTGGAGCAACTCGGCGAGTTGATGACAGGTGTCGGCACCGAGGCGGACGCCGCATGATTCCATCCATCACCGTCGAGCAACGGATCCTTCTCCCCGGCCACAGGAGGAGTGCCGTCCTGGCGTCCTCGATCCTCGTCGGCCTGCTCCTGGGTTCGTTGCCGATTCTCATTTCGGGCTCGAATCCGTGGGACGTCTACCTGGAGGTCGTTGACTCCGCGGTGGGATCGGCCCGGTCGTTTCACGAGACCCTCCGGGCGACGACGCCCATCATCCTGACGGCTCTGGCCGCCGCGGTCGCGTTTCGGATGCGGCTCTACACGATCGGTGCGGAAGGGCAGCTCTACATCGGGGCGATCGCGGCCTCCGGCGCCGCTCTGGCCATGGGTGCGGGCCATTCGGCGATCTATGCCGTTCCGCTGACACTGCTCGCGGGCGCGGCGGGCGGCGCCGCCTGGGCACTGGTGATCGCGGTGCCTCGGGCGCATTTCGGCACCGATGAAGTGGTCGGCACTCTCATGTTGAACTTCATCGCGCTCCACATCATGAACTGGCTGATCTTCGGAAGTGTCAGCTACTGGCGCGACCGGGAGAACCTCGGGTTCCCCGGCGGCAAGGTGATCCCCGAATCGGCAAGGCTCCAGCAATTCTGGGGGCGCGCGGACATCGGCGTCTTCATTGCCGTCGCGATCGCCGTGGCCCTGTGGCTCTATCTGCGATGGAGCCCCCGGGGATACGAATGGCGGGTCATCGGCGACGCCGATCGGGCTGCGGTCTACGCGGGGATGAACGTTCGCCGTCAGGTGATTCTGGGGCTGACCCTGTCCGGCGCGTTCGCCGGTGTGGCCGGGGCGACGCAGATCGCATCCGTGACCTACGCGCTCGAACCGCGCGCCATCGAAGCGGGCGCCCTCGGATACACCGGCATCGTGGTGGCCGTGGTTGCAGGGATGAACCCACGAGCGATCATTCCAGCGGCCTTCGTGGTCGCGGGGATCACAACGTCGGGACCCTCCCTCAGCCGGATCGGAGTTTCTCCGGCAACCATCATCGCTCTGGAGGGCATCCTGCTGCTATGCGTCGCCGGCGGGCAGTTCTTCCATCACTTCACCCTGCGCTCAGCCCGGGCCGCAGGAGCGTCGGGCCCGCGGCTCCCGCGGTGAACGACAGCATCCTGATCCAGTCGGTCGCCGCGGCCGTCGTTGCGGGCACTCCCCTGGTGCTGGCTGGGACCGGGGAGATCCTCACGCAGCGGAGCGGCATCCTCAACCTCGGCGTCGAGGGCATGATGCTGATGGGCGCCGTCACGGGGTTCTGGATGACGACCGAGGCGGGCAGCCCGTGGGCAGGTCTCGCCGTCGCCATGGTGGCCGGGTCTCTCACAGCCATGATTCACGGAGTGTTGGCCATCCGCTTCCACGCCAACCAGATCGTGACCGGCATCGGCCTGGTCATCCTCGGTACGGGGATCTCGCGGTTCATCGGCGATCTCGGGGATGAACCGGTGGCTCTGAGGCCCGGTAGAGGGACGTTCGACCCGCTGCTGGAGGGGGGCTTGGCCGACCTGCCGCTCGCCGGCCCCATCCTGTTCTCCCATGACGCCCTCGTGTACCTGTCGTGGGGGTTCGTGGCGGCGGCCAGCTCGTACGCCTTCAGGACGCGGCGGGGCATGGAGCTGCGTGCCGTGGGGAACAACCCGGCAGCGGCGGATTCGGCCGGAATCAACGTCGGCCGCACAAGATTCCTCCACGTCGCGATCGGTGGCGCCGCGGCCGGCGCGGGCGGCGCCTACATGACCCTCGCCCTGTTCAACAGCTGGAGTGCCGGCATAACCGCCGGCGCCGGCTGGCTGGCCGTCGTGCTGGTGATCTTCTCGTCGTGGCGGCCCTGGCGGATGTTGATCGCCGCCTACACGCTGGGCGCGGTCTCGAGTCTCGGATTCACCTTCCAGTTGCTCGGGTTGGGGGTTCCACGCGAGCTGCTGTCCATGCTGCCGTTCATCGCCACGCTGCTCGTCCTTGTCGTGACCTCCGCAGCGACCGCCGGCCGCGGCGGCGCCCCCTCAGCCTTGGCGGTCCCGTATTTCCGGGAGCGACGCTGATGCGGAGCCGTCGGGCGAGGCGGACGACAGGTGACGCTAGGGTGGAGCGGGCCGGCGGACCGCCGCACGTCACGGCCTGTCGCCGACGCTCGGACGGGGACGCGGGCCGCCGAACAGAAGGGCAGTCATAGTGGCGACCGGCGTTGACCGGGGACGAGACTTCGGAGCGGAGATCGGCAACCGGGTCCGCCGCTTCCGGACCGAGGCAGGTATCTCCGGGGTCAAGCTGGCAGCGGCGGCAGGAGTCAGCCAACCCTTCCTGAGCCAGCTGGAGTCCGGCCAGTCCTCCGTCGCGATCGCGACCCTCTATCGCCTGGCGCAAGCTCTCGGCGTTCACCCCAGCGACCTGTTGCCCGCGCCTGCTCCCGCTGGGATCGAAGTCGTCCGGTCGGCCGAGACGCGGCGGATCGCGCTGTCCGAGCACATGCGCACCGCCACTGCCCGCGCGATCTTCCGCGGCAGCAACAGGATCTCGGAACTGTACGACTACAGGATCGAACCGGGGGACTATGTCGCGGACTGGTTCTCGTCCGACGGTGAGCACGCACTCTACGTCCTGGAGGGGGCACTCCGGCTCGAGTTCGAGGGGCAGCCTGAACTGCTGCTGGAGGAAGGGGACTCCGTCTTCTACAACAGCCGGATCCCGCACCGCTGGCACTCGGGGCAGCAAGCGCGGATCATTCTCGTCGTCGCCGCCGTGTAGAACCGCCCCCCGATCGGGCCTGCGCCGACCGGGGGGCTCAGCGTACGCCGGGGGGCTCAGCGTACGACTGCAGGGAGCTACGTGGCTGAGGCCCCGGCGTCGTGGCGAATGACGCCGTGCCTCAGACCCAACTCGCTCAGCCAGCGCCGGTAGGCGTTGCTGGTCCTGTCCGAGCGAGCCGGAACCTCCGCGTCGGGATCGAGGGGCAGCCGCTTCGGGACCTGGTTCTCGAGGATCGGCTTGTCCTGTGCCAGCACCGACTGCTGGAACCGTCGAATCTGGCCGTCCGTGTTGGTCACGTCCAGCAGCGAGTTGAAGAGATGCGCCCGGATGTAGTCGGCGCGAACGGGATGCACGAAAAGGCCGATGACATCGAGCCGGGCCTGGTCGACCGGCGTGGTCTTGTAGAGGAGCGCGCACAGCGGATGGGGGACGCGAAAGGTGTAGTTCACCATCTGCGGTGACGTGGAAGCGGCCGTGGCCATCGGTTGAAAGATGAGGCAGTCGATGGCGTAGATCTCAACGTCCTGATACTCGACCTGGTAGTCCACGATCTCCGTGAAGGGCTGCTCACCGAGCAGCCCCTGGTGGACGAACGGCAGGTGGCCCATGTCCAGGAAATTCTCGATGGCACGCGGGGGCGACGTGTGTATGCCGAATGTTCCCGCATTGAACGTTCGCCGGTCGGACTCCGCCGTCTCGGGGATGTCGAAGAGCCCGCCGGGGGGCTCGCCGACGGTGGTCCAGACGTAGCCGAAGTCGGCGCGGGCCGGCAGCGGACACCTGACGGCTGCGGTCTCGACGCAGGCTCCGGCGGGCAGGCAGTCCTGCGACCTCCAGGCCAGCGGTTCGCCCTCGCCGTTGACGGAGAGGGAGACGGGGATGCCCAGCAACTCGGTGCGCTGCACGCGCCCGCGTGGGACCTCATCCAGCGCAGCAATGGCGTACCACTGGTTGACCGAGACCGGATCGGCGGCGGTCTCGGCGCTCATGACGGCGCCGGCGCGACGGGGAAGATTCCCGGCATCGCGACGAACCGCGGCAGGCGCTGCACTCGCTCGGTCCAGCGACGCAGGGCGGGGTAGTCCTCACGGGAGATTCCACCTTCCTCGGAGAGGACCACGTCGGGGAAGACGGCGATGTCGGCCACCGTCGGCGTCGCGGCCGATGCCACCCACCCGAGTCCCTCCTGCTCCCGGAACCAGAGATGCTCGTCGAGGACGCGGAACAGCCGGTGGGCGCCCGCCTGGCACGCTTGCAGGTCGAAGTCGTAGCCGAGGTTGACGTGCAGGCGGGCCGCGGACGCCGTGTTGGTCGTGCCCTCCGCGAAGAGCAGCCAGGAAGACACCTCACCGAGCAGCCGCGGGTCATCGGTGGGGTACCAGGTCCCGGAATGGTCGTACTTGCAGGCCAGATAAATCAGGATGGCATGAGCGTCGCGCAGGATGTAGCCGTCGTCGTCGATGACGGGGATGTGGCCGAGGGGATTGATCTTCTTGAACGCCTCTCCTTTGTGCTCCCATCCCGGGTAGAAGTCGATGGGAATCAGCTCGTAGGGCACGTCCAGGATGCCGAGCAACAGCCGTTGCTTGTAGCAGTTGACCGAGAGAACGTAGTCGTAGAGCTTCATAAGGGTGACCTATAGATCCAGGACGAGCCGCTCGCCGGCGGCGCGTGAGACGCACGTCAGCAATCTGTCGCCGGCTTCACGCTCGCCGTCGCTGAAGTAGACGTCCTGGTGATCGAGATCCCCCTCGAGGACCGTGACCATGCATGTCCCGCAGACGCCTTGCTCGCAGGACGACGGCATGTCCACGCCTGCGCCCCGCAGGCTCTCCAGGATCGACGTGCCCGGGCCGACCGTCAGCGTCCTGTTGCGCCGTGCGAGGAAGACCTCGAACGCCGACGTGTCGTCCTGTTCGGACTCATTCTTGAAGTACTCGAAGTGGACGGCCGATTCGGGCCACCCCGCCTCGGCGGCGATGGCACGGGTCGCTTCGATCATCGGCCCGGGCCCGCAGACGTAGAGGTGGTGGGCGGGCGCGTAGTCCTCGGTGAGTCTGGTGAGTTCGTCGCTGGTCTGCGCGGGTGAGAGCCCCAGGTGCCTGCTGACGCCGTTGCCGAGAGGATCGAGCACTTCGGGAAAGGCGATGTGGGCCTCGCTCTGGGCGAAGTAGTGGAACTCCCACGTCAGCCCCTGCCGGGCGAGCGTCTGAGCCATCGCGAGCAGCGGTGTGAGGCCGATCCCGCCGGCGATCAGCAGGGTCTTGGCCGCATCCCGCCGGAGGGGAAAGTTGTTGTGGGGTCGGGAGATTGCAAGGGTGTCGCCCTCCTGCAGGCCCGTGTGCATGTACTGCGACCCGCCCCGTGAGTTGGGCTCGAGTTTCACGCCGATGCGGTAGACGTCGGTCTTCTGGGGTCCGTTGGTCAAGGAGTACTGCCGAACGAGGTCGTTGGGCAGGTGCACGTCCACGTGGGCGCCGGGTTGGAAGCTCGGCAGCTCGCCGCTGACCGGGGCCAGCTCGATGGCGGCGATTCCCTCGGCGGTGAGCCACTTGCGGGCGACCGTGACCTGCACTTCCGGGCGCCGGGCCGGCGCCGGGCCGGCTGAGCCGTTCTTGTGACGCCGGGGCAGCGGCAGCAGGCTCGCCGTGATCCGCTCGGCGGCGGGGGGCGCGGAGGATTCCAGCCTTGTCCGCAACTCCTCGAGCCGGGCGGCGTGGTGGCGGAGGACGGCGAGGCGCTGCTGCGCCGGCGGCGCCGGCGCCAGGACGGGCCGGATCACGCAGCGATCCGCCGCGGCCGGTTGGACGAAGTGCACCACGCTGGTCTCGGCGCCGGCGGCTGTGACGGTGACGGAGAAGGGACTGTCGCGTCTGGCGCCGAGCGCCTCCGCCGGCTGAAAGGAGTAGCCGGCGAGTCGTTCCAGCACGAAACCAGCGGGGGCGTTGACCGGCAGGCTGCGCAGGACGATCGTCCCGTCGCCGGCCAGGGCCGCGAGTTCGGGGGGTTCGGCTTCCAGCGAGCTGCCCGACCAGAGGAGGCCGTACTTGGTCGCACTGCGGAAAGTCGGCACGCACATGCTGCGCGCCGGCGACTCGCCGGGATGCGCCGGTATGTAGGAACAGTCGCCGTTGCGGTTGGAGTAGCGCCAGCCGTGGTACTGGCAGACGAGTTCGGCGCCGTCGTTGACGCCGACGGACAGGCGCACACCGCGGTGAATGCAACGGTCCGCCCAGATGTTGATGAAACCGTCGTCTGCCTTCCATATGGCCAGCTCCTGGCCGAACAGCCGGCTCCTGACGATGTGACGGGGGAACAGATCGCCGAGGCTGGCGACGGGATGCAGAACCGTCGCCGGGTCAGAAGTCGTCATCGGAACGCCTTTCGGGGATGACGCCATAGGTGACGCCGAGTTCGCTGAGCCAGCGCCGGTAGGTCATGGAGGAACGGTCGGCGCGTACGGAGGACTCCTCGGTCGGGTCGAGCGGGAGGAGTCGAGGATTCTGGTTCTCGAGGATCGGCTTGTCCTGGCCGAAGATGTGCTGCTGGAAGCGCCGCAACTCGCTATCGGTGCTCTGATCGTCGATGAGGCTCATGAAGTTGTGCGCGCGGACCCGATCCGGCGACAGGGACTGGACGAACAGCGCGATCACGTCGAGCCGCGAGCCGTCGATCGGGCAGGACTTGTACAGCATGACGCAGTAGGGGTGAGGCACCCGGTAGGTGTACTGCGAGCGCTGTCCGCCGCTGGCGGCGGCGGCCGCATACGGCTGATAGAACTCGCAGTCCCTGGCGAACAGATCGTTGGTCGCGGGGTCCACGTCGACCGCGTACTCCAGAACCTCGGTGCGCGGCGCTTGACCCAGGATGCCCGCGTGCACGTAGGGGAAATGGCCCATGTCAAGGAAGTTCTCGACGGCGCGCGGCGCCGAGACGCGCACCCCGATCGTGCCGGCGGAGAGGTTGCGCCGGTCGGGCTCGTCGCACTCCGGGATCGAGAAGATCTCCTCCGGAGCCGTGCCCAGGCTCGTCCAGGCGAACTCGTAGGCAACCTTGGTCGGGAGGCTCGCCGGCATGCCGTCTGCGGCGACCCCGCCGGAGGGGGCCGACCCGTCCTCGGCGTCGAGCCGCGCCGACACATCCCCGTGGTCGCCGAGGGTCACAGCGACGCTCTGATCGAAGAGCTGTGTACGCATGGTGCAGCCGGGGCGCAGTTCTTCCATGGCTGCGACGGGATGCCACAGGTTGCGGACCGCGGGATCGATCTCAGAAACGGCGGTCGCGCGCATCGCTAGGCGATCATCTCCGGCGATCCGAGACCGAAGAGCTCCACGAGATCCCGCCGATAGCGGATGGAGAGCTTGTCGGCCGGAATGTGGATCTCGGCTCGCAGGTTCAACGGCACGTCCTCGGGACGCTGACTCTCGACCACCTCGATGTCCTCGCTGTTGGTGACCAGCTGATACCCCACATAGTCCTCAGCAGTCGCCCCCGGAATGTTCGTGATGCTGATCTGGTAGATGTCGGTCTCGCGGGCACTCACCGGAGAGCCGACGTCATAGAAGTGGCTCGTGACGAAGCCGTCGCCCTCGTCAGTGGAATAGTCGACTCGAAGATCGGTGGCGAACGGGTAGCTGAGGTGGTGGTGGTAGCGGACGTCGCGCTCCCGTTCGCCGAGATCGTCGTTGAAGCCGCGCTCGACCTCCACGTAGGGAAGTTCCATGTACAGCCCGTAGTCGGTCTGCTCGAGCGTGTAGTCGGGCACCACCGGTCTGGCCCGGTTCCCGAAGGTCTTCATGTGAACCCATGAGATGTGGGCGATGTCGTTGAAGTTCTCGCAATGACGACTCGCGGTGGTTGCCCAGCGACTCTTCGGGATCTGAATGACCACCCAGTCCGCCCCCGGGTCGTCGAGCAGAGGCCACTCCGGGAGGGGGCGGAGGGGCTCGGGCTTGAGGCAGGCCCAGACGATCCCGTAGCGCTCCACGGCCTGGTAGCTCACGAGTCGCATCGTGCGGGGCGGAGGCGGTCGGTCCGGTGGGTTGGCCGGGATCAGGACGCACTGCCCCGCCTGGTCGTAGTGGAGCCCGTGGTACGGGCAGACGATGCAGTCCCCGCTGCTGTCCATCCACCCCCGGCTGAGCCTGGCGCCGCGATGAACGCACAGATCCTTTGCGACCGCCACACCTTCGTTGGTGCGATAGACGACCAACTCGACATCGAGGAGCTTCGCCGCCGCCGGCCCGTCCTCGAGTTCGGAGGAGAACGCGACGGGGTGCCAGAAGCCGGCCAGGATGTGCCAGTCGGTCTCGCGGATTCGCGATGTTGCAGGGAACTCCGCGGCGGTCGCCATCCGGTCTGTCGCTTCGTACACCGCCGCCTCCTTGTGCGCCGGGTTCAATAAGTAGTAACTATATATGCTTTGGTCGGGCCGCGCCAGCCGGCGCTGCCGCCGGACGGCAGAGCCCTTCGTGCCGGCCCGCGGAGGCGGTGTCCGCCGATTCCCCGCCGATCGCGCAGGCCGGCGGGCCGACCCCCGCACAGCGGCGCGCCGCGGCGGCGCCCGGCGGGACCGCGATCGTGTCGGCGGTGCCGCCTACGGATAGGGCATGAAGCGGCCGCAGAGAGCGCGTACTTCGTCGCGGACGGCGTCCAGCTCGGATCCGTGGCTGCGGTTCCGCAGGGTGCGGCCGATCAACGACGCGATCTGCGCCATCTCCTCGGGGCCCATCCCCTGGGTCGTGACCGCCGCGGTGCCGATGCGCAACCCGCTCGTGACGAACGGGGAACGCTCGTCGCCGGGAATGGTGTTCTTGTTGAGGGTGATCCCGGCCCGGTCCAGGGTGGTCTGCGCCTCGGCGCCGGTGAGATCGGCATCGAAGCTGCGCAGATCCACCAGCATCAGGTGGTTGTCGGTCCCGCCGGAGACGAGGCGGAATCCTTCGCCGGAGAGCGCCGCGGCAAGCGCCCGAGCGTTGCGGACGATGGCGGCGGCGTAATCGCCGAAGGCCGGGGCAGCGGCCTCGGCGAAGGCCACGGCCTTGGCGGCGATCACGTGCTCCAGCGGACCGCCCTGGCTGCCGGGGAAGACGGCCCGGTCGATGGCCCGGGCGTAGGGCTCCTTGCAGACGATGCAGCCGCCGCGAGGCCCGCGCAGCGTCTTGTGCGTCGTGAACGTCACCACGTCCGCGTGGGGCACGGGATCGGGATGCACGCCGCCGGCGATGAGCCCGGCGACGTGGGCTGCGTCGAACAGCAGCAGCGCACCCACCTCGTCCGCGATGGCGCGCAGCGGCTCGGAGGGGATCAGCCGGGGATAGGCCGTGGCGCCGGCCACGATGAGCCGGGGGCGGTGCTCGAGAGCCACCTCCCTGACCTCGTCGAAGTCGATGCGCTCGCCCTCGGCGTCGACGCCGTAGGCAACGAAGTTGTAGAGGATCCCGCTGGCATTGACCGGCGAACCGTGCGTCAGGTGGCCGCCCTGATCGAGTGCCATCCCCAGCACGACCTCGCCCGGCTTGAGCAAAGCCTGGTAGACGGCCATGTTGGCGTTGGCGCCCGAGTGGGGCTGAACGTTGGCGTGCTCGGCGCCGAACAGTTCCCGGCATCGGACACGCGCCAGTTCCTCCACCTCGTCGATGATCTGGTTGCCGCCGTAGTAGCGCCGGCCCGGGTAACCCTCGGCGTACTTGTTCGTGAGGGCCGAGCCGGTGGCGGCCAGCACCGCCGGGGAGGCGAAGTTCTCCGAGGCGATGAGTTGCAGCGTGGTGTTCTGGCGCTCGACTTCGGCCCCGATGTGGCCGAACAACAGGTCATCGTGAATGTCGGGCCACGGCATTGCCTGCTCCTTTGCAAACTCCGCAGACTTCGAGGCGCAGTATGCCGCCCTTTCGGGCCCATCCGATGGCGGACCGTGTGACCCCCGTGCGATTCCCGAAGCCGCCGCCGGGCCGCTACTGCAGACTCTGGGCCAGGCCGCCGTCAACGGGAATGGCCACTCCGGTGACGTAACCGGCCCACTCCGAGCACAGCAGGGCGGCCACCCGCCCGAAGTCGTCGGGATCGCCGAGCCGACCGGCCGGCACCCTCCTGGCCACCACCGCCGGGAGTTCCTCGCCCCACACCGAGCGCAGCCGAAAGGTGTCGTGCAGGCCCGGCTGGATGGAGTTGACGGTGACGCCCTCTGCCGCAAGTTGAGTCGCCAGCGTCTTCAGGAATCCTGTGGCGCCGGCGCGCGCCGTGTTGGAGAGGATCAGGCCGGGTAGGGGGTGGCGCGCCGTGACGGAGGTGATCGCCAGGATCCGGCCCCAGTGGCGCCGTCGCATCTCGGTGGTGACGGCGTAGCACATGGCCACCACCGACATCAGGTTGAGGTGCAGCGCCTCGAGGTAGTCCGCCGGCTCGAAAGACCCGTAGTCCCCGTCGGGCGGGCCGCCGGCGTTGGTGACCAGGATGTCGATCCCCCCGCCGAGGGCGACACGGGCGTCGTGCACGAACGCCTCGGCCCCGGCGGCGCCGGACACGTCGGCGACGACCGGGATCGCCGTCGGGACTTGTACGGCCGCCTGCTCCAGTCGCTCAGGGTTGCGCCCGGAGATCACGACCGTGCAACCCTCGTCGGCCAGAGCCCTGGCCACCGCCAGACCGAGACCCGCCGACGACGCCGCCACCGCCGCTCGCCGGCCGGCCAATCCGAGATCCATGCGCAGAGGGTACCGACGGCACCCCCGAGCGCCGATTCGTTCGACCCGGACGAGCGGGCGCGCTCCACTAGCCTGCCGTGGCGATGGTCGAGGCCGGATCTGCCGCACCGGTGCCGGACGTGCTGCTGATCACCGGCGGCGACGTCGTGACGATGAACCCCCGCCGTGAGGTTCTGGCCGGCGGTGCCGTGGCCGTCCGCGATGACCGGATAGCGGCGGTGGGCTCGACATCAGCCGTACGTGCGGCCCATCCCGGAGCGCCGGAGTTGGACGCCTCGGGGTGCATCGTGACGCCGGGTCTCATCAACGCGCACCAGCACCTCACGGGCGATCCCCTGGTGCGCAGTTGCATCCCCGACCTGTTGGCGCCCGGTGAGTCCATCTTCTCGTGGTCGGTGCCGCTGCATGCCGAGCACACTCCGGATGACGACGAGCTGTCGGCGACACTGACGGCGGCACAGAGCGCGCTCTGCGGCGTCACCGCGCTCATCGAAGCGGGAACGGTGGCGAACCCCGACCGGGTGGCGGCCGGGATGGCCACCGTCGGAGTGCGCGGCACGGTGGGGACCTGGGGGTGGGACATCGACGACGCGCCGTTCGCGGCGCCGGCCGGCGAGGTGCTCGACCGCCAGAGGGAAGTGCTGGCGGCGCACCCGCCGGGAGGGCTCGTCGAGGGCTGGGTGACGCTCGTCGGCCACGACCTCGCCTCCGACGAGCTACTGGTCGGGGCCTCGGACCTGGCACGCGGCGCCGGGTGCGGCATGACCATGCACATCTCGCCCACGTCGTCGGACCCGGAGAGCTACCTCCGCCACCGCGGGGTGCGACCTCTGGTGCACTTCAACCGGCTACAGATCCTGGGGCGCCACCTGCTGCTGGCCCACGGCGTGTGGCTCGACGACGACGAGGTGGAGTTGGTGCTGGCCACCGAGTCTGCAATCGCCTACTGCCCGTGGGCCTACCTGCGGCTGGGTCAGGGCGTCACGGTGGCGGGACGTCACCTCGAGTTGGCGCGGCGCGGGGGGCGCCTGGCGCTGGGCTGCGACGCCGGCAATGCCGGCGACCTGCCCGACGTCTTGCGGGCGGCTGCACTGGCGGCGGGGCTGGCGCGCGACATGCCGGTGGACCCGGAGGGTTTCGGAGCGCACGATGCCTTCGAACTGGCGACCATTCGCGGGGCCGAGGCCATCGGCAAGGAAGCCGAGATCGGTTCGCTCGAGGTGGGCAAGCTTGCCGATGTCGTCGTGTTCGACTGTGGCGCTTCGGCCTGGACGCCCCACGGCGATGTCGCGCTGCAGTTGGTGTGGGGCAGCGACGGGCGCGACGTACGCGATGTACTCATCGGGGGGCGCCCCGTTGTGCGCGACGGCCTGTGCGCGACCGTCGACATCGACGAACTCCGTGTCACCGCGGCAGCGGCGCAGCGTGATCTGCTGCGCCGCGCCGGCATCGAGGTGCCACACACCTGGCCGCAGGTGCCCGCCGGCTGAGCGCTGCCGGCAGGCGGTGGCTCAGGCCAGCCCGGCCGCCCCGAAGGCCACGCTGAAGCGCACGCACCAGACCAGCACCGTGGAGTAGCGATCGAGGTCGACGCTGGGCGGGATCTCGTAGTTCTGGGCGCCCACGTTGCCCTTCAGGTCGCCGAGATCGATCCAGTCGTTCAGGAAATCCCTGACCGGCGCGTCGGGGGGTGCCGAGGACAGCCACACGTTGAGGTCGGGGCCGTTGTCGGTGCGGAAGTCCTCGAACCGCAGGAAGCGCTGCTCGGAGCCGTCGTTCAGCACGAGCACCCGGCCCGAGGTCGGGTGGCTGCGGTCCATGAACTCGCCGGAGACGAGCGTGACGATCTGCGGAGCCACGGGCATGGGCCGTTCCTCGCTCATGATGACCTCACGCGGCATCGCTCCCGATGCGACTGCCTCGTTCATCTCGTCAGCCATCTCCGGGGTGATCTCATCGCCGGGCATTCCCGACGCTCCCGGTCCGGCGACCAACTCCCCTTCGGCCGGCGCAGGCGCCGGGGCGGACTCGGCGGGGGGATCCGGCGTCGGAGCCGGCGTCTCGGGGGCGGACTCCCCCGCAGGTGCCGGAGCGGCGTCCTCAGCGGCCGGAGGTGCAGGGGCGGCCGCTGAGCCTTCCGCCGGGGCCGGCGCGGGCGCTGCGGGAGCCGCCGGCTCGGTGGCAGGGGCGGGCGCCTCCCCGGCAGATGCCGGCGCGGGAGGAACCGGCTCGGTGGCGGGCGCCGGTGCCGGGGCCTCCGCGGGAACCGCAGACTCACCGAACGGCAGCGCCTCGTCCACCTCCTCGTCGATGAACAGGGTCTGCACGGCGAAGAAGAAGAAGATCAGCCAGATGCCCAGGCCGATGGCTGCTGCAACACCGACGGTGCTGATGATCCAGTGGCGCCGGGCCCAGCCCCAGAGGCGCCGGATGGTAGAGGCCAGCGGTTTCGAGGATTGGTTCATGTCCTCACCTCCCTGCTGTTGCGGCCGCCTGCCCGATCCCGAAGTGATCCGAGCGGTACGGCCTGTTGTTGATTCCTGACCTCAAGTCAACCAGACCAGCGGATCGATAGAGCCGCAGGAATCATCGAATGATCCTTGCTCAATCATCCGGCTTTCCTTCGGTTTTCCCGATCAGTCGGCGGCGCCGCGGTCCGCTCCGGTGAACAGGACCCCAACCCTGGCGCCGTCGGCCACGAGTCCCCCGCGCCGCGCCGCCAGCAGACCTGCCAGCCCGGCCGTGCCCGTCGGGTCAACGGCGATGGGGGTCAAGTCCCGGGCGAGGGCGTGAGCCTCCGCGACCGCTTCCTCCGGGGCCACCACCACATCGCCTCCGGTCGCCGCGGCCCCCCAGACGATCGGCAACCAGTCATAGGTCACGTCGTCGAGGATTCCGGTGGCGATGCTCTGCGGCGTGTTCCCGTCCGGCGGCGCCCAGGGCTGCATGAAGTCCTCCGGCTGCGACTCGGCCCTTGCGAGGGCCGCCTCCATCCCGACATCGCTCCCCAGCGCACGCAGCCGGTCCCAGGCCTGCCGCAGCGGCGCGCAACCCGCGGTTTGCACCGCATAGATCGCGGGCAGACGCCCGATGACACCAGCGCCGACCGCCTCGGCGAAGCCTTGCACCACACTGGACGCCAGCGCTCCGCCACCCACCTGCACGAACAGCGCGTCAAGATCGGCGACCCCGGCCAGGGAGTCGATCATCTCGAACGCCAGCGTGCGCCCGCCGTCGATGGTCCAGATGTTCTCCGCGGCGACCGCACAGAACGGCAGGGCACCCGCCGCCACCGCATCCCGGAATCGCAGGAAGCAGGGGTCACCGGACTCGCCGGCAACTCGCGGGCAAACCTGGGTCCTCGCCCCCAGCACGTCCAGCGTCTCGACGATGCCTTCGTCGGCCCACGGGGGGATGAAGACGTCCAGCGGGCGGTTCGCGGCCCGCGCCACCGTCGCCGCCGCCAGGGCGGCATTCCCGCAGGAAGCGATGGCCAAGCGCCGACCGGCAGCCACCCCCTCGGCCTCGAGGTGCAGCGCCAATCCCATGAGATGGCGCGCCTTGTGGGTGAGCGTGACGTTGCCGGTCTCGTCCTTGATCCAGAGTTCGACTCCCAGTCGCTCGCCCAGAGGCCTTGCTCGCAACGTCGGGGTCACCCGGAACCCGCGCCCGTCGATCTCGGCCACGCGGCGGTCGAGTGCCTCCACGGCGGCCAGGAAGTCCTGTTCTGTCCGTCCCGCCTCCAGGAACCGCCCGTGCGCCCACTGCAGGCTGCGATAACGCACGAACGGGTTGTCGCTGGCGCTGTCGGGAACGAACGAGGCGCCTGGCGGCGACCCCAGCCAGCCCGCCTCGCGAGAAAGGCTCTTCATACCTCCCTCAACTGCCGGCCGCCGCCCCGCTGCGAGCATTGAAGTCGTCGATCATGGCGTCCCAGGCCGGCGCCATGGCGTGCAGCCGGTGCCAGAACCCGGCCCGGCGGCGCGCCTCGAAGTCCTCCAGCGACACGCCCTGCTGCTCGACCCAGGTGAAGTAGCCGAGGTTGAAGATCCGGGAGCGACCCACGTCGTCGAGCAACTCGACGTGGGTCGTGTCCGCTCCGGCGAGATTCTCCTCGATCCGGGCGGCCGCATCGGCACCGTCGAAGGATCCGCCGAAGCGCCCGGCACCGATCCGTGGGCGCTCGCTGTCGTACATGGCGGCGCCGTCGGTGGCCACGGTCACGATCACGTCGTCGCCGCCCAGCCCGGCGGCACGGGCGTACTTGATGGCCGCGAGCACGTTGCAGATGCTCGACAGCCCGAAGTGCTCCAGCGACGCCAACACGTCGTCGGGAACACCGCGGTCTGCCAGGAGGCGCCGCCCGCCTTCGTGGCCGAAGGCCAGGAACAGCCCGTCGGTGGCCGCGTCGGAGACCGCCACCGCGGCGTCGGTACCCATGACGTTGTGAACGAGCGGGATGTGCTTGTCCCCGATCCCCTGGATGTTGTGCTCGCCGAAGCCGTTGTAGAGCATCGTCGGGCATTCCAGCGCCTCGACCGCCACGGTGCGCGTGCCGTGCCGCTCCTTGAGGTAGTCGCCGGCACCCAGGGTCCCCGATGAGCCGGAGGCCGCCACGAATGCCGCGAGACGGAGAGCCGGCTCGTCGTCGGCCTGGTGCTCGAAGACGTGCTCGAGGGCGGGACCGGTTACCGCGTAGTGGCCTACGTGATTGGAGAACTCCGAGAACTGGTTGAAGATGACATTGCGTGGATCCGCGGCTATCTCCGCGCAGGCGTCGTAGATCTCCTTGACGTTGCTCTCCGAGCCTGGCGTGGCAACGATGTCGGCGGGGTCGCTCACCCAGCGGCGGAGCCACTCGAAGCGCTCGCGGCTCATGTTCTCCGGAAGGACGGCCACGCCCCGGCAGCCCATGATCCGGCTTATGGCCACGCCGCCGCGGGCGTAGTTCCCGGTCGAGGGCCATACGGCTCGCTGGGTGGTCGGGTCGAACGCCCCCGTGACCAGGCGGGGTACGAGGCAGGCGTAGGCGGCCAGCACCTTGTGGGCGCCGATCATGGGGAAGGTGTCCCCGAAGGCGACCAGGATCCGAGGCGGCACGCCGGTGAAGGTCGGCGGAAGCACGACGTGTTCGGGGACCTCGCGCAGCCCGCCGGAGAGGGTGTCGTTGTACCAGTGCACCCGCCAGAGGTTGCGTGCGTCGGCGTCGTCGTGACCGACATGAGCGAGCCCTGCCAGCGCACTGGCAGGTATCCGCCGCGGATCCGCCAGTTCCGCGAACGTGGGCAGCACGATGCCGTGGTCGCCGAAGCGGCGGGCCGCCCTCTCGAGCACGTCGCGGTCGACGACCGAGGTGCTCACACCCAACTGCGCCCCGGCCGTCTCGCCGGACATCGACAGGTTCATCGGCGCCTCACGCTATCGGGCGCCCGGATCGCCGACCGCGTACATGGCCCCGCTGCGACCACCGACGTAGATCACGCCGTCCCACATCACCGGGGAGGACTCGAAACGCCAGTCGAGGTCGACGCTCTACAGTTGCGGCGGCGAGATCGACGTGTCGCTCACGTCGTATGCGGTGAGCGGCGGGGCGTCATGGAACTCTCCGGCGGGCACCTCGCCGGAGCGTTCCGTCGTGCCGATCAGCAGGACCGGCAGTGCGACGAGCAGGACCGCCGACACCACAAGAGCCGCAACGCGGGCACGAGACGTCCAAGAGGAGGAGTTCACGGGACCCGCAGTGTGCCGCGTCGCGGCGGCGCCGTCAGGTCAAGGCTTGCGAAGTCGTCCGAAACGCCCGGCTCAGTAGAGGAGTGGGGATCGGCTCGGCCGCCGCGGGGGTGTCGCCGCTCCGAGAGTTCCCGGAACCGTCCGGATCGGGTGACGCCGCCTCCGGTCCGCTCGATACGGCGGCACCGCCGGACGCCTCCCGCTCGAGGGGGCTGCGTTGGTCGGAGAGATCCCAGCCGACGGGCGGCCGGAACCGGTCTGCGTGCGCCGTGCACATGGGCAGCCCGCGGGACGCCGTTCCCTCGGCATTCACCAGCCAGGCGGTGGCGACGCGGGGATCGAACAGAAGGAACGCCGTCGCAGGTTCGCGACACAACATGTGCGCGCACTCGCTCGTCGCATACGTCCCGTTTCGGGGAAGCGCACGGATGCGCGCGGCCACGCCGACGCCGGCCGGATCTCCGGCAGGAACCCCGTCCATACGACAAACGTACTCCTCGGCCCCCCTCAGCCGGGGGATTTGCACATCAGGCCACGGCATCCCCTAGTTGTTCGGACGGCGAGTGTAGGATTCGACGCATGAGTCGCACTCGTCACCGCAGATATCTGGCCCTACTCGGACTGACAGTTGGCATTGCACTGGTCCTTACTTCATGCTTCGGCGGAGACGACGAGGCAGGGGACGACACGACCACGACCCAGGCAGCGACGCCGCCGCCTCCGCCCGCCGGGAACACGGAGCCGCCTCCGCCCCCACCGCCAGTGGTCGTCGAGCCACTCATCTACACGGTGCAGCAAGGCGACACCTTGTTCAGCATCGCAAGGCAGTTCGGTGTCACCGTGGAAGAGTTGATCGAATTCAACAACATCGCCAATCCCGACGTCATCTTCGTCGACGACACGTTGACCATCCCGCCGCCCGGCTGAGCGCGGCTCCCGGCGCGCCGATTCACTGCCGACAGGTCCGGCGGTCCGGGATCCCGCGGGCGAACCCGACCGGTCCTTTTGCCGGATCGCCAAGTCGTGTAGCGTGCTGTTTGTGCTTCGGACCGTGCTAAGGACACGCATCCTCGTGGCCGGACTCTCCGTCGGGCTCGTACTGACGCTCACCGCCTGTTTCGGCGGGGAAGATGACACGAACGGTCCCACGACCGACGACGGTGGCGCCAGCAGCAATACAGTCGTCACTCTCGCCCCCCCGCCGCCGGTGACGCAGACGACCACAACGACCCAGCCGCCGCCGCCGCCGACCCAGCAGCAGCCGCCGCCGCCGCCGACCCAGCCGGACCGAGCGATCGGCGGCGAACTCATCTACACGATCGAGCAGGGCGACACCCTCTACAGCATCGCGAGGCAGTTCGATGTCAGCGTCGAGGCGCTGATCGAACTCAACAACATCGCGAACCCCGACGTGATTCGCGCCGGTGACGAGTTGTTCATTCCGCCGCCTGAATGAGTCGGGTGCCGGTCGCTCCGACGGGGCACCGGCCGGGCATCCACCACCCCGATCAGGGGCCTGCATACAATCCGACGCCGGTGGGGACAGTAGACAGCGCCGGGCCTTCAGCCAACGCCGCAGGCGGCGAGCGAACTCTCACCGTGATGGCCTGCGGGATCTGCGAAGTCACGTGGCGCGGCCGACTCGGTGACAGTTGCTGGGCATGCGGGCATTCGGCGCACACCGTGATTGCGCCCCCGCTGCAGGTCAAGGTCGCCGCGCCGGCGTAGGCAGCGCCGGCACCACACGGATCCCCGGAACCGCCGGCTGATCTGACCGGACGAAGTGAGCAGCATCTACATCCGCTACCTCCTGCCGGCGCTGGTCGTCGCCGTGTGCGCGATTCTTGCCTTCTTCAGCCGGAGGCGGCGCCGGCGAGGCACAGCGGTCGTGGAACAATCCCACCGGATCGTGGAGGGGGCACTCACCCCGGCGCCGACCGATCCCGCCGCCGAGCACGCATGGCAACAGTTGCACGCCCCCGAACTCGAAGCCTGGCTGTCGGCGCACGAGCAGGTCCTCGACCGTGCCAGCGCCGACGACTTCTCCGAGGCCCACGCAGTGCTGGACTCGTCGGGTCTTGGGACCCCCGGTGGAGTCGACACGGCTGTTGCCGCGCATCCCAACCCGCTCCGGCGCGCTGAACTCAGCGCCCTGTTGGCCGCGGCCCGGTCGACGCTGGCCGCGCTCGCCCGAACCGACTACCCCCGCGCTCGAGACCATCACCTCGTATACCTGGACTACAAGGAGATCTGGCAGCAGCGCGTGACGAGCCTGGCCGACGGCGACGACGGCCCCTGAGCACGACCCCTCTCAGTAGTCCCGGGGTCTCGCCAACGTGGCTGCGGTGGCCTCGGCGATGGCAGCCATACCGTCGCCGGTCGGATGGACGCAGTCGAGGGAACTGATCCACGATCCGGACGGGTCGTCCTCGGAGCAGTAGGCCCCCACCTGCACGCCGAGGAAAGTCTCGATCGGATCGCGCAGCCAATCGGGGCCGAGCGCGTCGCCCGCCTCGTGGCCACCGAAGAGCGAGGCGATGTCCACCAACTGCACACGCGAGTCGTGGCGCGCCGCCGCACGCGCCAGTGTCCTGTTGAGGGCCTCGTGCACGAACGTCGCCTGCTTCACGAAGCACTCGCCGCGACAGCCGGGGAGCCCGGTCGGGTTGGTCGCCGTTGGGTTGTAATAGTTGGTGAGAGCGATCCGAGCGTCGGTCCGTGCCACCAGCTCGTCGAGCAGGTACCCGACGCCGCCCGCCACGGCGTCGAGGCGTCTGTCCAGTTCGGTGCGATCCAGCTCACCGCCCTCGATGATCGACAGATCCACGACACCCACATCGTTCGCCCCCACCGTGAGCGTGACGTAACGAGGATTGAGCGCGACGGCCCAGTCGAGTTGGCTCCAGCCGGGCTCGCCGAACTCGGTGGGGGCGCCGGGGGGCCGCCACGTCGGCGTCGCCCACACGTCGACGGTGGAACTTCCGGCACACGCTGCCAGCACGACCCGCGCCTCGTCGGCGAACGGCACTCTGCCGTCGGTGACAAGCCGATCCATCGCGCCCTTGGGGTATCCCGCGCCGGGCGCTCGCCAGCAGGGATCGCCCAGCAGCGCGTCGGTGAGATCGAGGCCGAAGCCCGCAGCCACCGAATCGCCCAGCGCCACCAGCACGTTCCGGCGGTACGGGTGGCGAGCGATGAAGGTGACGTCGGAGGTGGTGGTGGCTCCGTCGTCATCGGTCGCCGAGACCTGCCCCTCCCACGTCCCGGCGACGGGGGGCGTCCAGGAGAAGGAATCGTCGGCACCGCCGCGTGAGCTGAAGCCGGGCGGGGGGCGGTGCCAGGTGATCCTCGTCACATGGCCGTCCGGATCGCCGACGGACAGGCGCGCCTCGAGCCGGTCGCCGACGGCCCACACGAACGAGTCCACGTGGAGGTCCGGTGGCTGGTTCGGGGGCCGTGTGGTCGTCGGGGGCGCGGTGGGTTCGACGGCGCGCCCCAACTCCGTACCGCCACCGTCGGGGCAGCCGGTCGCCGCCACCGAGACCACGGCCAGCGCGGCGGTGACCGGAAACACCAAGCGGCCACGCGCTGTGCCGGGTCGCCCCCCGGTTGTGTTCCTGCTGGTCTGCGCTAGCCTGATTGCCGACGAAATCGGTCTGGAATTACCGGTCACACGACCACCGACCAAGGGAGGACACAGCAGCATGACTGTGCAACTGGGGGATGTCGCCCCCGACTTTACGGCAGACACGACCGAGGGCACGATCAACTTCCACGAGTGGAAGAGCGGCAGTTGGGCAGTGCTTTTCTCGCACCCCAAGGACTTCACGCCGGTCTGCACGACCGAACTGGGCTACACCGCCAAGCTCCAGAGCGAGTTCGCCAGCCGCAACGTGAAGGTCATCGGCCTGTCCTGCGACTCTGTGGAAGACCACCGGGCGTGGTCCCAGGACATCCTGGACACCCAGGGCATTTCCCCGAACTTCCCGATGATCGGCGACCCGGACACCACGGTGGCCAACCTCTACGGCATGATCCACCCGAACGCCAGCGACACGATGACCGTCCGCTCGGTGTTCGTGATCGGCCCGGACAACGTGGTGAAGCTGATGATCACCTACCCGGCCAGCACGGGCCGCAACTTCGACGAAGTGCTGCGGGTCATCGACTCCCTGCAGCTGACCGCCAACCACAAGGTGGCCACGCCGGTGAACTGGCAGCACGGCGAGGACGTGATCATCGTGCCGGCGCTCAGCAACTCCGAAGCCGCCGAGCGGTTCCCCGGCGGCTGGGACGAGCAGAAGCCCTACCTGCGGGTGGTTGCCCAGCCCACCGGCTGAGCCCACGATCTCTCGCTCCAACCGCCGCGCCCCCGGGTGAATCCCGGGGGCGCGGCGCGCCACGCCGTGCCGACGATCCGCGAGACGCCGCTGCCGCGAGCCCCGAGTGCACCGGCGAGGCTTGGGACTGCATCCAGTGACCGGCGGGCGAACGTAAGTAGGGCGTAGGCAATTCCTCCGGCAGCCGGCGTTGGGGCGAACGCCTCGCCGGTAGGATCGCTGACTTCGAGCCGATCGACCGTGGAGGGCCGCAGTGGCAGGTACCGGACAGCAGCCGAGGGCCAACGGCGCGGCGGCGCGTGCCGTCGGGGCCGTCAAGGTCTACGGCAGAGGCGAGACCGAGGTGCACGCCCTCGACGGCGTGGACGTTTCCTTCGACGCCGGTGAGCTGACCACCATCATGGGGCCGTCCGGGTCGGGCAAGTCGACGCTCATGCACTGCATGGCCGGCCTCGACGAACTCACCGCCGGGCAGATCTTCATCGGCGACACCGAGCTCGGCACCCTCAACGAGCGGGAGCTGACGCTGTTGCGCCGCCAACAGGTCGGCTTCATCTTCCAGGCCTACAACCTGCTCCCCACCCTCACCGCGCTGGAGAACATGACGCTGCCCATCTCCCTGGCCGGCGAGGAGCCCGACGGCGCCTGGCTCACCGAAGTCGTGGACGCGGTGGGCCTGGCCGACCGTCTCACGCACCGGCCCAACGAGCTGTCCGGCGGGCAGCAGCAGCGGGTGGCCGTGGCGCGGGCGCTCGTGAGCCGGCCGCGCATCATCTTCGCCGACGAGCCGACGGGGAACTTGGACTCGCGCACGGGCGCCGAGGTACTGGAGTTCCTGAGACGGGCATCGGACCAACTCAGCCAGACGATCGTGATGGTGACCCACGACGCCGGGGCAGCCAGCTACAGCGACAGGATCGTGTTCCTCAACGACGGGCGGATCTCCGACGAGATGAGAGACCCAACTGTCGACGGCGTGCTCGACAAGGTGAGGACCCTCGGTGCCTGAGTCACCGGGCCGGCTGCACCCGCCCCCCGCCGCGGCACGCGCCAGAGCCTGAGCCGACGCCATGTTCCTGCTGCGACTCACCCTCAAGAACATCGCCGCCAGGAAGTTCCTGTTCCTGGGAACGGCGTTGAGCGTCGTGCTGGGCGTCTCCTTCGTCGTGGGCGTCTTCATCGTGACAGACAGCCTGCGCTCCACCTTCGACGGCATCGCCGACGACATCGCCGGATCGATCGACCTCCGGGTGCGCAGCGAACTCGAATTCGGCGATCGGCTGAACGCCCCCGAGGTGGACCCCGCACTGGCCGACGAGATCTCCGGAGTCGACGGGGTCGCGGCGGTCACCGGCGGGGTCGCCGCCTGGAACGTGGTCATCATCGACCCCGACGGCGAGCCGCTGCGGTCCACGGGCCCGCCCCAGTTCGGTGTGAGTTGGTCCGACGAGGAGGCTCTGACCGAGCTGTTCCTGGCTGACGGCCGCCCGCCGGCGGGCCCGAACGAGTTCGCGACGAACTCCCGAACCGCCGAGTTCGCCGACCTCGCCATCGGCGAGACGTACCGGGTCAGCCTGCCCGAGGGGACGCGCGCCTTCGAGCTGGTGGGCACGGTGAACTGGGCGGACCCCGACGAGGACCAGTCACAGGGCGTGCAGTTCTCAGTCTTCGACCTGGCCACCGCCACCGAGCTGCTGAACGGCGGGGGAGGCTGGGACGAGATCCTGGTGGACGTGGACCGCGAGGCCGACATCGCCGCCGTCGCCGCCGAGCTCCGGGGGGCCTTGCCGACCGGACTCGAGGTCCTGACCGTCGAGGAGGTGGCCGAGGAGCAGAGCGCCGAGTTCGACACGTTCATCACGATCTTCCAGAACATCCTGCTGGCGTTCGCCGTCATCACGCTCGTCGTCTCGGCGTTCCTGGTGAACAACGTGTTCTCCATCGCCATCGGCCAGCGCATCCGCGAGCTGGGCCTGCTGCGCGTGGTCGGCGCCACGGGAATCCAGATCCGGCGCTCGGTGCTGGGCGAGGCGGCTGTCGTCGGCCTCGTCGCTACGGGGCTCGGCCTGGCCGGGGGCATCGGCGTCTCCGCCGCGCTGAAGGCCATCTTCGGCGCCCGCGGCGGCGAACTGCCCATCGATCCGCTGCTGCTGACGGGGCGCACCGTCGGCACAGCCTTCGCCGTCGGCGTGGGCATCACCGTGCTGGCCGCGCTCTCGCCGGCACTGAAGGCCCGGCGGATCACGCCCGTCGAAGCCCTGCGGGAGGACGCCCGGCTCTCTGTCCCGGTCGTCGCCCGACGTCCGGTCGTCGGCGGCCTGGCCCTCATCGCCGGCGTGGCGTTGCTGGCGGCGGGCCTCGCCGGCGACTGGGCGACCCTCATCCCCTTGGCGCTGCTGGCCACTGTCCTGGCCAACTGGGGGGGCAAGCGGATCGCCTGGTGGGCCGGGAGGCTGGCGGTGGCCGCTGTGGGGTTGGCGCTTCTGCTCACCACGGTATTCGCCGACCTGGGCACCGTCCATCTGCTGGTGGTCCTGTCGCTGGGCGTGCTGACGGTCTTCGTGGGCATCAACATGACCAGCCCGCTGTTCGCACGGCCGATGGCCCGAGCGCTCGGCGCCCCGCTGGCCCGCATCGACGGCATGCCCGGCCACCTGGCCCGCCAGAACGCGGCCCGCAGCCCGCGCCGCACGTCCTCCACGGCGGCGGCCCTCATGATCGGATTGGCGCTCGTGGTGACCGTGAGCGTCGTGGCCGACTCGTTGAAGAGCAGCTTCACCAACGTGCTCGACGAGCAGGCGAACGCCGACTGGTTCCTCTGCGTCGGAAACTGCGCCGACCAGTTCAGCGGGTTCAGTCCCCGCCTCGGCGAAGAACTCGACGCGCTGCCGGAAGTCGGCTCGGTGGCGACCTACCGCTGGCTGAGTTCTGCCTTCCGCACCCCCGTCGACGGCACTGTGCACGGCCTGATGTCGGTGGACACCCCCGAGCTCGACGCCCATGTGGACGTGGACCCTGTCGCCGGAGAGGTGAACGACCCAGCTTTCGGCCAGGTTCTGGCCCACGTGGATCAGGCCACCGAGTACGGGCTCTCCGTCGGCGACTCCCTCGAGGTCGAGGTCCTCGGCGGTGAGCGGGTCGCCTGGAGCGTGGCCGGCATCTACTCCGACGACGCCATCGTCGGTTCGTGGGTGGTGTCGCCGGACACATGGCACCGCTACTTCGACACCAACACGGACCAGTTCGTGTCGGTCCTGAACGCCGACGGCGTGAACGAAGAGGCGGCGCGGGCGGCCATCTCCGCCTCGGCGGACGAGTACCCGCAGGTGGACGTACGCTCGCGTGCCGAGTTCCGCGACGCCGCCGCCGACAACATCGACCAGGCACTGATCTTCGTGAACGTGCTCCTAGGGCTCTCGCTGGTCATCGCCGTATTGGGAATCGTGGCGACTCTGGCGCTGTCGGTCGTGGAGCGCACCCGCGAACTGGGCCTGCTGCGGGCGGTCGGGATGACGCGGGGCCAGATGCGCCGCATGGTCTGCTGGGAGGGTCTCGTGGTGGCCGTCTTCGGCGGGATCCTGGGCGTGGTCCTCGGCGTGGCCTTCGGTGTGCTGGCAGCCGACATCATCCCGGACTCGGTCGTGAGCACGCTGTCCATCCCGGCCGGCCAGATCGTCGCGTACCTCGCCATCGCGGCGCTCGCCGGCCTCGCCAGCGGCATCCTGCCGGCGATCTGGGCGGGTCGCCTGAAGGTGCTGGAGGCCATCGGCTACGAGTAGCCGCCCGGTGCCCCGAGCGCACCAGCAGGCCCCATACTTGTGAGCATGCCGGTCGCGCCGAGGCTGTCGCTGAACCCCAGGCGGGCGGTCGTGGTGGGCCTCGTCGGTGTCGCCGCGGGTGTCGCCCTAGTGTGGGGCATGAGCCGCCTGGCCGGCACCGGCGAGGTGACGGTTCGGCTCGGCGATGACACCTTCGAGGCGGGCGACCCGGCCGAGATGAGCCGGGCCATCGCCCGGGACGGGCCGATCCTGTACGCCGATGCCGCCGGCGGCGACCGCGATATCTGGCTGCAGCACGTCGGCAACTCCCCCACCGCGGGCTGGTACGCATTCGACGCCCACCGCCCGGGTGCCGGGCGCGACTGCACGCTGCAGTGGCAGCAGGCGGCAGCAGTTTTCAGCGACCCCTGCGACGGCACGATCGTCGAGGCCCACGGCGAGGGAATGCCCTCCTACGACGTGCGCATCGAAGACGGCGAGTTGATCGTCGACCTGAACGCCGTCGGCGAGGGTGGCTAGGGGACAACCCTCTCCAGAGGCGCCCAGGCGACCAGCAACCGCTTTTCCCCCGCCTCCGGAAAGCGCACGGTGACCTCGGCGTCCTCGCCGGAGCCGGAGGCGTCCACCACCACACCGATGCCCCAGGCGGGGTGACGCACATCGGCGCCGACCGGGAGCGCCGCGGCATCCGCACCCGGCCCGGACCTGCCGGCGGTCGCAGGCGTGCCGCGCAGGGCGCCCTCGACCTCGGCCTCCCGCCTCGCCGCTCGGCGTCCGGCGAGAGCCGCGCCACCGAACCGATCCGACTGGTCTCGCCGCGGCACGCGCTCGGGACGACCCGACACCTCGTGCAGGAGCTCGGCGGGGATCTCCTCGAGGAAGCGGCTCGGAAGATTGAACTGCGCGCTGCCCCACATGGTCCGCCTCTGGGCATCGCTCAGGTAGAGCCGCTCGCGAGCGCGAGTGACGCCCACGTACGCCAACCGGCGTTCCTCCTCCATCTCCTCGGGATCGTCGAGCGCCTGCATCCTGGGGAACATCCCCTCCTCCAGGCCGGTGAGGAACACCACGGGGAACTCCAGCCCCTTGGCGGCGTGGGCGGTGAGCAGCACCACCTTGGATTTCTCGCGGTCGAGATCGTCGGTGGCGGACACGAGCGCGGTCTGCTCCAGGAAGTCACCCACCGTCTCGTGCTCGTTCGCCGAGCCGAGCAGTTCGGCCAGGTTCTCGAGGCGGCCCTCGGCCTCCATGCTGCCCTCCTCGACGTCCGTGTACAGCTCCTCGAGGTAGCCGCTGCGGGTCAGCAGGAAATCCAGCGCCGGGCCGGGACCCTCGTCGAGCCATCCTGCGGCTTCATCCAGGAGCGTCGTGAACCGCTCCAGACCGGCCGGCGCCCCGCCGGAGACGCCGGCCTCGCCGGGCCGCCGCAGTGCCTCGCTGAAGGGCAGCCCGGTGTCGGCGGCCCAGGCGTCGAGGCGCTCGACCGACCGGTCACCGATGCCGCGACGGGGGACGTTCAGGACCCGCTTCAGGCTCACCTCGTCGGCGGGATTCACGACGGCGCGCAGGTACGCCAGAGCGTCGCGCACCTCGCGACGCTCGTAGAACGCCGTCGCGCCGATGACCTGGTAAGGGAGATCCTCACCGTTCAGAGCGGTCTCCAACACCCGGCTCTGGGCGTTGATCCGGTACATGACGGCGATGTCGCTGAGGGCATGGCCGTCGCCGGCGAGCCGGCCGATCTCCCGCACCACCCAGCGGGCCTCGTCGTCCTCGTCGGTGGCCCGGTACCAGGTGATCGGCTCGCCCCGATCGGCGTCGGTCCACAGCCGCTTCGGGTGGCGGCTGAGGTTGTGGGCGATCACGGCGTTGGCGGCGTCGAGCACGTTCTGCGTCGAGCGGTAGTTCTGTTCCAGCAGGATCACCGTCGTCTCCTCGAAGGCATCCTCGAAGTCCAGGATGTTGCGCATCGTGGCGCCGCGGAACCGGTAGATGGACTGGTCGGCGTCCCCGACCACGAAGACGTTGCGATGCCGGGCACCGAGCATCAGCACCAGCTCGTTCTGCGCCCGGTTGGTGTCCTGGTACTCGTCCACGAGGATGTGCTGGAAGCGGTCCTGATAGTCGGCGAGTACGTCGGGATGCTCGCGGAAGAGGCGGACCGTTACTCCCAGCAGGTCGTCGAAGTCCATCGCCCCGGCGCGCTGCAGGCGGCGCTGGTACTCGGTGTAGACCTCCGCCGTCTCGGCCGCCAGGCGAGCCGGTCGGGCGGCGGCGGCGACATAGGCCTGCGGGCTGACGAGGTCACCCTTGGCGGCGCTGATGCGGCCGTGGACGGACTGGGGCGTGGAACGGCGCGTGTCGAGGCCGAGGTCGGCCATGACGTAGCGGGTCAGCCGGACCGAGTCCGCCTGGTCGTAGATGCTGAAGCCGGAGGGATAGCCGAGGCGCTCCGCCTCGCGGCGCAGGATCCGGGCGCAGGCCGAGTGGAACGTGCGCACCCACATGCTGTTGGCCACAGGGCCCACCAGATCCACCACACGGCCGCGCATCTCGTCGGCCGCCTTGTTGGTGAAGGTGATGGCCAGGATCGCGAAGGGCGAGATCCCCTGATCGGTGATGAGGTGGGCGATCCGGTGCGTCAGCACCCGTGTCTTGCCCGACCCGGCGCCTGCGCTGACCAGCAGCGGCCCGCTCCCGTGCAGGACGGCGTCGTACTGGGCGGGGTTGAGTTGCACGGCGTCGTGCTGCGCGGGGTTGAACTGCGCCATCGTCGGCACCCTACCGGTGCCGCGTGACAGCGCCCCGACCCCGAATCCGGAGCGCGATGCGGGGAGCCGCAGGGCCGGGCGGTACGATCGGCGCCGTGACGGAACAAGCCGACCAGCCTGTGGCAGCGGACGAAGCGGCCACCGAAGTTCTCGCGCCGGAGGCTGCCGCTGAAGCCGCGGCGACACCGGATGGCGGTGCAATCGCCGTCGAGCATCCCGGGCCGTCACCTGACGCAACCGGTGAGTCACCGGCCGCCTCGGAGCACGCCACACCCGAGGTCACAGCCCCGCCCGGACCCGCGGCCACCGAGCAGCCCGAGGTGCCCGCGACCCACGACGAGCCGCCGCCCGCCGAGCAGCCCGAGGTGCCCGCGACCCACGACGAGCCGCCGCCCGCCGAGCAGC
>CAZTZI010000121.1:0-24645 GCA_964618115.1 uncultured Acidimicrobiales bacterium
AGGTGGACGGTGGCTGGAGCATCACCGGCCAGAAGATCTGGTCGACCGCAGCCCACGTGTCCGACTACCTGTTCTTGATGGCCCGCACCGAGGACATCCAAGAAAAGCCGGCCCGGGGGGTGACGCTGTTTCTGGTCAAGAACCCCGCCGAGGGCTTGGAGTGCCGCCAGATACCCAAGGTGGGCATGAAGTCGGTGGGATCGTGCGAAGTGTTCCTCGACGACGTGTTCGTGCCCGACCGCTACGTCGTGGGCGAGCCGGGCATGGGGTTCTACCGCATGCTGTCCACGCTCAACAACGAGCGCATCATGGTGGCCGCCCTGTGCACCGGCATCCTGGACGCGGTCCTCGAGGACGCCGTGGAGCACCTCACCGAGCGGGAGGCCTTCGGGCGCAAGATCGGCTCCTTCCAGGCACTGCAGCACTTCATCGCCGACATCGCCATGTGGCGCCAGCAGGCCGAACTCCTCACCTACTACGCCGCCTGGCTCTCCGATCAGGGCCGCGACTGCGGCATCGAGGCCAACATGGCCAAAGTGATGGCGTCGGAGTACGCCGGCGAGGCCGCCGACCTCGGCATCCAGATGCTGGGCGGCATGGGCTACGCGGCCGAGACCAACATGCAGCGCTACTGGCGCGACGCCCGCCTGTACCGCATCGGCCCCATCAGCAACGAGATGGCCCGCAACAGCATCGCCGAGTCGTTCGGCCTGCCCCGGTCGTTCTAGCCGCCAGGACAATGGCGCCGGGCACCGCAGCAGGAGGAGTCCTGCAGGATCGCGTGGCGCTGGTAACCGGGGCCGGGCGCGGCATCGGTGCAGCCATCGCAGCCAGGTTCGCCGCCGCCGGAGCGGCTGTGGCCGTCAACGATGTGGATCCCGCCGCAGTGGCCGAGGTGACCGCCGCGATCCAAGCCGACGGTGGGCGTGTCACGGCGGCGCCGGGGTCGGTCGTCGACGAGGCCGAACGGATCGCGGCGACCGCTGCCGAGCGCCTGGGCGACCTGGACATCCTCGTGAACAACGCGGGCCTCACCCGCGACGCCATGGTGCACCGGATGAGCGACGAGGACTGGGACGCGGTGGTGGACGTGGTGCTGCGCGGCGCGTTCAACATGATCCGGGCGGCAGCGCCGTGGCTGCGGCGGACCGACCCGGCCGCAGTCGCCGCCGAGGGTTGCAAGAAGATCGTCAACGTGGCCTCCATCGGTGGCATCTACGGCTCGGCGGGCAACGCCAACTACGCCGCTGCGAAGGCCGGGGTGATCGGCCTCACGAAGTCGGTGGCGCGGGAGTGGGCCCGCTTCGGGGTGTGCGTGAACGCCGTGGCACCGGGCTACATCGCCGGTACTCGCATGACCGGCGCCCGTGACCCCGAGACGGGCCTGGGCATGCCGGCGGAGCTCATCGACCGGATCGAGGCGCAGATCCCCATCGGGCGCCCGGGCCGGCCCGACGACGTGGCCGAGGCGTGCCTGTGGCTGGCCTCGCCCGCCAGCGACTACTGCTGCGGGCAGGTCATCGAGCTGCACGGCGGCCGCGAGATCATCGAGCTGGTGTGAGCGGGGGAGCGGGCCGGTGCAGGTGAAGCAGACCACCCTCGCCGAGGCTGCGTCGCTGGTCTCCGACGGCGACGTCGTGGCGCTGCAGAACATGGCCACGCAGGCCGCGCCGATGGCCATGGTCCGCGAGCTGATCCGCCAGGGGCGCCGCGATCTGGGGCTGGTGTGCCTCGTCGGTGGCATCGCCCTGGACTGGCTGGCCGCGGCGGGCTGCATGAACCGCTTCATCGGCAACGCCGTGTCGATGGAGCAGTTCGGCTTGGCGCAGCGCTACCGGCGCGCCGTCGAGGCCGGGCGCATCCGCATGGAGGAGCTCTCCGAGACGGCGCTGCTGGCCCGCCTCGGCGCCGGCGCCCGCAACCTGCCCTTCCTGCCCACCCGGGGCATGATCGGCACCGACCTCATCGACATCAACGAGAACCTCACGATGCTGGAGGACCCGTTCGGCGGCCCGCCGGTGGTGGCCTGCCGGGCGCTGGTGCCCGACGTGGCGCTGGTGCACAGCCACCGCGCCGACCGCTACGGCAACGTGCAGTACGAACCGACCGCGCTGTGGCCCGACATCGGCATGATGCCCAAGGCCGCCCGCCGGGTCATCGTCACCACCGAGCAGATCGTCGACAGCGACGTACTGCGCGCCAATCCCGACCGGACGATCCTGCCGGGTTTCATGGTGGACGCCCTCGTGGAGGTCCCCTGGGGTGCCCATCCCACGTCGTTCAACCCGCTCTACGGATATGACGCCGCCTTCCACCTGGCCTGGGTCGCGGCTGCCCGATCGGACGATGCCACCGAGGAGTTCCTCGCCACCTACGTGCACGGCCCCGCCGGCCACGAGGCGTACCTGGAAGCCGTCGGAGGCTCCGAACGGATGGCCGCGCTGGCTCGCTGGGAGACGGGCTGATGGACGCACCGGCCCACCTGGACTCGCCGCCGGCGGGGGACTGGACCGTCGACGAGTTGATGATCGCCGTGCTGGCCTCGTGCTTCGGCGACGGCGAGCAGGCCTGCAACGGCATGGCCAGCTTCCTGCCGGTGGCCGCCTTCCAGCTGGCCAAGCTCACCCACGCCCCCGACCTGGTCTGGCTGGCCGGCGCCGTGGGTCTGGAGCCGCGACCCGGTCCGATCCCCGCCTCCACCCTCGAGGCCCCCCTCTGGCGGGACGCCCTCATGTATGTGGAGCAGTACGGCGATTTCTGGACGCTGGCGCAGAACGGCCGCTGGCTGCAGAAGTTCTGCGTCGGCGCGGCGCAGCTCGACCGCTTCGGCAACGCCAACAACTCCGTCATCGGCGGCGACTATCACGCCCCGAAGGTGCGCCTGCCGGGCACCGCCGGGCTGGCGGACATGGGCTCGATGGGAAAACTCCTCTACTACTGGAACCCCAACCACAATCCCCGGTCCCTGGTGGCCGCGGTGGACTTCGTGTCCTGCGCCGGCTACCTCGGCGGTGGCGACGAGCGCGAGCGTCTGGGGCTCAGCGGCGGCCCCGAGCTCGTGGTCACCAACCTCTGCGTGCTGGACTTCGAGCCGGGGAGCAAGCACATGCGGCTTCGCTCGGTGCACCCGGGGGTGACCGTCGAGCAGGTGCTGGAGGCCACCGGCTTCGAGCCGGTGCTGCCTGGCGGCGGCGTGCCCACCACCGCCGAGCCGACCGCCGAGCAGGTGCGTCTCATCCGCGAGGTCATCGACCCGCACGGCACGCGCCGCCGCGAGTTCCGCCGGCGCTAGCAGACTGGCGTCGATGGACATCCAGATCGGTGTTCCGGGCCAGCTGATGCCTCCGGCCGATCGGGCCGTGTCGCTGGCGCAGCGCAACGAGGCCGACGGATTCGACGCCGTCTGGTGGCCGTGCCACCTCATGGGCTGGCATCCCGACTCGGTCTGGACGCCCGACATGACCCCGTTCGCAGAGATGCAGCCCAGCCCCCACACCTACTTCGACCCGCTCCTGATGATGGCCGCCGTGGGCAGCCAGACCAGCCGCATCCGCGTCGGCGTGGTGGTCACGGACCTGCTGCGTCGCCATCCCGCCATGGTCGCCAACATGGCGCTCACCCTCGACCACCTCACGCAGGGGCGGGCCATCCTGGGGCTCGGCTCGGGCGAGCGCATGAACGTGGTGCCCTACGGCGTGGACTTCTCCCGCCCGGTGAGCCGGCTGGCCGAGGGCATCGAGGTGATCCGGCTGCTGTGGGGCGCCGACGGCCCGGTGGACTACGAGGGGAAGTACTTCGGGCTGAAGGACGCGGTGCTGGGGCTCACGCCGTACTCCGACCGGCCGCCGCCGCTGTGGACCGCCGCCCACGGCCCCCGCATGCTCGGCATCACGGGCCGCCTGGCCGACGGCTGGCTGCCGACGAAGCTGTCGACCGAGCGGTACGGCGAGGCGCTCGGGGTCATCCGCGAGGCGTCCATCGCGGCGGGCCGCGACGCCGAGGCGGTCACACCCGGGCTGCTGGCCTACGTGCTGGTGGCACCCGACGAGGCCGCGCTGCGGCGCCTGCAGGAGGCCCCCATGGTGCGCGCCCTCATGGTGATGCTGCCCGCCGAGGTGTTCGAGTCGCTGGGCGTCGAGCCGCCGGAGGGGTTCCACGAGCTGGTGCCGGCGGCGCTCTCGCGCCCCGAGGCGCTGGCCGTGATCGACGGGATCCCGCCGCGCGTCGTGGACTACTACTGCTTCTGCGGCACGCCCGACCAGATAGCGGACCAAGTGGCGGACTACCACGCCGCCGGCCTGCGCCACCTGGTCATGTGGAACATCACCCCGTTCGGCGACCCCGACCTGGCAGGCTGGTCGTTCAAGGCGCTGCAAGAGGTCAAGAACATCCTCCGGAGCCGCTCATGAACACGTCACCGCCCGCAACGCCCAGCGCCGTCGTCGAGCGCTACTTCGCGGCAGTCGATGCCGAGGACTTCGAGGTGTTGCGCGAGGTGCTGCACGCCGACGTGTCGCTGACGGCGTGCGGGTCGCAGCCCCGCCAGGGATCTGAGGCCGTCATCGACCTGTTCGGCAAGATCTTCGAGCGCTTCCCGGTGCACTCCGACCGCCCCACGAGGCTGATCTGCGACGGTGGCACGGTCGTGGCGGAGATCCACTTCGAGGGCCGCAGCGCCACCGGCGTGGATGTGACATTCGAGGCGGTCGACATCTTCGACGTCGTCGACGGCCGCATCGTGCGCCTCACGCAATGGCTCGACAGCGCCCACCTGGAACGTCAGTTACGTTCTCCGGGGTCGTAGCCGAGGCCGCCGGGTGGCGCGCCCGCAGCGACGAGCCGGAGCCGTACCGAGGAGACAGCCATGAGCTTCACGGAGCGACAGTGGGTGGAGGTCACCACCTTCGGTGACCTGATCGTGCGTGCTGCCGCCCACCATCCCGACGGCGACGCCGTGGTCTTCCCGGACCGGCGCCACAGCTTCGGCTCGCTGCTGGAGGCCGCCGAGCGGGCCGCCCGCTCGCTGCTGGGCCTCGGCGTGCGGCCCGGCGACCACGTCGGCATCCTGATGCCCAACTGCATGGACTTCGTGGAGGTCATGTTCGGCGCCGCCCTCGTCGGCGCTCCGGTGATCCCCATCAACGCCCGCTTCAAGGGCCGCGAGCTTTCCTACGTGGCCCGGGACGCCGACCTGCGCCTGCTCGTGACCAGCGACATCATCGACCAGCACACCGACTACGTGTCGATCCTCCACGACTGCCTGGGGGGCCTCGCCGAGGCCCCCGACGTGGCCGACCTGCAGCTCGACTCCGTCCCCGAGTTGCGAGGCGTGGTGCTGCTCGGCAGTTCCTCGCCGGCGGGGATGATCGACCGGGCCGGCTTCGAGGCCGCCGCCGAGGGGGTGAGCCTCGACGCGGTGCACACCGCACGCAGCCGGGTGGCGCTGCGCGACATCGCCATGATGATGTACACCTCGGGCACCACCGCCGAGCCGAAGGGCTGCCCGATGACCCACGAGCAGCTCGTGCGCACCAGCTCGGTGGGCTGCGAGCGCTTCGAGATGACCGCCGGCGACGTGTTCTGGGATCCGCTGCCGCTGTTCCACATGAGTTCGATCCTGCCGCTCATCGGCTGCATCGAGGCGGGCGCCGCCTACGTGACGCTCACCCACTTCGATCCCGCGGTGGCCATCGCCCAGCTGCGTGACGAGAAGGCCACCATCTGCTTCTCCACGTTCCCCACGGTCACGACGGTGATGCTGAACCACCCCGACTGGGATCCGGCCGCCCTCAGCAGCATCCGGCTCATGAACAACGTGGCCTCGCCGGCCGCCCTCGAGGACATCCACCGCCTGCTGCCCGACATGGCCCACATGAACGCCTACGGGCTCACCGAGTGCGGCGGCGTCGTGGCGTTCACCGCCCCCGACGACCCGCCGGAGGTCCGCTCGACCACCTCGGGACGGCCCTTCCGGGGCATCGAGGTGCAGGTCCGGGACTTCGAGACCGGCGAGCTGGTGCCGGTCTGGGAGCGGGGCGAGATCTGGTGCCGGGGTTACAACGTCTTCGAGGGCTACTACAAGGATCCCGCCAAGGCCGCCGAATGCTTCGACGGCGAGGGCTGGTTCAACACCGGCGACATCGGGCGGATGGATGCCGGCGGGCGGATCGGCTACCTCGGCAGGGCGAAGGACATGCTGAAGGTGGGCGGCGAGAACGTTGCCGCCGTCGAGATCGAGTCCTACCTGCAGACCCACGAGGCGGTGGCGATCGCGCAGGTCGTGGGGATCCCCGACGGGCGCTACGTCGAGGTGCCCGCGGCGTTCGTGGAGCTGATGCCCGGCGCGGAACTCGACGAGAGCGCTCTGATCGCCTACTGCAAGGGCAACATCGCCTCCTTCAAGGTGCCCCGCCACGTGCGGTTCGTGCAGGAGTGGCCCGTCTCGGCCACGAAGATCCAGAAGTTCCGCCTGCAAGAGCAACTGTGCAACGAACTGGGCCTCACCTGAGTGCGCCGCCCGCCGATGGGCCCATGACCATCGGGCCGTGGCTGCGGGCGTGCGCCGAGAGCGGCGGCGACCGCGAGGCCATCGAGGTCATGGGGGCGGCGAAGTCCTACGCCGCGCTGGACCATGACGCGGACCGCCTGGCGGCCGGCCTGGTGGCGGGGATCGGCCTGGAGGCCGGCGACCGGGCCGCCGTCATCATGCGCAACAGCCTGGCGTGCATCGACACGTGGTTCGCCATGGCCCGCGCCGGCATCGTCGACGTGCCCGTGAACGTGGCCCAGCGGGGCGACGGGCTCGCCTATGTGCTGGGTCAGTCCCGCTCGCGGACGGTGGTCTGCGACATCGAGTTCGCCGACCGTCTGGCGGAGGTGATGCCGGCTTTGCCGGAGCTGCGCCACGTCATCCTCCACCGCCCCGACCCAGACGATTCCGGCACGCCGTCGTTCGGCCCCGGCGTGGCGGTCCACGAACTGCCGTCGCTCTACGGTGAGGCGGTGCCGCGCCTGCCGGCTCTGGACGCCACCGACACCGCCGTGATCCTCTACACCTCCGGCACCACCGGACCACCCAAGGGCGCCATGCTGAGCCACGCCGCCAACCTGCGGCTCACCCGCCAGACGCGCTGGCTCATGGGGTACGGGCCAGGCGACGTGCTGTACACGGCCTTCCCGCTGTTCCACATCAACGCCCGCTACACCACGGTCACCGCCGCCATGGAGGCGGGTGCCCGCTGCGTGCTGGAGCAGCGCTTCAGCGCGAGCGAGTTCTGGGACACCTGCCGGGCCAAGGGCGTCACGGCCTTCAACTACATGGGTGCCCTCATCATGATGCTGTGGAAGCAGCCGGTCCGGCCCGACGACGCCGACCATCCGGTGCGGCGAGGCTTCGGGGCGCCGTGCCCGCCGGACGTGTGGGAAGCGTTCGAGGAGCGCTTCGACGTGAGGCTCACCGAGGTGTACGGCTCCACCGAGGTCCCCATCGTCACCCAGAACGGCATCGCCGACGTCGGCCTCGCCGACCGCCGCATCGGCACCGCGGGCCGCCCGTCGGGCCTGTACGACATGCGCATCGTCGACGAGGCCGACAGCGAGGTGCCGCCCGGTGTCGCCGGCGAGATCGTCGTGCGCTCGCGGCCGGCCAACGCCACCTTCAGCGGCTACTACGACATGAGAGAGGCCACCGCGGACGCCTGGCGGGGTGGCTGGTTCCACACCGGCGACCGGGGCGTGGTGGACGCCGGCGGCTACCTCACCTTCATCGACCGGCTGAAGGACTGCGTGCGGCGCCGCGGCGAGAACATCAGCTCCTGGGAGGTGGAGCAGTCGATCGCCCGGCACCCCGCCGTGCTGGAGGCCGCCGTGGTGGGCGTCCCGTCGGAGTTGAGCGAGGAGGAGGTGCTGGCCTGTGTCGTCCTGAAGCCCGGGCGCGCCCTCGACGAAGCCGAGCTGATCGAGCACTGCAACGGGCGGATGGCGCACTTCGCCGTGCCGCGCTACATCCGCTGGATGGACGAGCTGCCCCGCAACGCCTCCGAGCGGGTCCAGAAGTTCCAACTTCGTGCCGAAGGCCTCGCTCCCGGTACCTGGGACCGCCTCGCCGAGACCGGGGTCCGGCGATGAGAGTCGTCGTCCTGGGCGCCGGAGCCCTCGGATCGGTGTACGGCTCCTGGCTGGCCGATGCGGGCGCCGAGGTGATGCTGGTGGCGCGCCGCCCCCACGCCGAGGCGGTGCGCGAGCGGGGCCTGGAGATCCGCTCCTACGAGGCCGGCAGCAGGGTGTATCAGCTCGACGCAACCGACGACCCGGCCGCGGCCGGCGACGCCGACCTGGTGCTGGTCGCCGCCAAGTCGTTCGACGTTCCGGCGCTGCTCGATGCCTACACCGGCCGGTGCTCCATGGCCTTCTCGGTTCAGAACGGGGTGGAACAGGCCCTCCCGCTGGTGGAGCGCTTCGGCCCGGCCGCCGTCGAGGGCGTGTCGATGGTGGGCGGCACGCTCGTGGGCCCGGGGGTGGCCGAGTACAGCTTCAGCGGTGCGACCTACGTGGGCGACATCGCCGGGACCACCCCCGAAACGGCCGCCCGGATCGCTGCCCTCCTGCCCGAGCGCATCACCGAGCGCGCCGACATCGCCTCGGTGCAGTGGACCAAGGCCACCCTGGCGGTGGCCGCCATGGGCGTGGTGGCCCTCACCCGGTCGATCTACCACCGCATGTTCGTGACACCGGCGCTGCGGGAGGTGTTCCTGGACCTGCTGTGCGAGGCTGCGCTCGTGGCCCGCAGCGAGGGGGTGCCGCTGATCGACCTGCCCGGTCCCATGCGGGTCCACACGTTCACCACCCTGCCCCGTGAGGAGGCCCTCGAGGTGCTGCGCGAGTTCGGCGAGCACCTGGTCGCCACGGGACAGACAGGCGTGCGGGTCTCCGCCCTCCAGAGCATCGAGCGCGGCCGGCCCCTCGAGGTGGACGCCGTGTTCGCCCCGTTCGCCCGGCGGGCCGCCGAGCGCGGCCTGGACGCGCCGCTGCTGGCCGGCGTGACCAGGATGCTGTTCGGCATCGACGCGGCGATCCGCGAGGACGCCGGATGATGCGAGCCGCGGCGGCGCCGGGTGCCCCCGGCTGGAGTCGGGACGGAAAGCGACGCGAGGACCGGACGTGAATCCCATCGAGTTGGCCCGGCTCGTGCGGCTGCGGCCGCGCCCCAGCCCGCCGCAGACCTACGACGACTTCCGCCGCCTGGCCCGGCGGCGGCTGCCGCGGGTGGTCTACGACTTCGTGGAGGGCGGCGCCGACGGTGAGGTGACGCTTCGCGCCAACTACGAGGCCTTCGACCGGGTGCACTTCACGGCCGGCTCGCTGGTGGACGTCAGCGAACGCGATGCCGGCGTCACCGTGCTGGGCCGGCGCCTGGAGGTGCCGTTCATCTGCGGCCCTGCCGGCCTCGCCCGCCTGGTGCACCGCCACGGCGAACTTGCCGCGGCACGGGCGGCCGCCGCCGCCGGCACGGTGTTCGTCATCAGCACGGCCTCCAGCTACAGCATCGAGGAGATCGCCGCGGTCTCCGACGGCCCGCTGTGGTTCCAGCTCTACCTGTGGCGCAGCCCCGACGTCGTTGCACAGCTCGTGGACCGGGCCGGCGCCGCCGGCTGCGAGGCCCTGGTGCTGACCGTCGACGTGCCGGTCATCGGCAAGCGCGAGCGCGATCTGCGCAACGGCATGATGATCCCGCCCCGCATCGGCCCGGCGCAGGCCCTGGAGGCCGTCCGCCGGCCGCGCTGGCTGTGGCACCTTGCTGCCGGCCCGCCGGTGCACTTCGGCAGCCTCCTGGACTTCGCGCCGCCCAACACCGGCATGGCCGGGATGGGCGCCTACCTCGACCGCGAGCTCACCGATCTCTCCAAGACCTGGCACGACGTGGCCTGGCTGCGGGATCGCTGGGACGGGCCCCTGCTCATCAAGGGAGTGATGAGCGCAGCCGACGCCCGTCGCTGCGTCGAGCAGGGCGCCGACGCCGTGGTCGTCTCCAACCACGGCGGGCGCCAGCTCGACGGCCTGCCCGCCGCCCTCGATGTGCTGGGTGAGATCGTCGCCGAGGTGGGCAGCGAGGCCGAGGTGATCCTCGACGGGGGCGTGCGCCGGGGCGCCGATCTCGTCAAGGCGCGGGCCCTGGGCGCCGCCGCCACGATGGGCGGGCGGGCCTGGTTCTGGCCTCTCGCGGCCGGCGGCGAGCAGGGCGTGGCACGCATGCTGCAGATCCTCCGAGCCGACGTCGAGCGCACCCTCGCATTGTTGGGTCGAAACACCTACGAGGATCTGGACGCGAGCGTGCTCCTCTAGCGGCGACTGTCCGGGTGGGGACGCCGGTGCCGAGTCCGGCTCTCGCCTGCGTAATCGATCCGGACTTCGTCCCCGCGTCCCCGCCCTCGGTTGTCTGCATGGGTCCGGGCGGAGCCACCGGTGGCCGTCGGCGGATCGTCTGGCGATATCGATCCGGTGCCGTCCCTCGGGTCGCGGTTCCGGCACCCGCCCCACGCCATTCCGGCGGAAGCCACGCGTCAGCCGGCGAGCGCCGGGAGCGACTCGACGACCTGGCGGGCCTCGGCGATGGCGTCGCCGATCGTGCGCGGGCTGCGGGCGTCGCCGATGCGCACGGTGTGGACGCCGGTGGCCTGCGGCGTGCCCTCGTTGCCACCTCGGGGTGCCAGGGCGGCCGGGACGACCGCTCGTAGGGGCTCGGCCACCACGAGGCTGCGCGCCGGGAGCACCGAACTCACCCCGGCGACGTCCAGCCACTCCACCCCGTCGGGCGTGATGCGGATCGCCCGACCCTGGGCGCCCGTGGTCGGCTCCAGGCGGCTGAGATACGCCCGGCGCGCCAGACCGGAGGTGTCGTGGCCGATCCGCCCGGCGCTCAACAGCGACACCCGGTAGCCGCCGCGGCGGCACCACAGGGCGATCGCCAGGGCCCGGCTCCCGCCGCCGATCACAGCCACCGGGTCGATGAGGTGCCATGTGTCGTGGCTGGACGAGCGGCCGGCCAGCAGATCCTCCAGCGTCCACGCCGGCAGGTGTTCATAGCCGTCGAGCACCTCGGGAGCCGTCTGCGCGCCGGTGGCGAGAACGAGGTAGTCCGCCGGAACTGCTGGGAGATGTTCGACGGCGGTGACCTCGCTGCCGAGCGAGACCGTGACGCCGTGTCGCTCGAGCTCTCCCCCGTACCAGTCCGCCAGGCGTTCCATGTGAGCCAGTCCGGGTGTCGAGGCCGCCAGTCGCAGGGCGCCGCCGAGCCGGTCGGCGCGCTCGGCCAGCTGCACCTCGTGGCCCAGTTGCGCAGCCCGCCGAGCCGCTTCCATGCCGGCAGGCCCGCCGCCGACCACGAGCACCCTCGCGGGTGTCGCCGTGGCGGACGCAGGTGGATGTGTCTCGCGTCCCACTCCCGGGTTCACCGAGCAGGAGATCGCCTCGCCGTACTGCAGCCGGCCGGCGCACCCCTCGACGGTGGCGATGCACGGGCGGATCTCGTTCCGCCGCCCGCCGGCGGCCTTGGCGATCCAGTCCTCGTCGGCCAGCAGCGCCCTGCCCAGCCCGACCGCGTCACAGCGTCCGCTCGCCAGCGCCGACTCGGCGATCTCGGGGGTGGAGATCCGTCCTACGCCGATGACCGGCACGTCCACATTGCGCCGCACCTCGGCGGCGAGATCCAGGAAGGCGCCCTCGCGGTCGTCCAGCAGAGGGATGGTCCATGGCACCGAGCCGTAGACGCCCGCCGAGACGACGAACGCGTCGGCGCCGGCCTCGGCGAACCGCTGCGCTGCCACCACGGCGTCGTCGACCTGCAGCCCGTCGGGCACGAGATCCGACCCGTTGATGCGGACCACGACGGTCAGCCCCGGCGCGGCGCGGCGCACTGCGGCGATCACGTCGCAGCCGAAGCGGCTCCGCTCGGCGACCGTGGAGCCGCCGAATCGGTCGGCGCGCCGGTTGGACTGCACCGCCAGGAACTGCTGGACGAGGTAGCCGTGGCCGCCGTGCACCTCCACGGCGGCGAAACCGCTGTCGGCGGCCTGCCGGGCGGCCTGCCCGAACGCCGTCACGATGTCCTCGACCTCTTCGGTCGAGAGCGCTCGAGGCGGGATCCGCACGTGGGCGCCCGCCTGCACGGCCGAGGGCGCCACGGGTGCCTCGCCGATCACAGTGGGCGAGACCTGGCGCCCGCCGTGTCCGAGCTGGATGCAGGGGTGCGACCCGGTCGAGGCGATGGCCCCGGCCAGCGGCGCCAGCGCCTCGGCCGCTCCCTCGGGCCACAGCCAGGCGATGGCGTTCTCGACGCGGCCCTCGGGGGCCACCGCGGAGAACCCCACGGTGGCGAGCGCGGTGCCCCGGCTGCGCGTGCGGTAGTAGGCCAGCGCCTCGGCCTCCGGCGCCCCCTCGGAGAACCCGAACCCGGTCGTCATCGCCGACAGCACGATGCGGTTGCGCAACTCCAGCCCGCCGACCCTCAACGGGCTGAACAGCAGCGGATACGCCGGCTCGGACACGACGAGGCAGTGTAGGAGCGCCCGGACCCTGGCCGCCGCCCTCAGCACGTCATCATGGCGCTCCCTTGCGAGGCGCTGGAGGGTTGCCCGAACCTGTCTGCGAACATCAGTGAAATAGCGTTAGATTGCTTGATAAATGTTCCACACTTGCGTAGGATCGAAGCACTCCGGTAGGCTCATCTGAGGTTCGATCATGGATTCCGCCATCGTTGCTTCAATCATCGGCACTCTCGGCGCCGCCTTCATCACCGTGCTCATCTATTTCCTTCTGAGCCTGCGTGACGGCATCCGAGCCGTCGACGCTCGGATCGACAAGATGGGGTCGGGTTTGGAGTCCCGGCTGGGCGCTCGGATCGACAAGGTGGAGTCCCGCCTGACCACGATCGACGAGAAGCTCGTTCGGATCGAGGCGACCCAGGAGGAGCACGGCCGTCTGCTCGTCGGCATGGCCGGTCACGGCGAACGGATCGCGGCTGTCGAGGGTGCCGTCGCGGCAATGCCCTGACCCTCCATCCGGTGGAACCGATCCGCGGTTCGACCCTCCAGGCCCGTCTTCTCGAGTCCTGTGACACCCCCTGATCTGCGCCCGGAGACCGTGGGTGCCGCGCTCTCCGGCGCGGGCGTGGCACCCCGAGGTGCTGCCGGCCGGCTCGCGGCGTTGACCCGGCTCGACGGTGGATATTCCTGGATCACCCTGCGCGTGGCGTGGCCCGGCGGCGAAGCCGTCATCGTGCGGGTGGCGCCGCTGGGGGGGACCGTGGAGCCGTACGATCCGGCTTCCGAGGCCCGGCGGCTGCGGGCCGTGGCGGGTGTGGTGCCGGCTCCGGAGGTGCTGGCGGTGTGCCAGATGCCGAACCCCATCGGGCGGCCCTTCGGGGTGCACACGCTGGTGCCGGGCGAGGCGCAGCGCCGGCCTGCCGATCCGGCGCCGTACCGGGAGGCGCTGGCGACGGCGCTCGGTGCCCTGCACAGCCGCGCCGAACCGCAGGCGCTGGACGATGTCGCCACCATCGGTGCCGCCTACGAGGCCGAGCTGGCCCGTCAGGCCGAGACGTACCGGCGCTGCTGGCGGCACCCCGGGATCGATGTGGCGATGCGCTGGCTGGCTCGTCACCGGCCGGCGAGCGCCGACCGGCCGGCGCTCTGCCACGGCGACTTCCGGCCCGCCAACGTGTTGTGGACCGCGCCCGGTGTCATCGGCGGCATCATCGACTGGGAGCGGGCCTGGGTGGGCGACCCGCTGTGCGACGTGGCGTTCAGCATGCACCTCGGGGGCTGGGGGGCCGTCGAGGGCGAGGCGGTCGGGTGGTATCAGGCAGCCGGCGGCGCCGAGATCGAGCGTGATCGGCTGCGCTACGCGCTGCGCTTGGAGCGTGTGCGGTCGATCCTGTCGGGCATGCAGGGCCTCGCCGCCCTGGCGGCGGGACGGGCCGACGACCTGCGGCTGGCGGACATCGGCGCCGCCGCGCAGGCCGGCGCCTGGGATCTCGTGGAATGGCTCGAACCCGGCCTGCCGCCCCTGGGCGAAGTACTGGATCCGCCGGAAGCCTCGTACCCAGGCGACGCCGAGGTGTCCGGTCTGCCACAAGTCCACTGGCGCGATATCTGAGGGTGGCACACCTGGCCTGAACTGCGAGACTGAGCAGCCGGCCAGTGCGGGCGGCCGGGAGGGCGAGGGATCGAGAATGAAGCTGACCGAGCGCGACGAGTACCTCCACCATCCGCCCGACGACTCCGGCCGGCTGTGGAGCGACAACTTCTGGTTCTCCGTCTGCGACCGCGAGGCCGACGTCTTCGGCCTCAACCACATCCACGCCAGCCTCTCGCACGGCTACGTCCGCGCCAGCGCCTTCTACGTGATCGACGGCGCGGCCCAGCAGTGGGCCTCGCGGCAACCCCTCGGCGGTGAGGCGCAGTTCGAGGTGCTCGGCGACGGCAAGGTGCGGTTCGAGGTGCTGGAGGCCTTCGGGCGCTATCGCTGGCAGTTCGACGGCCCCAAGTTCGGCTTCGATCTCACCTACAGCGGCCGTTTCGACCCGTTCGACTACGACGACTGTCCGGGCGGCAACCCGCTGGCCACCTACGAGAACTACGGGGGCCACTACGAGCAGGCACTCGACTGCGCCGGCTCCTTCGAGGCCTACGGCGGTCGTCGCGCCGGTGAGCGGCGGCCGATCTCGTGCTGGTCGCACCGCGACCACTCCTGGACGCACCGGTTCGTGGGTGAGTCCTCCTGGGAGCCTCGCCGGCGGCGCACCGCCGAGGCCTCATGGGGTCACTTCTGGCCGTCGGTGCAGCTGCCCGAGCGCCACCTCAACTCGTTCGGCTGGATGAGTCCCACCCAGCCGATCCCCGAGGGGCGCCCCCACAAGGGCGGCTGGGTGGCCGACGCCGCCGGCGCCCGCCCGATCCGCGACGCAACCTGCGTTCCCCGCATGGAGGACGACGAGCGCACCGCCATGGCCTTCACCATGACGTTCGAGATGCCCGACGGCGAGAAGCTCACCGTCCTCACCGGGCGCAAGTGGGCGCAGACCCGCAACGGTCTGATGCGCGACGAGAACGACGCCGAGGTGCGCCTCGACTGTTACGAGCCGTTCTTCGATTTCGAGGTGCTGGAAACCGGCGAGCGCGGCTACGGCGTCGTGGAGTACTCGGTGCACCCGCCGCACCCGCGTTTCCGGTTCTGATGCTCCGGATCGCGCGGCCGGAGCCTCGGCGGGAACGCGGCGTACCGGGCCGGCGGGCGTGATGCGCTTCGGTCTGCACCTGCCGCAGCTCGGGCGCTCCGCCGGACTCGACCACATCGTCCACATCGCCCGCCGGGCCGAGGAACTGGGTTTCGACGACGTGTGGGTCGCCGACCACGTGGCCGTGCCGACGAGGCTGGCCGGCATGCCGTCGTTCTTCCCCGAGCCGGTGCCGCTGCTGTCGGCCGCCGCAGCGCACACCACCACGATCGGCCTGGGGACCAGCGTGCTCGTGCCCGCGTACCGCAACCCCATGCAGTTCGCCAAGCAGTGGGCCACGCTGGACTGGCTGTCGGGCGGGCGCACCATCCTGGGGGTCGGCGCCGGCTGGCTGGCCGAGGAGTTCGACGCCTGCGGCGTGCCGATGCGCCAGAGGGGCCGGCGCCTCGACGACTACATCGCCGGCTGGCGGGCCGCCTGGGGCGGCGCCGAGACCTACGCCGGCGAGTACTTCTCCTTCCGCGACGTGCGCGTGAGGCCGGCCCCCGCCGGACCGGTCCCGATCTGGATCGGGGGATCCTCGCCGGGGGCGCTGCGGCGCGCCGCCGCCTGCGAGGGCTGGATGGGCACCTGGGCGCCGGTGGAAGTGTTCGCCGACCGCCTGGCCGAGTTGCGCGCCCACGAGCAGGACGCCGGTGCGGGCGGCTCACCGGTGACAGCCTCGATCCACATGGAGCTCCGCATCGGATCGAGGCTCGACGGTGGCGGGCGCTGGAGCGAGGTCGGCGACGGCTACGGGGAGCGCCCGGTTGCCTCCGGCTCGGTACCGGAGTTGGCCGAACTGCTGGAGGGCTACATCGAGGTCGGCCTGCAGCACGTGCTGCTCGTGCCGCTGGCGCGCAGCGAGGATGAGTGGGCCGCCCATGTCGACGTTGCCGCCGAGTTGAAGTCGCTGCTGGGTTCCGGGGACCGTCCCGGAGCCCTCGAGAACAGGAGATGAACCGATGGTCGACCTGACTGCGCCATTCCACGTGGGTGTGGCCGTCTCGAATCTCACCGAGGCCATGGAGTTCTACTCCGCCGGCACGGGTCTGACGTGGCACAGCCCGCAGTCGCTGGACGTCGAGCATCTGGTCGAGGGCAAGGTCGTCGGGACGAGCGTGCGCTTCACGTACTCCGTGCAGGGCCCGGTGCAGGTGGAGCTCGTCGAGGGGTTGATCGGCTCGTTCTGGGATCCCACTCTCGACGCGGGCACGTACCACATGGGCTACTGGACCGAGGACCTGCGGGGAGACCTCGACATGCTCACCGGCGCCGGGTGGACCATCCGCTTCACCGGCGTCGGCCCCGACGGCGGCCCCGCCGGCTTCGCCTACCTCATCGGTCCGGACCGCCAGCAGATCGAACTGGTGGACGTGATCGTGAAGGCCGCCTTCGACAACTGGTACGCCGGCGGCGACTTCGTCCTGTAGAGGCCGGTCAGGGAGTGGTGAGTAGGTCGGCGACCTCGTCGGCGACTGTGGCGGCGTACTTGCGGAGGTCGCCGTCGCTGACCGAGGAGATGGGGTGGGGGACCGCGGCGGACGGGTAGCCCGGGGCTCCGACCGTCGGGGCGAAGCGATCCGCCACGGCCACGAACGGCTCGGTGACCACGAGGGCGGCGGGCACGCCGCGGGACTCCAGCAGGACTGCGTCGTGCAAACTGCACGCCGTGCAGGCGCCTCAATCGCCGACGCCGGAGATGACCAGGTGCGAGCGCGCCGCCAGCATGTCGGCTGTGTCGGCGTCGATGGGCTTGCCGGCCGCCGGCTTGGAATGGACGTCCACGGCGGCGAGCGGCAGGCGGCTACGCAACTCGTCGGCCACGTAGCCGAGCAGCGTGCGGGCGTTGGGCTTGCCGTTCTCGACCAGGGTGAGGCGCAGCCGGTCGGCGCCGCTGAGGGCCTGTCTCGGCGCACGGGCCACGCCGCTCACCGCCGAGACGTGGTCGGGGCGAACGACGGTGATGGTTGCCATCGGAGCGAGCCTACTTTGAGGGCAGGCCCTCGCCGGGAGCCGGCACCCGGCGCGTCACCGCGACACTGTGCAGGGTGGGCGCCCACGCGGGGATGTAGGCCGACCAGCCCGCGCCATGGCCTCCGGCGGTCACCAGAAACAGGTCCTCGGGGCTGCGCACCGTCGGGAGTCTCCCGTCCAGCGCTGGCGTCATGTTGTGCTGGGTGCCGACCTCCAGCAACACGCCGGCCGCTTCGATCTCCGCGGGTGTGATCCGGCTGGCGTCGGCGAGGAACTCCCGCACGCGGGCCCTCGTCCAGCCAGCCTCGGTGAGTGCGGCGGCGTGCTCGGGTCCCAGCACCGCCACGGCCTGGCCACCCTTGCCGACGGGGTACGTGGAGGGGCAGCGCATCGCGGCCGCCATCGTGGCCAGGATCCCCTCCGGCGACGGGTTCAGGACGTTGGCGACCTGGCGAGGCCCCTCGGTGCCCAGGATCGTCACCGTCGAGTCCGCGATGCCGTATCCCAGCTCGGTCCGCAGCGGCTCCCAGGGAGCGGGCGGCTCGTCCTCGGCCAGGCAGAGCGTGAACTTGCCCGGGTGGCCGATGGAGGAGGCGTCCATCTCGCCGGTGCGGGCGCCGAAGACGTTGCGGGCCACGAGGCGAAGCGTGCGCCCCACGGCGGCATTGGCCCGGTTGCCGGACCCCAGCGCGTTGTGGCGGGTGGCCATGCCGAGTTGGGTGGTCACCGGGCCGCTCACCAGCAGGCAGAAGGCCGCTCCGCCGGTGCTGGTCATCACGGTGTGGGCGTTGAACGCCGGATCCAGCATGGCGCACAGGGCCGCCACCGCCAGCGGGAAGTGCTCCGGGGCGCAGCCGGCCATCACCGCGTTGGCGGCCGCCAGCTGGGCGCTGAGCGAGCGGCCCCGAGCCTCGATCGTGCCGAGCGCGGTGTCGGGCGCCAGCCCCGCATGATCCAGGAGCGCCGCCACACGCTCAGGCGTCGGCGCCACGACGGGCAGCCCGTCGGTCCAGCCCCGGCGATGGAACTCCTCGAGGAAATCGGCGTCGTCGAAATCGACCGTGCGCAGACCGTCAGGCATGTCCGCACGGTACCGGTTCGCCCTCGCCGGTCCGATATCCGGGCGGCCGCCGGGTCTCGGTGCCCTGGCGATTGCGTTTCTACCGCTCGTTTGGTAAGTATTGGGCGTGACAGGCCCTGCCTCCAAGCAGATCTCGCTGGCCGCGGCGGCCGCCTCGGTGCCCGACGGTGCCACGGTTGCTCTGGGCGGGCTGTCGATGAACAGCGCCCCGATGGCCTTCGTGCGCGAGCTCGTGAGGGCCGGCAGGCGCGATCTCACCGTCGTGGCGATCGTGGCGGGCATGTGCGTGGACTGGTTGGTGGCTGCGGGTGCCGTCTCCCGGGTCCTGGCCGGGCTGATCAGCTTCGAGGGGTTCGGCCTGGCGCCGAACTTCCGCCACGCCGCCCAGAGCGGCAAGGTCAAGATGGAGGAGTACTCCGAGCACCTGCTGATCAGCCGGCTGCAGGCGCAGGCCCGGCGCCTGCCGTTCATGCCGACCGTGGCCGGTCTCGGCACCGACGTGCCCGCCCTCCATGCCGCCTCGGGCGCCCTGCGCGTCGAGACCGACGCCGCCACCGGCCGGCCCTACGTGGCCTGCACGCCGCTGGCGGTCGACGTGGCGGTCGTGCACGTCCACGAGGCCGATGTGGCCGGCAACGCCCGCGTCAACCCCAAGCTGCTCTGGATGGACAGCGAGATCGTCAACGCCGCCGACCGCACCATCGTGACGGCCGAGCGGATCGTCGACACGGCGGCGTTCACCTCGGAGCCGCACCGCACCACGTATCCCCGCTTCATGGTCGACGGCGTCTGCGCGGCGCCCCGCGGCGCGTATCCCACCTCCTTCTTCCCCTCCTACGGCCACGACAATCCGTTCTTCGAGGACTACGTGGCGGCGTGCGGCTCGCCGGGCGATTTCGCCGAGTTCTGGGAGCGACGGGTCGCGGGCCCCGAGACCTGGGAGGATTTCCTGGTCGCCAACGGTGTCGAAGCCCGCCCGGAGGGGACGGCATCGTGAGCGGCGCCCCCGCGTCCGTCCCGGGCTACGACTGCACCATCGACGAGTTGATGGTGGTGACGTTCTCCCGGGCGTTGTCGAACGACACCCGGGCGTTCAACGGCGCCGTATCGTTCATCCCCGTCTGCGCCTACCGGCTGGCGCGGCGCACCCACGCCCCCGACCTGGTGTGGGCGGCCAGTTCCATCGCCGTCGACGCCGATCCGGCCGTCATCGGCTCCTCCACGCTGTCGGACGAACTTTGGGGCGGCGCCTCGATGCTCGCCAACTCGCCGTCGGACTTCTGGACCTACGCCCAGGGCGCCCGCTACAACACCTTCGCCTTCCGGGGCGCCCAGATGGACGCCTACGGCAACGTCAACAACAGCGTCATCGGCCCCTACGGCAGCCCCAAGGTGCGCCTCCCCGGAGGCGGCGGCATGGCCGACCTCGGCTGCATGATTCCCCGCATCTACCTCTGGAGTTCCACGCACGATCCCCGCACGTTCGTCGACCGGCTGCATTTCCGCTCGGGGATCGGCTGGGGCGACGGCGGCGACCATCGGGCCTCGCTGGGGATGCCGGGCGGCCCGCAGCGCTGCATCACCAACCTGTGCACCTTCGACTTCGAGCCCGACTCCAAGCACATGCGGCTCGCCTCGCTGCACCCGGGCGTCAGCGTCGAGCAGGTCCAGGCCGCCACCGGCTTCGACGTGCTGCTGCCCCCCGGCGATGTGCCGGCCACCGCCCGCCCCAGCGCCGAGGAACTGCACATCCTGCGCACCGAGGTTGACCCCACCGGTGCCCGCCGACGAGAATTCTGAGATGCCCGGCGGGCCGGCGCCCCTCTTTGCGTCATTCCGGCGAAGGCCGGAATCCACTGCGCAGCGGACCCGATTGCGTCGCATGGGAATGTGGACGCACTGGTGTGCGGCGGCACGATGAAGGCGGCACGATGAAGGTCGAGGGTTCCGTCGCGCTGGTCACCGGGGGCGCCTCGGGCCTCGGTGCCGGGGTGGCGCGGGGCCTCGTGGCGGCCGGCGGGAGGGTGATCATCGCCGACCTGGCGGCCTCCTCGGCCGGGGCGCAGGCAGCGGCCGAACTGGGCGAGAACGCCGCCTTCGTGCCCGTCGACGTGACCCGTCCCGACGACGTGGAGTCCGCCGCGGCCGTCTGGGGGAGGCTCGACGTGCTGGTGAGCTGCGCCGGCATCAGCTCGGGCCAGCGGATGCTGACCCGCGGCGGCGACATGCACACGCTGGAGCACTTCCGGGCCCACATCGAGGTGAACCTCATCGGGCTGTTCGACGTGCTGCGGCACGTGGTGGGACACATGGCGGCCAACGAGCCGAACGCCGACGGCGAGCGGGGTGTGATCGTGAACCTGGGCTCCATCGCCGGCCTCGAGGGCCAGGTGGGCCAGATGTCCTACAGCGCCTCCAAGGGCGGCATCATCGGCATGACCCTGCCGCTGGCCCGGGACCTGGGGTCACGTGGCATCCGGGTGATGACCATCTGCCCCGGCATCATGGACACGCCCATCCTGGCGTCACTGAACGACGAGCAGATCGCCGCCGTCACCGCCGGCAACGTGTTCCCCAAGCGTCTCGGCACGCCGGCCGACGTGGCCAACCTGGTGCGCCACATCATGGAGAACACCTACCTCAACGGCGAGGTCATCCGGCTCGACGCCGGCATGCGCCTGAACATCTCCTGAGCCCGCCCCTCGTGTCTGCGGCGGTCGGGGTGTCTGCGGCGGTCCGGTCGGGGCCGCCGGTGGTATTGGGTGGTCTTGAGGTAGTGGGGGTGGTGGCGTGAGCAGTCCTCGCAGCGCCGGGAGCGGCCACGGTGTGGTCGTGCTCGGCTCGGGGGCGGCCGGGTTGACGGCTGCTCTGGCTGCGGCTGCGGGGGGCGCCGACGTTGGGCTGTACGAGAAGGCCGACGTGCTGGGCGGCACCACGGCCATCAGCGGCGGGATCGTGTGGGTGCCGGGCAACCACCTCATGGATCCTGCTGTGCGTGATGACGATCCGGCCGAGGCGCTGCGGTACCTGCGGGCGTTGGCCGGCGATGCGCTCGATGTGGCCGTGGCGGAGGCCTTCGTGTCGGCCGGACCGGAGATGCTGCGCTTCGTCGAAGGCGCCTCGCCGTGCCGGTTCCGGTTGCTGGCCGGTTATCCCGACTATCACCCCGACGTGCCGGGCGCCCGCCCGGGAGGCGGTCGCTCGCTGGAGCCCGAGTTCTTCGATCTCTCGGTGCTGGGGGAGTGGGCCGGACGGCTGTGCTTCTGGGACGGCGGTCCCCGCCCGGTGCTGCTCTCGGAGACGAGCTTCGGCGGGGCGTTGGAGTCGCCGCCGGCCTCGGTGATCGCAGACAGGCGGGAGCGGGGCGTCTGTGGCATGGGGGAGGCGCTCGTCGGGTCGCTGCTGGCGGGCTGCCTGGACGCCGGCGTGACGGTGCGCACCGGGGCGCGGGCGCGCCGAGTGGTCCTGGCGAACGGGCGGGTGACCGGTGTGCGCTTCGACGCGCCGGCCGGCGAGGGCATGACCGACGAGGCCGTCGAGGCCCGGCGCGGGGTGATCCTGGCCACCGGCGGCTTCGAGTGGAACGAGGAACTGGTGCGGGCGTACCTGCGGGGGCCGATGGACGCCCCGGCCGGGGTGCCGGCCAACACGGGCGACGGGCTCGACATGGCCGTCGATGCCGGAGCGGCGCTGGGCAACATGGCGCAGGCCTGGTGGGCGCCCATGGCCCCCATCCCCGGCGAGGAGGTCTGGGGAGCGCCGCGCCACCACCTCGTGCTGGTCGAGCGCACCCGGCCCGGTTCGATCATGGTGAACGCCGCGGGGCAGCGCTTCTGCAACGAGGCCGCCAACTACAACTCCCTCGGCGGCGCCTTCCATTCGCTCGGCCCCGGCACACCCGGCCCGGGCACGCTCGATCACACCGGCGCCGCCGCCTGGCTGGTCTGCGACGACCGCTACCGGCGGCGCTACCCGCTGCCGGGATGCCGCCGCGGCGCCGAGCCGCCGCCGTGGGTGCACCGGGGCGACACGCTCGCGGAACTCGCCGCCGCCATCGGCGTTCCTCCGGGGTCTCTCGACGGGACGGTTGCCGAGTTCAATCGCCACGCCGCCGCGGGCACCGACCCCGCCTTCGGCCGCGGCGCGAGCGTCTACGACCTCTTCAACGGCGACCGCAACCTGCCGGGCGCTGCGGCCACCCTCGGGCCGCTCGACGAGCCGCCCTTCTACGCCGTGGCCATCCGCATCGGCGCGCTGGGAACCTCCGGAGGTCCCCGCACCGACCGGTGGGGCAGGGTCCTGAACCGCAGCGGCGAGGCCATCCCGGGCCTCTGGGCGGCCGGGAACGTGATGGCGGCGCCCACCGCCACGGTCTACGGCGGCGCCGGCGGCACACTCGGCCCCGCCATGATCTTCGGCTACCTCGCCGGTCGCGACGCCGCCGGCTAGGTCCTGCGACTCGAACGCACCGAGGACGGCGGGAGTACCGCACGATCCGGCATTCGGGCGACGCCGGAATCCAGTGCTGCTGCGGTCTCGTGTCCGACTGCTGCAAGACCTCACGCCACAGCGATGACGTCGATCAGGTCCCGCAGGTGCTCAAAGTCGGCTTCGTTGCAGGTGTAGAGCGGCAGGTCGTTCGCCAGCGCCACCGCGGCGATCAGCAGATCGGTGGCCCGCCCTCCCCGCGGCTTGCGGCCGGCTTCGAGAGTTGCGGCGTAGACCCGGGAATATGCCCGCGCCGAATCCGCATCGAAGGGCAGCGCATCGAACAGCGCTTTCGTCCGCATCAGCAGGTCCTGGCGACGAGCCCGCTCTTGAGGCGAGTCGGCAGCTGGGACACCGCAACTCAGTTCGGCGAGTGTGATCGCGGAGATCGTCGGGAACTCAGGGAGCCGACCGGTTTGCCGGTAGACCGCGAAGTACTCGGCGGCGATCACAACCGACGTGTCGAGTAGGCCATTGGCCTCGGCGGGTTCAGAATCGCGGCTCAATGGATTGGTCGAGGATGGCGTCGACGTCAGCGCGAAATTGTTCGTAATCGATGTGCGGGGCGCCGGCGAACATCTCCACCACCTCGTCAAGGGGCACGAAGCGGCGCTGCTTGAGCGGGCGCAACTCGCCCACCGGGACGCCGTTGCGGGTGACGATGAAGCTCTCGCCGCGGTCGAGGGCCCGCATGATCTCCCCGCTTTCGTTGCGGAGTTGCCGTTGCGTCACTTCGGCTATCCGTCTCATGGCCACATCGTAGCACGCGTGCTACGGTATGGCCATGAGACGGACGGAGGTCGAACGCGCATGAGGCAACCGGGGAGCGCGTACGTGCGTGAACGGGGTTGGGGGTCCGCCTGGAGTGGAGCGCGGCGATGACCGGTTCGGGATTCACAGAGCGACGTTCTCGCCTCCGCGCCGATCTCGTCGCCATGTTCGTTGTCGTGGCCGGGTTGGTGGCCTCCAGCGTGCTGTTGACTCTGGCGCTCATCCGGAGCGGATCCCTCGAAGGTCAGGCTCGCCGCTGTGCGGCGGATTTCGGCGCCTCGCCCTCGCTGGTCGAACAGGTGCGGCGTGACCCGTCGATGGGCCTCAGTTGGGCCGACGGACGCGGCTGGTATGTCGTTGAAGTCGGGCGGGAGAACTCGAGAACCGTCGGCGACGTATGGGACTGGACGGAGTTGGATGCGGTGAACTGCGAGGCGCCGTTCGACTGAGCCCCCGGGCAACGTTGGCCGTTGGTCCAACCCCGCAGGGTTACTCATCCGCCGGCCGGGGGTCATGACCAAGCCGACGGCGACATCTCTAGCGGTCGGCAGGAACTCCTTCGTCGCAGAGAGTCCGGGCGGCGAGCGGCTCGTCGAGCACGCCCCGGTCGAAGCCCTGCCGGATCGAGTCGTTCACGGCTTGCTCGAAGCTGATGCCGCGCGTCGCCATCCGGTGGCGGATCATCTGCTCTGTGTCGAGCGCGAAATCTACAGTCCTGCGCACCCGATCACGATACCAGCGGTCCGCTGGCGGCCTGTACATCACGTTTGACTCCATTTGGGTGACGTTGGTCACGCATCGCGACTGCGGGGTCGGAAGGAGAGCCTCACCCTCGAAGCCCTCCGCGAGGCCCTCCTGTTCACCGTCCACGTCGGAGGAATAGCAGCCTGGGCCCGATACGGCCAGATGATCTACCAGTCCGCCCTGGAGATGGCCGCCGAGTAGCCCCCCGGAGACGCGAGCAGATCAGGCGGGAGCGGTGACCGGCACGCCGTAGGCGCGAGCCGCCTCGGCGAGACGCTCGTCGTAGGTGACGATGCCATCCAGGTCGCCTCCC
>CAZTZI010000122.1:0-4200 GCA_964618115.1 uncultured Acidimicrobiales bacterium
GGGTCGATGGTCTCGGTGAATCGCTCCACGCTGGTGCCGAAGCGCCGGGCGAAGGTGCGCATGGTGTGGGGGTAGCCGATGTGGCCGTAGATGCGCCCGGCCGCCACGCCGGCGGCGTGGTCGTCGGGGTCGAAGCCCAGGCCCAGGCGGCGCTGAACCGTGGCGCTGAAGCGCGACAGGTCCACCACCCGGCGCACCTCGATGCGGTCCACGCGGCAGGCCGCGCCGGTCAGCGCCAGGCCCAGCACCTCGTAGATGTAGCCGGGGTTGGCGCCAGCGCCCATGACGGTGACGCCGGCCTGCCGGGCGGCGGCGTCGATGTCGGCGGAGAACTCGGGATCGATGGCCCAGGCGTAGCCCATCTCCTCGGCGGTGCACATCACGTTCAGCCCGGCCTCCACCCCGGCGGCGATGTCGTCGGCGACCTCGGCGATGAACGAGGTCGTGGCGATCAGCAGCACATCGGCCGGGGTGGCGAGCGCCTTGTCCCGGTCGGTCACTTTCACGCCGTTGCGCTCCCCGGTCGCCAACTCGCCGACATCGGCGCCGACGAGGGCAGGGTTGCGACTGTAGGCCGCCACCACGTCCCCGCCGTGCCGGGCAAGGACCAGTCGGGCGACGTTCCGCCCGACGCCACCCACCCCGCACAACACCAGCCGGATCTCGCTCATCGTTCACCTCCACCGGCTCTGCGAATTCACCGCCGCCGTGCCATTGTCCCCTCGGGTTCCCCAAGAATGTCACACTGCTCGTGTAGGTTGCACACAGGCGTTGACCGGGAGGTTTTCCGCAGAACGCCGGGGTTGACGAGCACGTCGAGACCGCTTGGGAGGCAACGTGAGCGAACCGGCGAAGCGCGGGAGCACCGCCACGTCCAACTTCGGGGTGGGGCGGCGGGAGGCACACGACTCCTCCGCCTTCTACAGCCGCTTCCCGTTGCCGGAGATCAGCGAGGATGCAGACATCGCCCGTCCCAGTTGCGTGGACCGGCTCTGGGTGGGTGACGCCCGCTACATGGACCGTTGCGGCGACATCGCCGACTCCTCGGTGGCGCTGGTCGTCACCTCTCCGCCGTACTACGCCGGCAAGGAGTACGAGGAGGCCGTCGGCGAAGGCCACATTCCCGCCAGCTATGTGGACTACCTGGAGATGCTGCACGACGTCTTCGCGGCATGCGTACGCAAACTGGAGCCCGGCGGGCGGATCGCCGTCAACGTCGCCAACCTGGGGCGCAAGCCGTACCGGTCGCTGTCCGCCGACGTGATCGACATCCTGCAGAACCGGCTGAAGCTGCTGCTACGCGGCGAGGTGATCTGGCAGAAGGCCCGCGGCTCCACCGGCAGTTGCGCCTGGGGCTCGTTCCAGCAGCCAGGCAACCCCACGCTCCGCGACCTCACCGAACGTGTCATCATCGCCTCCAAGGGCCGCTTCGACCGCGCCCAGCGGGCCGACGAGCGGGCCGAGACCGGCCGACCGTGGATTGGTTCCGCCTATGCCGATGAGTACATGGAAGCCACAACGGACATCTGGGAGATCCGACCCGCATCAGCCACCCAAGTCGGCCACCCGGCACCGTTCCCCGTGGAACTCCCCCAGCGCCTCATCGACCTCTACACCTACCGCGATGACCTGGTGCTCGACCCGTTCATAGGGGCCGGCGCAACAGCAGTGGCGGCGGTTCGCGCCGATCGCCGGTATGTCGGCTTCGACACGGACCCCGAGTACATCGCTCTGGCGGAGCGGCGCCTCGAGTCCGAGCGGGCCAGTCTCGGCGCAACAGACGGGACGGACAACTACAGGGTCGAGATAAAGCCGAAAGCCATGCGGCAGCACAGCGGAGGAGGGCAGAGCGGCGGGGACAGCGGCGCGACCGAAGGCCACACGCCGCATGCCACGGCCGGCAATGGCAGCCCTGCCAACTCGTGGACGGCGGACGCCGTGGCGAACGGCCACGGGTACAGCCACCCTGCACCTGATGGTGGCCGCGTGGATCAACCCTCGGCCGCGGCCAGTGGCGACCAGCGCGATGCGCTAGCCGGACACACCACGAAGAGATCAGAACAGGGTCCCGCCGGTGCCAGCCGTCCCTCCGATGCGCCTTCCTTCGACGACTTTCAGGCCCGTGCGGTGCGAGAGGGCATCAAGGCGCGCGAGTTGGCTGAGAGACTCCTCGGCCGATGCGGCTTCAGCGACATCCGTGAACGGGTCCGCTGCCCAGCCGGAGTCGAGGTCAACTTCACCGCTCGCGACCAGCTGGGAGGGCTCTGGCGGTTCGACGTGTCGGGGGCCTTCACCGTCACCCAGCGTCCCGGGCTTCGACGGACAGACACTCTCTGGAAGGCGCTCGGCAAGGCGGCGACGCTCCATTTCGCCGAGCAAATGCACAGCGCCAACGATGAGGCCGGAAGCCATCCTCCACCTCCCCTCGTCCTGCTCACCACGAACCGGCCCGCCCGCAACAGCAACGGCCACAGGGCACTGGCGGCAATGACCGGCCCGGGGAGGCCGATCTTCACTGTCGTCGAGATGCACAACGATCAGGATTCGACACTGCTCGCAGAGCTCGCTCGCGGCAGCCGAGAATCATCCGAGTCCGGCTCGACGTCTCCGCGCCCTCATCACGGCCGGATGAACAGCACCACGGACATCGTGCCGCCGGTGTACCGACAAACAACGGATTCGGCATCGAATCCTTCTCGTAGCCGGATCCGATGATCTGAGCGCTCGACTACTCAGGTGGCTGACGACCGGACGACCGTCACGGAGTTGGCCACCGCGCTGGGCGCCGCCGGAGCCGACTCGCTGCAGGAGGCGATGTCCGGACGCCTCGGCAATCTGGCCGTCAGCGACGAATCCTGGGGGCGACTGGGGGGGATCCTGTCGTCGGGCAGGTACTCGACGTTGGCCTTGGCGGCGTTCGCCAACGGGGCGTTCTTCGCCGGCCACCCGGCTGGGCTGGACGGGCGGACGCCGCGGCTGATCGAGTGGAGCGGCGACAGGCGGATCCCCGGCGACCAGGCCATTCCCGCCGACCTGCTCGTCGATCGGGTCTACATGATCAGCTGCAAGTACCTCTCGCAGATCCTGCACAACACCGCCCCGGCGCGGCTGTTCGAGGAAATCCTGGCCCCGGCTTCGCAGGCCAGACACCCCGACTGGTTCGCGGAGTTGGCACCTCGCCAACACCTGGCGCTCTACCGCGGCGCCCTGAAGCTGCTCGACATCGACGGCATGCCCGACACACCCGGTTGGCTGGACGCCGCGCAGCGGCGAAGGCTTCGGGACGCCTTCCGGGAGCACGGCGGGCGCGGGATGCCCGGCGAGCTGCGCAAGCCGTACGACGCCCTCATCGCCGCGGTCAGCACGGCCTCGGCCGAACGCTGGCAGGAGGCCCTGCGAGAGCCGGCGCAGCAGGAGCGCGTGCTGTGGCGGCTGCTGCGCATCTACTCCTCGACCTACTACATCCTCGGCATCGACCCCCGGCGGACGATGCGGCTGCGGGTGATGACTCCCTGGGAGTGGCGGCAGGCCTTCGAGTTCAGGTCGTTGCGGGTGGAACCCGACGGGCGCGGGCAGCCGCGGGTGAACTGGACGGCCCGCTACCGGGAGCGCGCCGGCGGGCAGCGGGGCGAGGTGCGTGGACATGTGGAGATCCGCTGGAGCCATCGGCCCTTCTGCGGCCCCCCGGAGGCCAAGATCTACCTGGACACCCACCACGACGAGGTGCCGGGCTACGTCCCGCTGGACGGGCGCGGCCGCGGCCCCGGACACGAGCAACTCCGCTTACCCATCGCCAGCGACTGAGCGCCCGGTCGGGCCGCTGAGCGACGCTGCGATCCGATCGGGCCGTCATTCCGGCGTAGTCCGAAATCCACCCGGCGGACGGTTTGCGCCGCGCCAGCAGGAGATCGGCGTCGGGACCGCTATGGGCAAGCCGTGCGGCGGGGCAGTTCAGCAACCTCTGACAGCAGGCCCCGGACCTCGACAGTCCGCACGGCGTAGCCCACGTCCTGGCGGGACCGCGACGTGGCGAAGACCATGCCTACGACGGTGCCGTCGCCGTTCAGCACCGCGGCCCCGGAGTCCCCGTAGCCGCCGTCGAAGCTCAACTCCAGCGCGCGGCGGGAGACCCGTGCGGTGCCGTAGACGTCTTCGATGTTGGCCCGGACGCGGCGAATCACCTCGGCGGGCTTACGTGTG
>CAZTZI010000123.1:0-2740 GCA_964618115.1 uncultured Acidimicrobiales bacterium
CACAACCACCCGAGCCCCCGAAACCAAGACCCTCCGACGCCGCGCCCCACGAACGACCACCCGCCGCTCAGACCCCAGACAATGGCCCGTCGCTTGTGGCCCAGAGTGCCGAGATGGGTGTGGCGACGATCCGATCGTCGAGTTCGAAAGTGTCCCGTCCGGTATGAAACACGACGCCGGCGACGAACGATTCCCCCATGGAGTCCCGCAGCCACATCAAGTGGCGAGCATCGGATCGTCCCACTCCGGCAGCGGCCTTTATCTCGATGCCTACCAGTCGTCCTCTCGGTAGTTCGACTATCACGTCCACCTCTCGCCGTCCGTTCTGGTCACGCAGGTGCGAGAGCCGGTAGCGCGTTCGTGCCACAGAGGCTTCGGCCCGAAGTTGAGCCACGACGAAAGTGTCGACCATCGCGCCTATCAGTGCTCCGTCGCTCAACACGTCTTCAAGGTCCAAATCCAGGATCCCGGCCATCAGCCCGGAGTCGATCAGGTACCGCTTCGGGGTGCGGCTCAAGCGTTTCAGCCTGTTCGTGGACCAAGCGGGCAGATGGTCGACCACCACTAGGTCGCTGAGCAGTTGCTCGTACGCTTGGGCGGTTCTGGCAGTCGATGTCGTGTTAGCACGGTAGTGGATGCCTATTTCGCACAGATATCGTTCCCAAATTCGCAGCGAGTATCGATGTCGGCTTCGCAGAGCAGAGGATTCCCGCGGGCGGCGGTGCAGGGACGGTTCTAGCTGGCGGCCCGCGCGTTCAGAGAGCGGCGAGTGCGGCGTCGCGGGCGGCGGTGACCGTTCCCATCGCGCTCTCGACCGGAACGTGGGTGGTTTCGCCGGTGGCGCGTTCGGTCAGCTCGACATTGCCGGCGGCCAGGGCCCGGGGGCCCACGGTCAGGCGATAGGGGATGCCGACCAATTCGATGTCGCTGAACTTGACGCCGGGCCGGGCGTCCCGATCGTCCAGAATCACGTCGACCCCCGCGGCGCGCAGCTCGCCGTAGAGGCGCTCGGACACCTCGGTCACCGTCTCGTCGCGCCCGGCGATGGGGACGACGACCGCCTCGTACGGTGCCACCGACACCGGCCAGCAGAGTCCCTTGTCGTCGTGGTGGGTCTCGGCGACGGCGGCCACGGCGCGCCCGATCCCGATGCCGTAGCTGCCCATCGTGAGAGTCCGGGGGGTGCCCTCGGCATCCATGACCGTGGCCTCGAAGGCCTCCGCGTAGCGCCTGCCCAGCTTGAAGATGTGGCCGGTCTCGATGCAGCGGAGCAGCTCCAGCGGGCGCCCGCAGCCCGTGCAGGGCTCGCCGTGGCGCACCTGGCGCAGGTCCAGCCACTCGCCCACGCCGATGTCCCGCTCGATGTCCACGCCCCGGTAGTGGAAGTCGTCGACGTTGGCACCGGTGGTGAGGTTGCTGCGCCCCGCCAGCGCCCCGTCGGCCAGCACCGGCAGGTCGGTCACGCCGACGGCGCCCAAGCTGCCGGGCGAGGCGCCCAGGGCGGCGAGGCACTCCTCGGCCCCCGCCGGCCGCGCCGTCGACGCCCCCGAGTTGTCGAGCAGCTTCTGCTCGCTCAGTTCGTGGTCGCCGCGCAGCAGCACCAGCGTGATCCGGCCGTCCAGCACGTACACCATGGTCTTGATCTGGCGTTCGGGCGGGGCTTCGGCATCGGCGGCGGCCAGGGCGGCGATCGTGCGGATCCCCGGCGTGGCGAAGCGCTCCAGCGTGCCTCCCGGCGGGTCGTCCACCGGCGGCACCACGGCCACGGCCCGCTCCACGTTGGCGGCGTAGCCGCAGTTCTCGCAGCGCACGATGTCGTCCTCGCCGGCGTCCGACGGCACCATGAACTCCACGCTGGCGCTGCCGCCCATGGCACCCGAGGAGGCCTCCACGGCGATGGCGGGCAGGCCCATGCGCTCGAAGATGCGCGTGTACGCCCCGTGGTGCAGATCGAAGGCACGGTCGAGGCCGGCGTCGTCGATGTCCAGGCTGTAGGAGTCCTTCATGGCGAACTCCCGGACACGCAGCAGGCCGCTCTTGGGTCGGGGCTCGTCGCGGAACTTCCACTGGATCTGGTACCAGATCTGCGGCACCTCGCGGTAGGAGCGGATCTCCCGGGCGTGGAGGGCGATCACTTCCTCGTGGGTCATGCCGAGGGCGACCTCGGCGCCCTTGCGGTCGGTGAGGCGGAACATCTCCTCGCCCATCGAAGTCCAGCGACCGCTCTGCTCCCAGACCCAGGCGGGATGCATGGCCGGCAGCAGCAGCTCTTGGCCGCCGATGGCGTCCATCTCCTGCCGCACGATGTCGGCCACCTTGTCGTGTACCCGCAGGCCGAGTGGCAGCAGGGAGTAGTGCCCGGAGTGCAGCTGGCGGATGAAGCCGGCCCGCAGGAGCAGCCGGTGGCTCGTTACTTCCGCCTCCGCCGGCGCCTCGCGCAGTGTGGGGACGAACAGGTTGGACCAACGCATGGATGCCTCCTCGGGTGCCGCCCCAGCCTAGGGAGTGCGCCGGTTGGTTACGGGCAGCCGGTGGGTGGTGGTCCGGTCGGGGGTCGGGGTGCCGTTTGCTCCTTCGGCGCGGGCGCAAGGCGTCGCAGATCGGCCCCCCGACCCCCTCCCTCGGTTCGCGGCCTCAGGCGAGGGTGGGTCGGCGGACGAGGTTGGTTCGGATGTCAGTCCATGGCGCTCACGGCGGCGAGGATGTCGGCGACGCCGGGCAGCCAGGCGTCCTCCAGGGG
>CAZTZI010000124.1:0-4890 GCA_964618115.1 uncultured Acidimicrobiales bacterium
AGGACGCTCTCGGCGATGTCGTCTACGTGGAGCTGCCCCAGGTGGGGGACCGGGTCGAGCAAGGAGAGCCGTTCGGAGAGGTCGAGTCGACCAAGTCGGTCTCCGAGCTGTTCGCTCCAGTGAGCGGCGTGGTGAGCGAGGTCAACGATGAGCTCGCCGGAGCACCGCAGCGGCTGAACGAGGACCCCTACGGAGACGGTTGGATCTGCACCGTCACATTCGATGACTCCGCTCAGCTCGACAGCCTGCTCGACGCTGACGGCTACAGGGATCTGATAGCGGGGTAGGGAAGTGGCGTCCACGCCGTGCCCGGCCTGCGGTCACAACAACCGCCGCCGAGCAGACGCCTGCGTGTCCTGCGGCTCGCAGCTGGCGGTCACCGACGCCACCACCGAGCACCGGGTGGTGGAACCCGATGCTTCACCAGGCATGGTCCACGTCGACCGGTCCGCTTTCGGTCGCCATCAGGGCCTCTTCGTGGTCAACCAGGGTTCGAAGGCCGGCGCCCGCTACGCACTGGACTCAGATGTCGTGTCGGTGGGTCGGGATCCTCACAGCGACATCTTCCTCGACGACATCACGGTGTCGCGGCGTCACGCCGAAGTGGCCCGCGACGGGGCCCGGTACTCGATCCGCGATGTCGGCTCGCTGAACGGCACCTATGTCAATCGCGAGCTAGTCGATGAAGGCGAGCTCAACGAGGGCGACGAGGTGCAGGTAGGGAAGTTCAAACTCGTCTTCGTGCACGGAACGTCGCCCCAATGAGCCGCGCTTACCGATCAATCGGCGAGGTTCTCTCGCTGCTCGCGGAGGAGCACCCCGACCTGACCATCTCGAAGATCCGCTTCCTGGAGAGCCAGGGGCTGATCGCCCCGCAGCGAACCCCCTCGGGCTACCGGAAGTTCTTCGACGCCGACGTCGAGCGGCTCAACTGGGTGCTCATCCAGCAGCGCGACAACTTCCTGCCCCTCAAGGAGATCAAGCGTCGACTGGCCGCGGGGGCGGTGGCGAAGACGGCTCCGAGGCGTGCCTCCGGGGATTCCGAGGCGGCACCGGCCACGCCGTCTCTGTTCGCCACCCGATCCCGCGACGACTCCGCCGGAGACGACATCGAGCCACCGGCGGAGGCGGTGGAGGGCTCGGTAAGCCTCACCCTGGCGCAGTTGGCTCGGGCGGTCGGCGTCGACGCTGAGCACATCGCCGAACTCCAGCGACTCGGCATCATCACCCCGGTAACGGAGCATTCCGGCGCCGAAGACGACGCCGGACCGGTGTTCGACCACGATGCACTGCTGATCTCGAGGACGGCCGCCGCTCTGGCCGACCACGGCATACCGGCCCGCAATCTGAGAATGTTCAAGATCGCGGCCGACCGCGAGGCCGGCGTCTACGAGCAACTGCTCGGAGCGCTGATCGCTCGAGCCGACACGGACCGGCTGCGCGCCGAGCTCACCGAGATCGTCGACCTGACCGAATCGCTCCGGCGGCTGCTCCTGGCGCGGGCGATACGCCCCCATCTGGGCTGAACACGGTGCCCTCCGACTCTCCGGACCGGGGCGAGCCGCGCGTGCTGCTGACCGCGGCGCAGATCGACGAGATCGTCGCCCGTCTGGCCGCCGCCATGTCGGCCCGCTACCCGGACGGCGCGGTGCTCATCGGCATACTGCGGGGCAGTGTGCCGTTCCTGGCCGACCTCGTGAGGGCCATGACCGTCCCCGTGAGTGTGGACTTCATGGCCATCACGCCCTACACCCCGGGCGCCGGGCGGGTCCGTCTGCTCAAGGACCTCGATCTCGACATCGCCGGCCGCGACGCGGTGATCGTCGAGGACATCGTCGACACCGGTCTCAGCACAGCCTTCCTTCGCTCGGAACTGGAGCGGCGCCGACCCCGGTCGGTGGCGGTGTGCACGCTGCTGGACCGTCGGGTCCGGCGCGTGGTCCCGGTCGATATCGACTTCGCAGGAGCCGAAGTCTCCGACTCGTTCGTGATCGGCTTCGGGCTCGACCATGAGGGCCGCTACCGCAACCTCCGCCTCATCGCCGCCGCCGACATCGAGTTGCTGGCCGACGATCCAGACGCCTACGTTCCGATCCTCTACGGATCGACCGATACGACGGAGAGGTAGTATTCGGGCGTGCAGCAGATGGAACTGGTCGGGGTGAGGGTCGAACTGCCGTCCAACACGCCGATCGTGCTGCTCCGAGAGATGTCCGAATCGGCTCGATTGCTGCCGATCTTCATCGGCGCTCCCGAGGCAACGGCCATCGCCATCGCCCTCGACGGGGTCACCACGCCCAGGCCCATGACCCACGACCTGCTCCGCAACGTGCTCGAGGAGCTGTCGGCCGACGTCGAGCGGGTAGTGGTGACCGAACTGCGTGACAAGACGTTCTTCGCGGAACTGCACCTGCTGCGTGACGGCGGCCGCGTCGTGCTTTCGAGCCGCCCGTCGGATGCCATTGCCCTTGCGGCCCGCACCGGCACGCCGATCTTCGCAGAGGAAGCGGTGATACAGGAGGCGGGCTACACCACCGACGGCGTCGCCGTGGCGGGCCAGCAGCAGGCCGAGGAGGTCGTGGAGCAGTTCAAGGAGTTCATCGACTCCGTCTCTCCCGAGGATTTCGGCAACCAGTAGAGAGCGCCGGGTGTGGCCCGTGCCAGGGCCGCGATCCAAGCGCAGAGACAGGCCATGCTGGGCTAGTAGTTGACTCGCGCGCCGTGTCACCGTAGAGTTTCCACAGGTGACAGCGTCGTAATTCCGATGTTGTCATTGCGTTGGGCGTCCGCGACAAGCAAGGAGCGGCTCATGGATCTCACGGCCCACACCAGCCAGGGTTACAGCGCGAAGCTGACCGCCGACGTTGTCGGCATCACCTACCGCCAACTCGACTACTGGGCCCGCACCGACCTTGTGGTGCCCTCACTGGCCAAGGCCACCGGCAGCGGGAGCCGTCGCCAGTACAGCTACGCCAACCTGCTCGAGCTCAAAGTGATCAAGCGGCTGCTCGACTCGGGGATCAAGTTGGAGAAGGTCCGGTCGATCTTCGACTACATGCGCAGCGAGCTGCAAGAGGACATCTCGCGGGCCAATCTCGTGATCGACGGATCCAACGTCGTGTGCGCCCGCAGCGACGCAGAGTTCATCGACCTGCTGCAGCGGGGGCAGGGCGTGCTGAACGTGCTGCCACTGTCGAACGTGAAGCAAGAGGTGGACGCGGCCATCATCGAGTTCAGGCCGTCCGCTGATGACACCGGCGAAGAGCCTGCGGACGAAGCGGACGAGGAGTCCGCAGGCGAGCTCCAGACGGCGATCGGCGAGACCTGAGCTGCTGCGTATGACGTTCGCCCATCCCTCCGAGCAGGCCTTCGCCAGCCTGCTCGACTCCTATGGGATCCGTTGGGAGTACGAGCCGCGCATGTTCGTGCTCCAGCGCGACGCCGACGGGAACACGGCGTGCGGGTTCACTCCAGACTTCTTTCTGCCCGACTTCGACATGTACGTGGAACTGACCACGCTGCGGCAACGGCTGGTCAACCGCAAGAAGCAGAAGTTGCGGCTCCTGGCGGAGACTTATCCGGACGTGAGGGTGAAGCTCCTGAACCGGCGAGACATGGAGTGGATCGGCCGCAAGTACGGCCTCCCGGTCGCCGCCTGACCGGATCGGCATGGCTGACGAGTTGAGACAGTCGCCTCTGCGCGAGGTTCATGAGCAGGCCGGCGCCAAGCTGGTGCCCTTCGGCGGCTGGAACATGCCCCTTCAGTACTCCAGCGGCACGGTGGCCGAGCACATGGCGTGCCGGACGGGCGCCGCCATGTTCGACGTGTCGCATCTGGGGACGGTGCGGGTGCAGGGCGCCGCCGCGCACCGCTCACTGCAATGGGCGTTGACCAACGATCTCGACCGCGTCGGGGTCGGGTCGGCCCAGTACACCCACCTCCTGGACCCCTCCGACGCCTCCGTGCTCGACGACATCATCGTGTGGTGGATCGGCCCCGACCGGTTCGACGTGATGCCGAACGCCTCCAACACCGACCGGGTCGTCGGCGCACTTGGGGAGGGGGCGGGCAATCTGGACATCGCGGACGTCACCGCCGACCGTGCCGTGATCGCCGTCCAGGGTCCGCAGGCCCGGGCCCTGCTCGCGGCCGCGGGCGCCGAAGAGGTCGCCTCGGTGGGACGGTTCAAGGTTGCTGCCGGCCACTTCGGCCAGATTCCGGTCACAGTGGCCGGAACGGGCTACACCGGCGAGGACGGCGTGGAGATGGCGGTCAGTGTCGAGGATGCTCCGACCGTGTGGCAGCGCCTGGCCGCCGCCGGAGTCTCACCGGCCGGGCTCGGGGCCCGCGACACCCTGCGCCTCGAGGCCGGGCTGCCGCTGCACGGGCACGAGCTGGGTCCCGGGATCACACCGCTGCAGGCCGGATTGGGCTGGGTCGTTCGCTGGGACAAGGGCGACTTCAGAGGCCGGGCCGCCCTGGAGGCCGAGCGCGACGCCGGGCCGCACCGGCGCTTGAGGGGCCTGCTGGCTGAGAAGGGCCGACCGCCCCGCGACGGCTGCGCGGTGCGTCGAGGCGACGACGAGGTCGGAGTGGTCACCAGCGGCAACTTCTCGCCTGTCTTGGGGCAGGGCATCGCGTTGGCATTCCTGGCTCCGGACGTCGGGGTTGGCGACGAGGTGGTCATCGACGTGCGGGGCCGCGATCTTCCCGCCACGGTGGTCAAGCCGCCCTTCCACCAATAGCGGATCCTCACAGGCACAGCCGTTCAAGCCACAAGCGCAGCCCGGTAGGTCGGTGGGTGGCGGCGAGTCAAACGACCGACGAGTAGGGCGAAGCCCGTGTCGGTCGTTTCGGCTCGACGACAGGACCCGCCGACCGGTCTGGGA
>CAZTZI010000125.1:0-13098 GCA_964618115.1 uncultured Acidimicrobiales bacterium
GGACATCAACCAGGTGGCCATGGGCAGCGGCCTGCCGAACGATCAGTGGGCCCGCCAGCGCATGGAGGGATTCCACAAGGGCTTCACCGAGGTGTTCGGCGACGCGGACTTCTTCAACGACGTCGACTCCGGGCTGCCGACCGGCGTGAACTTCACCACCCAGGAGGTGCTGGACTCGGTGGGGCCGTTCATGCTGGCCAACCCCGACGTGAACCTGTTCTTCCACACCGACCAGGGCGTCGAGGGCGTCGGCCAGGTCATCCAGAACCAGGACCGCGTCGGGCAGGCGTGGACATCGGGCTTCAACGTGAGCGACCCGATCCTGGACCTCATCGACGCCGGGGCGATCCTCGTGACCGTCGACCAGGGCTTCGACAACCAGTCCGAACTGGCCACCACGGCGTGCGTGAACCTGCTCGCCGACGGTGAACTCCCCGAGAGCGAACGCCCCGAACTCAACCCCATCGTCATCACCAAAGACGGCGGCGAAGGACGCGAATCCACCGACGACGCCCGCGCCCGCTACGCCGCACTCGGCTGAGCATCCGGTCGGTAAGCATCCGGCGATGAGGAGACACCGACGGTAACGACGCATCGAGCGGGCCCGGACCCCCGGGCCCGCTCGGCGGGGTCACCGGCCGGCTAGGTGCACATGGCGGACATCGGCAGCAGAGGCAACCACGTCGGAGCGGCCCCGGCGGCGCCGACCGGCAGCCGAAGCCTGCTCTGGCGGACCTCGGGTCTGGTGGCGGCCATCGTCCTGGTCGGGCTGTTCTTCTGGACGCAGAAGCCGGCGTTCCTGAGCCTGGGCGTCATCCTGACCATGATCCGGTCGATGGTGTCGCTGGGCATCATCGCCATGGCCCAGATGCTGGCGCTGCTGGCCGGCGAGTTGGATCTGGCGGTGGGGGCGCTGTACGGGCTGGCGGCGAACACGCTGGCGGCGTTCTGGTTGGGCGAGGGCTTGGCGCCGACCTCGATGCATCTCGCCTGGGCGCTGCTGATCACCCTCGGCGTCATGCTGGCCGCCGGCGCCATCACCGCCTACTGCACGACGGCGCTGCGAATCCCCTCGTTCATCGCCACGCTGGGGATGTTCAGCATCGCCCAGGGAATCGAACTGTTCCTGGGCAACGCCGACAACTTCAACCCCCAGTACAGCGCCACACCACCGCCGGAGGGTCAGGTGAGCTTCTTCCGAACCCTCGGCTCGTCGGAACTGCCGCTCGGTATCCCGATTCAGGTCGTCTGGCTGGTGGGGGTGGCAATCGTGTTCTACGTGCTGCGGCACAAGACGGTCTTCGGCTTCCGCCTGGCCGCCATCGGGGAGAACCCCGAGGCCGCCACCGCCGCCACGCTCAAGGTGGGACGCTACAAGTCCATCGTCCTGATGATCACCGCGCTGGCCTCCGGGCTGGCCGGCGTCCTGGACTTCAGCTACACCGGATCGATCGGGCCGGCATCGGGCCTGGGGCTCACGTTCCCTGTCTTCGCCGCGGTCGTGATCGGCGGCTCCAGCCTCTCGGGAGGCAAAGGGACCGTCATCGGCGCTCTGCTGGGTGCCCTGCTGCTTGCCGAACTGCGCACCGGCCTCGCCGTGTTGGGAGCCGGCGACCGGGTGCAGTTGGTCTTCGTCGGCACCATCACCATCGTGGCGGTCGCGCTCGACCACGTCACCAGCCGGCGACAGGGGCGGAGCTTCCCGTCGCTCCGGCGGGGCGCCGCCGCCACCGGGTCCGGCGAGACCGCGGCCGGCGCCGGCTGACCATGGGCGTCCGCTCGTTCCCGATCCGCCAGGGCGCCGGAGCCGGCCCGTGAGCGAGCATCCGCAGGTGCCGCGGCCGGGTCCTCGCTCGGGCGAGCTGATCGCCCGCTGGGAGCGGGTCGAGGGCACCGTGACCGGCCACCAGGCGCCGGTGGCCTGGGAGCGGGCCTCCGGGGTCACCGTCTGGGACGCCGACGGCAACGAGTACCTGGACTGGACGAGCGGCGTACTGGTCACCAATGTCGGCCACGCCCACCCGAGGCTGGTCGCCGCCATACAGGAGGCCAGCGGCGACCTGCTCAACAGTTACGAGTTCCCGACACGCCGGCGTGTGGAGGCCGGGGAGGCGCTGCTGGCCCATCTGCCGGACCACCTGGACCGCTGCTTCTTTCTCACCACGGGCAGCGAAGCCGTCGAGGCCGCCATGCGTCTCATGAAGCGCCACAGCGGCACCTACGAGGTGATCGGCTTCCACGGGGCCTTCCACGGTCGCACCGCCGCCTCCGCCGCCCTCGGTGGCCTGCCCGTCACCAAGCGCGGGTTCGGGCCGACGATGCCCGGGGTGATCCAGGTGCCCTATCCCTACGCCTATCGCAGCCCGGTGGGCGGCGGCCCGGCCGAACTCGTCGACTACTGCATGGACCGCCTCGACGAGGCCGTGCGCGCCAACTCCACCGGATCGCTGGCGGGCCTGATCACCGAGCCCTACCTGGGCACGGCCGGTTTCATCTTCCCGCCGGACGGCTACCTGGCGGAGTTGCAGAACTGGGCCCGCACCCGGGGGATCCTGTTCGCCGTCGACGAGGTTCAGAGCGGCTACGGGCGCACCGGCCGGATGTGGGCATTCGAGTGGGACGACCTCTCGCCCGACGTGGTGGCGATCGGCAAGGGGCTGGGGTCGGGGTACCCGGTCGCGGCGATCGCGGCGCGGGCGGAGCTCTTCGGGGCCCTCGAGCGGGGCGACATGAGCTCGTCCATGGGCGGAAACCCGGTCAGTTCGGCGGCCGTGGTCGAGGTGCTGGCCATCATGGACGACGAGCAACTCGTGGACAACGCCTTCAAGCTGGGCGCCGTGATGATGGACCGCCTGCGCGACGTGCAGGACCGCAGCCCCTTCGTGGGCGACGTCCGCGGCCGGGGCCTCGTGATGGGTCTGGAGATAGTGGCCGACAAGGCGACCAAGGAACCCAGCCGGGACATCACACTGCAGTTGCTGGACCGGGCGGCCGGCCGCGGCCTTCTGATCGGAGCCGTCGGCATGTTCGGCAACGTCGTCCGGGTGGCGCCGCCGCTGTGCATCACCGCGGCCGAGGTGCACGAGAGCGTCGACCGCCTGGCCGCAGCCCTCGGCGACATCGTCGTCTAGGAGGTTGCCGGTTCATGCTGCGTGCCACCCGGGTCCTCATTCCGGCGAAGGCTCGAATTCACCGGCCGGCGGTCGGATCGGCGAGTCGGACGGAGCACGCAAGACACTCCCGGTTCGCCGACACCGCCGGGACGGGAAGGACGACGTGACCGAGAAACGGGCCACCGGGGTCATCGGCCTGGAACCCGAGTCGGCGGTGTCGCTGTACCGCACTTTGCGCCTGATCCGGCGGTTCGAGGAGACCTGTGTCGGCCTCGTGAACGACAACGAGATCGCCGCCGTCGTCCACGAGTCGATCGGCCAGGAGGCCGTGGCCGCCGGGGTCGCCGCTGCTCTCGGGCCGCAGGACTTCCTCACCAGCACGCACCGCGGGCACGGGCACATCCTCGCCAGAGGCGCCGATCCGGCGCGGGTCATGGCGGAGTTGATGGGGCGAACGACCGGCACGAACAGGGGCAGGGGCGGCTCGATGCACGTTGGCGCCCCCGACCTCGGCATCCTCGGCGCGAACGGCATCGTGGGGGCCGGCACACCCATCGCCGTCGGCGCCACCTGGGCTTCGCGGACCTCCGGAAGCGACGCTGTCTGTGCCTCCTTCTTCGGCGACGGCGCCATCAACCAGGGGGTGGTGCACGAAGCCATGAACCTCGCGGTCATCTGGGATGTCCCCGTGGTCTTCTGCTGCGAGAACAACCTGTACGCGGTCACGACCTCCCTCGAAGACATGACCGGCGCCCCGCTCGCCGAGCGGGCCGGCGGCGTGGGCATGCCGGTGACCTCGGTGGACGGGATGGATCCCGATGCCGTCCACGCCGCCGCAGCCGAGGCCGTCGCCCGGGGTCGCCGGACCGGTGCCCCGTCGTTCATCGAGTTCCGCACCTACCGGTACTCCGGGCACCACACCGCCGAGGCCGCGACCGGGGTGGTCTACCGCAGCGAGGCCGAGATGGACGCCTGGCGGCAGAAGGATCCGCTCGTGACGTGGCCGGACCGCCTCGCCGCCCAGGGAATCCTCACGGCCCGCGGCAAGGCGGCCATCGACGCCCAGATCGAGGATCTCATCAGCGAATCCGTGGCCTTCGCCCGCAATAGCCCGTGGCCCGAGCCGATCGCTGTCTTGGACTTCGTCTATGCCTCCGGTTCAGGAGAAGGCTTCCCCGCCACGACGTGGGGAGGAAGCTGATGGCCCGGCTGCGTTACCTGGAGGCGCTGCGAAAAGCGCTGCGCGACGAGATGATCCGAGACGATGCCGTGATCGTCCTCGGCGAGGACGTGGAGGCCGGGGCGCGCGGCATGACCACGGGCCTGCGCGAGGAGTTCGGGGCAGAGCGGGTCAAGGACACACCCATCTCCGAAGCGGGATTCGTGGGGTTCGCCACCGGTGCCGCGCTGGTCGGCAAGCGTCCGGTGGTGGAGTTCCAGATCAACACCATGATCTTCCAATCCTTCGACCAGGTCGTGAACCAGGCGGCCAAGTTCCACCTCATGAGCGGGGGCGAGTTCAAGGTTCCGGTCACGTACGTCTTCGCAGCGTCGGGCGTCGCCTTCGGGAACGCCGCGCAGCACAGCGATCACCCCTACCCGTACCTCTTGCACGCCGGCGTCAAGACCGTCATCCCCGCCACGGCCGACGATGCCTACGGGTTGATGCTGTCGGCGATCCGAGACGACGATCCGGTGGCACTGTTCTCGCCGGCGCTCATCCAGGGACGCCGGGCAGAGATGCCCGACGAGCCCACCGCCGTGCCGTTGGGGGTCGGGCGCGTCCGGCGCTCCGGGGGCGACGTCACCGTTGTCGCCGCCGGGAGCACGGTTCCCGTCGCACTGAGGGTCGCCGACAAGTTGGCGACGGAGGGAATCGAACTGGAGATCTGGGACCCTCGCAGCCTCCTCCCGCTGGACCGCGGTGGGATCGCGCGCTCGGTGGCCAAGACGGGCCGGCTGGCCATCATCGACGACGCCAACCGCACGTGCGGGTTCGCCGCCGAGGTGGCCGCGTTCGCGGCCACCGAACTCTTCGGCGACTTGCGGGCACCCATCCAGCGGGTCACTCGCGCGGACGTGCCGATATCGTTCTCCCTCCCTCTCGAGGCGGCCGCCCTGCCGACGGCCGAGACGCTCGAGAAGGCGATCAGAGCGACTCTCGAGGGGAGCACGCCGTGACCGAGATCCGCGTGCCGAAGATGGGTCCGACAACAGTCGAGGTCGAGGTGATGGAACTGCTCGTGAGCGAGGGTCACCCGATCGCCGAGGGCGACCCCGTCGCCGAGGTGGAGACCGAGAAGACGACCGTGACCATCGAAGCGACCGCGGCGGGAATCGTGACGGAGATCCTCGTGGCCGTCGGTGACATCTGCGAGATCGGCGAGGTGCTCTGCACTGTGGAGGTGGCGGGGTGAGCCCCATTGCTCGAGTCCGTCCCGAGAAGGGAGCAGGCCGATGGCAGCGGTGACACGCGAGCGTCTTCGTCATTCCGGCAACGGCAACTCGACCGGGATCGACGTACGGGACCGCTGGGAGGTAGTCCGCGACGGGATGCGGGAGATGATCGTCTACGGCGAACTGCTCCCGGGGCAACGGCTCAACGAGGTGGATCTCGCCCGAACGTTCGACGTGAGCCGGGGTCCGCTGCGGGAAGCGCTGCGCGCATTGGAGACCGAGGGCCTCGCCGTGCGGGTGCCTCGGCGCGGGACGTTCGTCATCCGGATGTCCGCCCGGGACATCGATGAGATCTACACGCTGCGTGGGGCGCTGGAGGAATTGGCGGTGCGCCGGACCCTCACCGCACCTCCGCCGCATCTGCTGGCGACACTCGACGCCCTCGTGGACGAGATGCGCGAGGCGACGGCCGCCGGCGACTGGCGTCGGGTCACCGAGTGCGACATCGAGTTCCACACCGCCGTCTACGAGGCGGCCGGCCACGCCAGAATGCTCAGCGTCTGGAACTCGCTGCGCGAGCCGATGCGGGTGCTCGTCGGCATGACATCGGAGGTCCCCGAGCGGACCTGGCGCGACCACGCGCTCCTCGCCAGTGCCGCGCGGCAAGGGGTCGAGGACTACCTCGCGGCCGCTCGCGAGCACATCGAGCAGGCCCATCTCGACGCGCTCGAGATCATCAGGAAGCGGCAATGACCATCACGGGGCCCGGTGGGCGAACTCAGCGGGTGGCATGCCCCCGCAACCGGTGAAGACGCACCTGTCCGAGACGATCCCCCTGACCGAGTTGGTCAGCCTCGACGGGCAGGTCGCCCTCGTCACCGGTGCCGCCCAGGGTTTCGGACGCCGCTGCGTCGAGCGCCTGTCCGAGGCCGGGGCCGCCGTCGCCGCCGTGGACCGGCAGGCCACACGCTTGCGGCAGGTGGTCGCCGACCTGCGGGAGCGCGGCCGCCCCGCTGTCGGGATCACCGCCGACGTCACCGACGAGCCCGACGTGGAACGAGCCGTCGCCGAGACCCTCGAGGCCTTCGGCGGCCTGCACATCCTGGTCAACAACGCCGGGATCTTCTCGAACCGCCTCGTCGACGCCCTCGACCTCGCCGAGTTCCGCCGTATCTTCGCGGTCAACCTCGAAGGCACGTACATGTTCACGCGCGCCGCCGTTCGCGCCTTCCGCGCCCAGGAGGTCCGGGGCTCTGTGGTGAACATCAGCTCGATCGACGGGGTGCGACCGACGGCGCCGGGTCTGGCCCACTACGACGCATCGAAGCACGCCGTGAAGGGACTGACCCGCACGCTCGCCCTCGAACTGGCTCCCGAGGGCATCAGGGTCAATGCCGTGGCCCCCGGCTTCGCCCGCACCGAGGGCGTCGAGGAGGAGATCGCACGGCGAGCCACCGGGGGGATCGACGTGGAGGCACAGTGGGACGGGCTTGTCGAGCGCGTGCCGATGGGGCGGCTGGTGGACGTCGACGACGTGGCGCGAGCCGTCCTGTTCCTGGCCTCGGATCTCAGCTCGTTCGTCACCGGCACGCTGCTGGTGGTCGACGGCGGCTCCCTGCTGAAGTAGGCGTCGCATGGACACGGGTCGGGCGAGCGGGAGTGCGGGAGTCGTGAGCGGGACGGCCATCGTGACCGGCGGCAGCCTGGGAATCGGCCGGGCGTGCGTTGCCCGCCTCGTCTCCGACGGCCATCCCGTGGTTTTCACGGGACGGGACGAAGCCGCCGGTCGCAGCGTCGAGGAGTCGTGCCCCGGGGCCGTCTTCGTACAGGGCGACGCGGCCGATGAGGCGTCGGTGTGCCGGGCCGCCGACGTCGCCCTCGAGATCGGTGAGGGATCGCTCTACGGCCTCGTGAACAACGTCGGGCACGCCACGCGCCTCGACTACCTGGACACCACGCTCGAGGAGTGGGACCGCACCCACCGCGTCAACCTGCGCAGCGCCTACCTGCTGACCCGGCTGGCGCTGCCGGGTCTCATCAGGAGCCGCGGCTCGGTCGTGTTCGTGGCCTCGGTGGCCGGCAAGGTGGGCGAGGAGGGCCTGGCGATCTACGTCTCCACGAAGTCGGCCATGATCGGGCTGGGCCGATCATTGGCCGTCGAGTTCGGGGCAGACGTCCGGTTCAACATCGTCTGCCCCGGCCAGATCGAGACCCGCATACAGGTGACGGTGCAGCGCCCCGAGACGATCCCCCTGGTCCACGCCCGGATCCCCGCAGGACGGGTCGGCCAACCCTCCGAGGTTGCCGCCGCCGTGGCGTGGCTGCTCTCGGAGGAGGCCGGCTTCGTGAACGGTGCCGTCCTCACCGTGGACGGCGGCGAGACGGCGGGCATCCGAGCCCTGCCGGACATCGAGTCGCCCGACTCCGCCTGAGGTGGCGGGTCGGAACAACGAAAGGGAGAAACATGAGTGCGACAGGTGCGGACATGTTCCGGCTGGACGGCAAGGTGGCGCTGGTCACCGGCGGATCAGGCGGCATCGGCAAGGCGCTGGGGGTCGGCCTGGGGTTGGCCGGCGCCAGCCTGGCGCTGACCGGTCGCTCGCAGGAGAAACTCGACGCCAACGCCGCGGCGGCGCAGGCTGCGGGCTGTGCGGACGTGGAGACGTTCGGCGACTTCGACCTGACCGAGCGCGGCCGGCCGGCGGAGTTGGCGGCCGCCGTCGCCGAGCGGATGGGGGGCATCGACATCCTCGTCAACGTCGCCGGCCTGAACCGCCGCAAGCCGGCCCTGGAATTCGCCGAGGAGGACTGGGACGCCGTCATGAACCCCAACCTCAAGGCCGTCTTCTTCCTGTCGCGGGAGGTGGCGCGCCTGTGGATCCAGGGCGGCCGGGACGCCGAGAGCGAGGGCCGGGGCAAGATCATCAACATCGCCAGCCTCGCGGGGGCGATCGGGATCGCCGAGATCGCCCCGTACGGCGCCTCGAAGCTCGGCGTCGTGGCGCTCACGCGGTCCCTGGGTGTGGAGTGGGCGCAGGAGGCGATCTGCGTGAACTGCATCGCTCCGGGCTACCACGAGACGCCCATGACCATCGCCCAGGGGATCTTCGACAACCCGAAGATCGGGCCGTGGGTGCGCAGCCGCATCCCGATGGGAAGGCTGGGAACGACCGAGGACCTGGTCGGGCCGGCGATCTACCTCGCCTCGGCGGCGAGCGACTACATGACCGGCCAGACCGTCTTCGTGGACGGCGGCTTCGAGGCGGGCTAGGACGCCGAAGGCGCCCGGGCGATCCGCTAGTGCCGCCGGACCCGGCGACGTAGCCTTCGGAACGATGAACGGCGCCGCCGAGCCGTCCAATGACCGGGAGCCACCGGCCCTGGAGGTCCGGAACCTCGACAAGTCGTTCGCCGCCGTGCGGGCACTGCGCGAGGTGAGCCTGTCGGTCCGGGCCGGCGAGGTGCTGGCGCTCATCGGCGACAACGGCGCCGGCAAGTCCACGCTCATCAAGTGCGTGTCGGGACTGCTTCAGCCCGACGGGGGGCAGATCCTCATCGACGGCGCCGAGGTGACGATCAACAGTCCCGAGGACGCCCGGACGCACGGCGTGGAGACCGTCCACCAGAACCTCATGCTGTGGGGCGGTCAGGACGTGGCCGCCAACCTCTACATGGGCCGGGAGATCGAGTCACCGAACAGGTTGCTGCGGAGGCTTCGCTGGCTCGACATGAAAGCCATGCACGCCGGGTCCCGCGAGATCCTGAACGAGTTGCGGATCAACATCCCCTCGACCCGTGAGCCCGTCGACAACCTCTCCGGTGGCCAGCGCCAGTCCATCGCAGTCGGGCGCGCCGTTGCCTGGGGAACACACATCGTGCTGTTGGACGAACCCTCGGCCGCGCTGGGTGTGGAGCAGTCCCGCCACGTCCTCCGCCTCATCCGGACCCTCGCCGAGCGCAGCGTGGCGGTCGTGTTCATCTCCCACAACATGCAGCACGTGCTGGAGGTCTGCGACGTCGCCTACTGCCTGCGCCACGGCGAGATGGTCGGGCGCGTCAACATCGACGACGTCAACGCTGCCGACCTGGTCGACCTCATAACCGGAGTTCGCCGCCAGGCGGCCTGACCGCGCGGATCAAATCACCTCCGGCGATATCCCCGTCACAGCTGACTCGGTGCTCACCAACCGTCGGCGCTGGTCAGTGCTGCTCATCCAAGGCCCCCGGGGTGCAGCCGGATCGAATCGCACCTTCTGGACATCGAGTGCATCTAGGCCGTCCTGGCCGGTGGTCCGAAGCCAGGTGTCCTGTCCGTACCACATGGGTTCCAGGATCGCGGTGAGTTCAGGCGTCAGCCGCTCCCCCGCATGAAGACGCACCGCCTCCCGGGGCAGGTCGCCGAGGGCCCGCAATGCCAGCAACCGAGCCTGCCCGGATCCCTCGCAGGCGTCGAGCAGATTGTCGATGCACCTGTGCCGAGCCAGCAGGCAAGCGGCCAACTCCGCACGCCGCACATCCTCCGACGCGAGCCAGTGAGTCAGTGTGTCCCGCACGCCATGGGGTAGTCCCTCGATGGCGGCCATGGCATGAAGGGCAACCGTTTCGTCGCTATCGAGTCCAAGAAAGATCAGCAGGTCGGCTCGGCGCGAACCACCTTGGCCGAGCCCCCAGGCTGCTGCCGCCCGCACCTCGGGAGGAAGGCTCAACGAGTCGGCGATCCGAGCCAGTTCATGAGCCGCAGCACCGTCGCGCAACTCCGTCAGCGCGAACACGGCTTCCATTCGCCGCTCCGTCTCGGCATCATCACCAACGGCGCCGTCAGCGATCGCGGGAGCCCATAACGCGGCATCGAGCCGGGCGAGGTTGGCTCGGGCTTCGAGTCGGGTTCGCCAGTCCTCCCCTGTGTCCGCCTCGATAGCAACGAGCCGGTCCACCAGGTCACGGCGTCCGGACATTCCCACCGCCCGGACCGCGGCGTAACGATCTACCGGATCGCTGGAAAACAGGTCCGCGGAGAGATTCCAGGTATCACCAGCACAGGCGCGAGAGCCGGCCGGCTGCACCACTCCAGCCACGATCGTCTCTCCGGCGTCGAACTTGTCGCCCGGCTCCACGTAGACGTGCCTTGGCGCTGTCCAGTTCCGCCACTGCCAGTACCGACGCTGCGCACCGAGGTCGTCTTGGTAGCAGATGCGACCCTCGGCATCGACTCCGAGGAATCGGCCAGGGCGTGACGGCACCCAACACGGCCAGGTCAGCGTCGACTCCGAGCCTTCCGATGCTGCTTTCGGCGCCGACCGCCGGGCTTGGTTGATGCTCGCTCTCAGCGCCGCCTTGGAGAAGCAGACGGGTGCGCCGGCGTATGGCGGGAAGTGACTCAGATCGGTACGGATGAAGGCGAAGAGGTCGTCGTCCCGCATTCCGCCTGCGTCCCACTCGCGGCCGGGCACGTCCGAGTGCGACAGCACGATCCCCAGCTTGGACTTGGCGCGCGCCTCTACGCGCAAGCCGCAGCGGACGCACAAGAGATCGGGCAGGCGGAGGCGTTTGCCGACCTTCGTCTGCCACACCTTGTTGGCCATGGCATAGCGCTCGAGTTCGACCATCCGATGGCCGTGCTCGTCACTCAGATCAAAGGCCACGGCGGCTGCACCTACAGCGCCCATCGAGACGAATCGGGCGAAGTCGGCATCCTCCTTGAACCCCATCCGGAGAGCGTAGGGTTGACATTCGATGACGGCTACGGACCACGCGGCTTCGGTCGGGATCGCCTCCCGTCCGCCGAACGCGCCGCTGTCGACACCCGACGGCGCCGGAAACGGGAGACCCGCCTTGACGAGCACGATCTCCGTCCGCCGCAGCGATCCCGTCTACATGGCACACGCGTACCTCACGAAGGTGCCGGTGGCCGCGATCACGCCGTTCATCGAGGCGTTCACGAAGCCAGGCGACCTCGTGCTCGATCCGTTCGCCGGTTCCGGGATGACCGGGGTGGCAGCCGCTGTCACCGGGAGACGCGCCCGGCTCTTCGACGTGTCGGTGCTGGGCCGTCACATCGGTGCCAACTACGTGAACCTGGTCGCCCCTGACCTGATGCGCCAATGCGGCGATGCGGTACTGAGGGATGCGTCCCGACGCGTCGGCAACGTGTACGGAGTGCGTTGCGGGACGTGCAGTTCTGCCGCGCAACTCGTCAAGACCGTGTGGTCGGCAGTGCTGGAGTGCCGAGCCTGCAGCGAGGGCGTGAACTACTACCGGGCATTGGAGCATGCGGGGTGGTCGAAGCAACGCATGAGATGCCCGAGCTGCGGCGCACGCTTCGGCGCACGCTCCCGGCGACTGGCCGAAGAGCCCGTCCTGGACTCGATCCGCTGTCTCTGCTCGCGGACTCAACTCGAGCAGGAGCACACATCACCGCTGGAGTCACCGGATCCCTCTGGATTGAGTTGGCCGGACGTACCGATAGCTCAGAACCGCCAGATGTACATCGCGTCCGCCCTAGGGAGGAATGGCCTGACGTCGACCGGGGCGTTCTACTCCCGACGGAACCTGTGCGCGCTCGGCGCGCTCCGGGACGCCATCGAAGCCGTCAGCGAACCGGAGGTGCGGGCGAAGTTGCTCTTCGCGTTCACCGCCATCCTGACACGTGCGAGCAAGCGCTACCAGTGGTCCCGGCAGCGCCCCTTGAACGCCGCCAATGCCAACTACTACGTCGCGCCCGTGTTCTACGAGTGGAACGTGTTCGACCTGTTCGACCGGAAGGTGACGGCCGCGATCCGCTCGGACGAATGGATCAGAGAGCACCAGAACGGTGGTACTCCATCAGGTGTCCGAAGCCCGGACGTGGTGTACAGCCTTGCCAGCGCCGACCAGATCCCCCTGGAGGACAACTCGGTCGATTACGTCTTCACTGACCCGCCGTTCGGTGCCAACATCTTCTATTCAGACATGAATCTGTTCCAAGAGGCTTGGCTCTCCGACACGACGGATCCCGATGCCGAGGCGGTCGTCGATCGCGTGGACACCGGTGCCTGCCGCACGGCCGAGCGTTATGAACGGATCCTCGTCGGCGCGCTTGGAGAGTGCCGCCGTGTCGTGAAGCCCGGCGGGCGTATCACGCTGCTGTTCGGCAACAGTTCCGGCGCCATGTGGCAGCTGCTGCAACGAGCGCTCACCCGTGCCGGCCTGGAGCCGGAGCCGGAGTTGATTGCCGTGCTCGACAAGGGTCAGCGCTCCGTCAAGGGTCTCGCCTCCGGATTCGAGAACGTCTCGACGCTGGATCTGATGCTGACGCTGAGGCCGGCTTCGAACGGGCAAGGCCCGCTCTTGACACCTCAGCCCGACGTTGTGGACGACTTCGTCCTCGACCTGCTAGCGAAAGATCCCGAACCAACGCCCAGCCGGCTCTACCTGGCGCTGCTGCGACATGGCCTCACTCAGGGCTGGGACCTCAGCCATCTCGATCTGCAGCGTGTCACAGCACTCCTCAGCTCCACCGACGTAGCGGTCGATCACCGAAGCGCCCGCGTACTCTCCGCCAACTGCTGACAGCGACTGCTTAGGGGAGCATTCGCCGCGGGGGTGGGGC
>CAZTZI010000126.1:0-3747 GCA_964618115.1 uncultured Acidimicrobiales bacterium
CGACATGGTCGAGGGCATGCTCGACCTCGGACGGCGCGAGGGCATCGGCGCCGCGCCGGAAGGCGGGGCCACCCTCGCCGCCCTGCGGCAGCTCGTCCGCGACGGCGTCGTCGCCCGGGACCACGAGGTGGTCCTGTTGAACACCGGCGGCGCGCTGAAGTACCTCGACGTCGTCGAAGAGGGCTGAACGCGGCCCGAGAGGGCCGGCGACGGCGGGTGGTGGACCGCATGGGATTCGAACCCACGACCTCCGCGTTGCGAACGCGGCGCTCTCCCGGCTGAGCTAGCGGCCCATCGTCGGAATCAACAACTTAACAGTGTTCGCTCCGGATCTGCAAGCCCTTAGTGCCTCCAGCGCGGCTGCGGTATAACTGAGAAATGGCGTATCGGGCGGTCTTTCGCTGCATCGCGGGGTGTTCCGGGGAGCATCCGGTCTGGGATCCGATCTACCGGTGCCCGTCGTGCGGCGATCTGCTCGAGGTCGCCCACGACGTCGAGAGGCTGAAGGACCGCTCGGCCGGGGCCTGGATGCGCCTGTTCGACGAGCGGTACAAGCGCACGACGTGGCCCTACGGGTCGTCGGTCTGGGGCAAGAAGGAATGGGTGTGCCCCGAGGTCCGGAACGACTCCGTCGTGTCCATGGACGAGGGCGGCACCAACCTGTTCTGGGCCGAGCGCTTCGGCCGCGAGCTCGGCATGGACGACCTGTGGGTGAAGCTGTGCGGCAACTCGCACACCGGCTCGTTCAAGGACCTCGGCATGACCGTGCTGGTCTCCCTGGTGCGGCAGATGATGCGCCAGGGCGTGGCGATCCGCGCGGTGGCGTGCGCCTCGACCGGCGACACGTCCGCCTCGCTGGCCGCCTACGCCGCGGCCGGCGGCATCCCCGCCATCGTCCTCCTGCCCCGCGGCAAGGTCTCGACCGCCCAGCTCCTGCAGCCCATCGCCAACGGCGCGCTGGTGCTCGCCCTCGACACCGACTTCGACGGGTGCATGGCCATCGTGCAACGGCTGTCCCAGGACGAGGGCATCTATCTCGCCAACTCGATGAACAGCCTGCGCCTCGAGGGTCAGAAGACGGTGGCCATCGAGATCGTGCAGCAGCTCGACTGGACCATCCCCGACGTCGTCATCATTCCCGGCGGCAACCTCGGCAATGTCAGCGCACTGGGGGCGGGGTTCGACATGATGGGCGACCTCGGCCTCATCAACCGGCAGCCGCAGATCGTCGTGGCCCAGGCCGAGGCCGCCAATCCCCTCTATCTCGCCTATCAACGCGACTGGGAGTTCGAGCCGGTGGGCGCGAAGCCCACGCAGGCGTCGGCCATCCAGATCGGCAACCCGGTGTCGGTGCGCAAGGCGATACGCACGCTGCGGCGGCACCGCGGCATCGTCGAGCAGGCGTCGGAGGCCGAGCTCGCCGAGGCGTCGGCCCGGGCCGATCGCACCGGCATGTACAACTGCCCCCACACCGGGGTGGCGCTGGCCGCCCTCATCAAGCTGCGCGAGCGCGGGCAGATCGACGCCGGGGCCCGGGTCGTCGTGGTGTCGACGGCCAGCGGCCTGAAGTTCACCGACTTCAAGCTCGGCTACCACGAGCGCCGGCTGCCCGCCGTGTCCCCCTCCTGGGCGAACGTCCCCGTCGAGCTGCCCGACGATTACGACGCGGTCCGGCGCGCCATCGACCAGCACTCGGCGGGCTAGTGCGGCGTCCCTGAAATGAGTATCATAAATGACAGGCTTCAAGCAAGGGAGACTGTCAATGCCGCGCGGACGCCCCCTGGTAGCACTCACGCTCACCGACGAACAGCGGGATCAACTCAACGGAATCGCCCGGTCCGCCACGCTGCCCCACGCACTGGTCCAGCGCGCCGGCATGATTCTCGCCAGCGCCGAAGGCTTGGGGAATTCCACCGTCGCCCTCCGCTTCGGTGTCACGCCACAAACCGTCGGCAAGTGGCGACGGCGCTTCCGAGCTGCTGGCGTCGAGGGGCTGCACGACGAACTCCGACCGGGTCGACCCCGGACCCATGACGACGACAAGGTCGCGGCGGTGATCAACCGTGCGCTGCAGCAGAGGCCCGACGCGGCCACGCACTGGAGCACCCGCACCCTGGGGCAAGCCGAGGGCATCGGCAAGAGCACGGTCCACCGCTGGTTCGCCCTGTTCGGGGTCAAGCCGCATCAGGCCAAGACCTTCAAGCTGTCCACCGATCCGTTCTTCATCGAGAAGGTGCGCGACATCGTCGGTTTGTATCTCGACCCGCCGGACCACGCGATGGTCCTGTGCGTGGATGAGAAGTCCCAGATTCAGGCGCTCAATCGCACCCAGCCGACGCTGCCGATGGGCCTTGGGTACGTCGAAGGCTACACCCACGACTACGTCCGGCACGGCACAACCACGCTGTTTGCCGCCTTGGACATCGCCACTGGGCAGGTGATCGGCCAGTGCCGGAAGCGACACCGCCACGAGGAGTTTCTGGCGTTCCTGCGGCTGATCGAACAGGAGGTGCCGCCGGAGCTGGACATCCACCTGGTGCTGGACAACTACGCGACCCACAAGCACGCCAAGGTCAAGCGGTGGCTGGCGGCCCGGCCACGCTTCCATTTGCACTTCACGCCGACTTACGCATCCTGGTTGAACCAGGTTGAGCGGTGGTTCGGCTTGCTCAGCCAGCGTGCGATCAAGCGGGGCTCGTTCCGCAGCGTTCCGGATCTGGTGAGCAAGATCCAAATGTTCATCGACAGCTACAATACCTCTGCAATGCCGTTCACCTGGGTCGCCACAGCGCAGTCGATCATCGACAAAGTGACCCGCATTGCGATGCGTATTTCCGGGACGGCACACTAGAACAGCGTATAGATGAACGGCGCCGCCGTCGTGCTCGACACCACGATCAACACACCCATCAACAGCAGCACGACGACAATCGGTGTCAGCCACCACTTCTTGTTGGTGGCCATGAACTCCCACAACTCGGCGACCAGACCGGGCCGAGTCAACTCGGCTTCGGTCTCGAAGTCTCCGCCGTGTCCGCTTCGTCCCACGGGGGATTGTCGGTCTGGCATCTCCACTCCAACGTCGTCCAGGTCGGCGGGATCCTGCAACGCAGACGGCCGGATTCAGAACTGCCGGAAGTAGCGCCGTGCGTCGTGCACCGGCCGCCGGGCGGTCCAGTAGCTCGCCGCGGATCGGTCCCGGCCCCGCTCCAGGGGGTCGCCGCGGCAGAGGCGCAACGTCAGCCCGATGGGCGACAGCACCAGATAATACGTCACGGTCAGCACCAGGTGTGACAGCGTCCACCCGATCGGGAATGCCGCATAGAGCCACCCGAGGTAGATCCAGCGGCGCAACGGCGGCGCCGCGGCGTAGACGGCGGCCAGCGCGCCACCCGCAGTCCAGACCAGCCGCGCCGCCCCCGGGGCTTCCAGGCGCCAGTGCACCAGGCCGGCGGCCACCCCTGCGAACACCGCGAGCAGCACCCCGAACCAACGCAGTTCCCTGGCCGACGGATACCGATTGATCTCCAGCAGGGCCATCGCGATCAGTCGAGGGCGAACTCGCCGAGGTAGGCGCCGGCGTCGACCGCCGCCGCGTTCGGCTGCGCCCCCTTGCGGAGGACGAAGCGCTCCAGGACCAGCACGTCCATGTTCGTAGTCAGGAAGCAGCGGTAGGCATGCTCGGGCGAGCAGACGATCGGCTCGCCCCGCACGTTGAAGCTCGTGTTGATCACCACCGGGCAGCCG
>CAZTZI010000127.1:0-6638 GCA_964618115.1 uncultured Acidimicrobiales bacterium
CGGTGAGATGCTCTCGGACATCGAGCGCAAGCTCGCCGCCGCCCTGGAGCCGGACCCGCTGCGGGACATCCCCGAGGAGGCGGACTTCCAGGCGCCCGCAGGTCCCGACTGGGTCGTGGGCACCATCGGGGCCGCCTACGAGGAAACCAACAGCCGGATCATCCTGTGGATCGAGGAACTCACGGGGGACGAGGAGGACGAGGCCGCCTCGGCGCGCATCGCCCTGCGGCCGGGACAGGTCGCCGGATTCGTCCGCCAGGCGAACGAGCTCGTGGCCGCGGGCCGGCCGCCGTGCCCCTACTGCGGGGCACCCCTCAACGGTGACGACGGCTTCTGCCCCTGCTGGAACTGACCCGTCGGCGCCGTGGGCGAATCCCCCATCCTGGCGAGGGCGCCCATCGCCGACGGCGACGCCCTCGAGGTCTTGCGGACGGGCGAGTTGCGAGTCCTGGGCCGCCTGCCCTGGAGTTCCAACGCCACGTTCCTCGTGGACGTGGCCCCTGCCGGCGATCCGGACACCGAGCCCGTGCTGCAGGCCGTCTACAAGCCCGCCCGGGGCGAGCGGCCGCTGCACGACTTCCCGCCGGGACTGCACCGCCGGGAGGCGGCGGCCTACGAACTCTCCGCTGCCCTGGGATGGGACCTGGTACCGCCGACCGTGCTGCGCGACGGTCCGCTGGGGTCGGGATCGCTGCAGTTGTTCGTCCTCGCCGACTTCGAGCAGCACTACTTCACGCTGCGTGAACGGGGCGAACTGCACCCCGCCCTGCGCCGGCTCTGCGCCTTCGACATCGTCGCCAACGCCACCGACCGCAAGGGGGGCCACGTCCTGCTGGAGGGCGACGATCACGTGTGGGCCATCGACAACGGCCTGTGCTTCCACGCCGTCTTCAAGCTCCGCACGGTCGTGTGGGACTTCGGTGGGGAGCCACTGCCCGCCGACGTGAGCGACGGCCTCCGCCTGCTGTGCACCGGCGGGGCGCCGCAGACGCTGGCCGAACTCCTCGACCCGGCCGAATGCTCCGCCCTGGCGGTGCGCGCCGAGACGCTGCTGACCGACGGCCACTTCCCCACCGACCCGTCGGGGCGGCGCCGGCCCTGGCCCGTGGTGTAAACCAAGGGGAGCAGAAGGGGCACTAATCCTCCGTGGCTCGCGCCGCGGGGGTCTCGTGGGCGGCCCGGAGGCGCGCTGCCATGCGGAACTTCAAGGACAAACTCCGCTACAGCAGGGACGACCTCCGCAGCGACGTCCTCGGCGGGATCACCGCAGGGGTGGTGGGACTGCCGCTGGCGCTGGCGTTCGGCGAGGGATCGGGGCTCGGGGCGGTCGCCGGTCTCTACGCGGCGGTCTCCATGGGCTTGTTCGCGGCGCTCTTCGGCGGGACGCAGACGCTGGTCTCGGGCCCCACCGCGCCGATGACCGTGGCCGTGTCGGTCATCGTGGCGACGCAGGTGGACAGCATCACCGAGGTGTTCGCCATCGCCATCATGGCCGGCGTGCTGCAGATCCTGCTCGGCGTTCTGAGGATCGGGCGCTTCATCGCCTACACGCCCTACTCGGTGATCTCGGGGTTCATGTCGGGCGTCGGGGTGATCATCATCCTCTCCCAGACGCTGCCGTTCGGAGGCATGGCCGTCGTGGAGGGCGGGCCGCTGGGGGCGATCCGCGCCTGGCCGGACCTCCTCGGCGACATCCACCACCACTCGATCGTGATCGGCGCCCTCACGTTGGCCGTGGCCGTCTTCTGGCCGAAGCGCCTGCGGCGGTTCCTGCCCGCCACGCTGGCGGCACTGATCGCCGGCACGCTGCTGAGCGTCATCCGGTCGAGCGACACGCCCATCATCGGCGACGTGCCGCAGGGCTTCCCCGCGATCGCGCTGCCGCCGTTCTCACTCGACCTGCTGGGTCGCGCCGTGCAGCCGGCGATCACCCTGGCGCTGCTGGGCTCCATCAACACCCTGCTGACATCGCTCATGGCCGACTCCATGACCCGCACGCAGCACGACTCGGACCGTGAGCTCATCGGCCAGGGCATCGGCAACGTGGCCACGGGGTTCATCGCAGGCATGCCGAGCGCCGGGATCACCGTGCTGACCGGGGCGAACATCCGGGCCGGCGCCCGGACCCGGGTCTCCGGGGTGCTGTGCGCGGCGATCCTGCTGGCCATCGTTCTGGGACTCGGGCGGTTCCTGGAGGTCATCCCGCACGCGGCGCTCGCCGCCATCCTGATGAAGATCAGCTGGGACATCATCGACTGGCGCTTCCTGACCCGCATCAGGCTGATCCAGCGGGAGCACCTCGTGGTCATGGTGGCCACCCTGGCGCTGACCGTGTTCGTGGACCTGCTGACCGCCGTGGCGGTGGGGCTGGTCGTCGCCGGGATGGTGGGGGCGCGCCGCTTCGAGCTGTTCCAGATGGACCGGGTGGTCTCGGTGCCGCTGCTGGATCAGACCTTCCTGTACGCCGATGTGGACATCTTCGACCTCGACGACGACGTGGACATGTTCGCGGCGCGCACCGGCATGGTGGGTTTGAAGGGCAACTTCACCGTGGCCTCCTCCCGGAGGCTGATCAAGGCCCTCAGCCAGGACATCGGCGAGCACGAGGTGGTGATCCTGGACTTCTCCGAGACCCAGTACATCGACGACAGCGCCGCCCTGGTCGTGGAGCAGATGATCGACGTGGCCCGCGCCGAGGACACCGAGTGCATCGTGATGGGCCTGAAGGGCCCGCCGGCGGACACGCTCCGATCGCTCAACGTGCTGCGGCACATCCCCGCCGACCACATCGTGGAGGACCTCGACGGCGCCCGCGAGGTGGCCAAGCGGCTACTCGACGCCTGACGCCTCAGATCCTGTCCAGCGGTACTGCGGCGAGCGCCCGCTCCTCCGAATCCACTCTGCAGTGGCCCGGGCGGCCGCCTTCTACTCGTCGTCGTGCAGGATCTCGTCGGGGACGACCACGAACTCGGGGTAGGCCTCGATGCCGAGCTCGCCGACGTCCTGGCCGAGCTCCTCGACCTTCCTGGAGACCCGCAGGCCGATCGTCATGTCGATCAGCTTCCACACGACGAAGGAGGCGGTGAACGAGAAGGCGCCGATGGTCACGATGCCCAGCAACTGCGTGCCGAAGCTTGCGCCGCCGGCGATGCAGGCTGCGATGGTTCCCCAGATGCCGCAGACGAGGTGGGCGGGGATGGCCCCGACCACGTCGTCCAGCTTCATCATCTCGAGCACCTTGATGCCGGCCGTGCAGAGGACGCCGCCGATCGCGCCGATGACGATCGCCCACCAGTGCTCGGTGATGTAGGGCGCGGCGGTGATGGACACCAGGCCGGCGATGGCGCCGTTGAGGCCGGCGATGAGGTCCATGCGTCCCAGCAGCCTCTTGGAGACGGCGAGCGCCGACACGACGCCGGCGGCGGCCGCCAGGTTGGTGTTGACCAGCACGACGCTCATGCTCACGGCATCGGCCGCGCTGCCCAGCGCCAGCACCGATCCACCGTTGAAGGCGAACCAGCCCATCCAGAGGATGAACACGCCGAGCGTGACGATCAGCACGTTGGAGGGCGGCGTGGGCCGGGCGGTGCCGTCGGGGCGGAACTTGCCGAGCCTCGGGCCGATGATCATGACGCCCGCCAGCGCCGCCCAGCCGCCGGTGCTGTGCACGATGGTGGAGCCGGCGAAGTCCACGAACCCCCGCTCGGCCAGCCAGCCGCCGCCCCAGGTCCAGGAGCCGACGATCGGGTAGATGAAGGCGGTGAGGATCAGCGTGAAGGCGAAGAAGGACCACATCTTGATGCGCTCGGCGATGGCGCCGGACACGATCGAGGCCGCGGCAGCCACGAAGACCATCTGGAAGTACCAGTCGGACATCACCGAGTAGCCGTTGCCGACCACCGCCTCCAGCGCCCCCTCGTCGCCGCCCAGCAACGCCACCTCGCTCGCCGAGGACTCGTACAGGAACTTGAAACTGCCGACGGCGTCGCCGACGTCGACGTACATGATGTTGTAGCCGATGAGGTAGTAGGCAATGCCGGCGATGGAGAAGATCCCGATGTTCTTCAGGCAGATCATCGAGGCGTTCTTGGTACGCACCGAGCCCGCCTCGAGCATGGCGAATCCGGCTGCCATCCACATCACCAGCACGCCCCAGATGAGGAATGCGAAGGAGTTGAGGATGAAACTGGTTGAGACGTCGATCACAGCGCTCCCTCCCTGCTGCCCGGCGACCGGTTCAGTGGCGCGCCGACGACGCCGGCCGCGGCCACGGGTCGAAGCGGGACGTTAGCAGACCACAAGAATGATTCTCAGCGACGGGGATTCGCTAGTAACGGCTACGCAGGGCCTCGATGAGGTTGGGCAGCACCTTGTGGACGTCGCCCACGATGCCCAGGTCGGCCACGCCGAAGATGGGGGCGTCCGGGTCCTTGTTGACGGCGACGATGTTGCGGGAGTTCTTCATCCCCACGAGGTGCTGGGTGGCTCCGGAGATGCCGCAGGCGATGTAGACGTCGGGCTTGACGACCTTGCCGGTCTGGCCGACCTGCTGGGAGTACGGCACCCAGCCGGCGTCGACGATCGCCCGGGAGGCGCCGGCGGCGCCGCCGAGGAGGTTCGCCAGCTGCTCGATCATCTCGTACTTGCCGGCCTCACCGAGGCCGCGGCCGCCCGACACCACCACGGCGGCCTCGTCGAGTTTCGGGCCCGTGGCCGTCTCGGTGTGGCGGCCGACGACGCGGGCCGCACCCGAGGCGCCGACCTCGACGGCCGGCAGGTCGACCACCTGCGCCGGCGGGTCGCCGGCGGGCTCGGCCGGGAACGACTTGGGGCGGATCAGGAAGATGTGCGGTCCGGCCGGCGCGCTGAAGCGGGTGTGGACGTTGACGGTGCCGCCGAAGATCGGCTCGATGCCGACGAGCGCTCCGTCGCTGACCGCCAACTCGGTGACGTTCGTGATGACCGGGGTGTCCAGGCGGGCGGAGAGGCGTCCCGCCACGTCACGCCCGTCGTAGGTGGTCGCCGCCAGGATCGCCGCAGGCTCCTCGTCGGTTGCGGCCGCTGCCAGCGAGGCGGCCAGCATCGGTCCCACCAGGGCCTCGCCGGGGCACTCGACGTGCCGCAGCACCGCCGCCCCGTGCTCGCCGACCGCGGCGCTCACCGCGCCGGGCTCGCCGCCCGCGCAGACCGCCTCGATGCGCTCGCCGAATTGACGCGCCGCCGCCAGCAGTTCGAGGGAGATGGACGCCACGCCGTCATCGGCGGGCTCGACGTGCACCCAGACGGTCCCGACACCCATGGCGACCTCCCTAGAGGATCTTGAGTTCTTCGAGGAAGGCGACGATGCGCTCGTGGCCATCGCCGGCGTCGGTCACGATCTCCCCGGCCTCGCGGGCGGGCACGGGCGCCACCGCCACGATCTCCTGGCGAGCGCCGGACCAGCCGACCTCTGCGGCGTCGATGCCGAGATCGGCGATCCCCAGCCGGTCGGCGGGCTTGTTCTTGGCCGCCATGATGCCCTTGAACGACGGGTAGCGGGGCTCGACGACGCCGGCGGTCACCGACAGCACCGCCGGGAGGGGACACGCCACCTCGTCGTAACCGGCCTCCGTCTGGCGCTGGACGGTCACCTCGCCGTCGCCGAGGTCGACCGACTTGGCGAACGTGACCGACGGCAGGCCGAGCAACTCGGCGATCTGGGTGGGCACCGTGCCCGTGTAGCCGTCGGTGGACTCGGTCGCCGCCAGGATCAGGTCGGGCTCGGCGCGGCGCATCGCCGCGGCCAGAACCTTCGCCGTGCCGAGGGCATCGCTGCCGGCGAGGGCCTCGTCGCTGATGAGGATGGCCCGGTCGGCACCCATGGCCAGGGCGGTGCGGAGCCCCCCGAACTCCTCGTTCGGCGCCATCGACACCGCGACCACCTCGCCCCCGGTCGCCTCGGCCATCTGCAGGGCCATCTCGACGCCGTAGGAGTCGGACTCGTCGAGGATGAGCTTCTCGTCGCGGACCAGGGTCCTCGTGTCCGGATCGAGCTTGCCGGGGTTCGCCGGATCAGGGATCTGCTTCACACAGACTGCGATTCGCACCGTCAGAGTCTGCTGCCCGCCCAACCCGATTACAACGCGCCTCGGCGACCCGTGATTGTGGTCGGCGAGGACCGCAGCGCTAGCGTCGCGGGACGGGCACGGGCTCTGGAGAGGAGCCGAACCTGAAGCTGCTTCTGATCGTCAACCCCTCCGCGTCCTCGGTGTCCCCCCGGACCCGGGTGGTGGTGAACCGCATCCTCTCGACCCACCACGACGTGTCGGTGGCGATCACGACCCGGCGCCACCACGCCACGGCCCTGGCTCGCCGGGGCGTCGAGCGGGGCGCCGAGGCAGTGGTGGTGCTCGGCGGGGATGGCACGCTGAACGAGGCCGCCAACGGCCTCGTGGGCACCGACGCGGCACTGGGGGTGCTGCCCGGCGGCTCCACCAACGTCTTCGCCCGCACGCTCGGCTTCCCCGACGAGCCGATCGATGCGGCCGAGGCGCTCCTGGTGGCCCTGGACAGCGGGGCGATCGAGCGCGTCGGCCTGGGCGCGGTCAACAACCGCCACTTCCTGTTCCACGTGGGCATCGGCTTCGATGCGGCCGTCG
>CAZTZI010000128.1:0-3157 GCA_964618115.1 uncultured Acidimicrobiales bacterium
GGCCAAGGCGCCCGGCGGGCTGGCGGGCGACGCCACCGACATCTTCCAGGAGGGGCTGCGCCTGCCGCCGCTGTGGCTGCAACGCGAGGGCGTCCCCCAGGAGGACATCTGGAAGCTGATCTTCGCCAACCACCGCACGCCCAAGGTCACCTACGGCGACCTCATGGCCATGGTCGGCTCGCTGAACGTGGCCGAGCGGCGCCTCAAGAGCCTCATCGGCACCTACGGCTACGAGACGGTCACGACGGCCACCGAGGACCTGATCAACATCGCCGAGCGGCGCATGTCCGAGGAGATCCGCCGGATCCCCGACGGTGAGTACCGCTTCAGCGACATCATCGAGGACGACGGCGTGGCCGAGGGCTCCTATGTGGTGGAGTGCACCGTCGTCGTGGACGGTGGCGAGGTGACCTGCGACTTCACCGGGTCGTCCGGGCAGGCGGCCGGCCCCATGAACGGCACCTACGCCGTCACGGCCTCGTCGGTCTACAACGCCTTCATGCACATCACCGATCCCACCATCCCGCGCAACGAGGGCTGCTACCGGCCCATCAACGTCATCGCCCCGCCGGGAACCATCCTGAACTGCGAGTTCCCGGCGCCGCTGGTGGGCGGCAACACCGAGTTGAGCCCGCGCATCACCGACATCATCTTCGGTGCCCTGGCCGACGCCCTTCCCGAGCGCATCCCCGCCTCCCACGGCGGCACCGTCTGCTGCTTCCTGTTCGGCGGTGAGCATCCCGAGACCGGCGAGCTGTACTCGCACTTCCACTTCGAGGGCGTCGGCTGGGGCGGTCGTCCGATCGGCGACGGCGACAGCCAGGTCATCGTCATCATCGGCAACGCCCGGAACACCCCGGTCGAGATCTTCGAGACCCGCTACCCGCTGCGCGTCGAGTCCTACCGCCTGCTGGAGGACTCAGGCGGCCCGGGGCTGAACCGCGGCGGCCTCGGCGTCGAGCGCATCCTGACCATCGAGGTCGACGAGGTGACCGTCAGCGCCCTCTTCAACCGGATGCTGGTGGACCCGTTCGGCATCCACGGCGGCAAGCCGGGCGCCAACAGCGGCATCTACGTGCGCCTCGCCGGCGAGGAGTCCTGGAGCACCTTCCGTGAGAAGTTCGGCACGATGTCGCCCTCCAAGTTCTCCAACATCCTTCTGCACCGTGGCGATCAGGTGAAGATCCTGGCGCCCGGGGGCGGCGGCTGGGGCGACCCGCTGGCGCGGGAGCCCGAGCGGGTCCTGGCCGACGTGGCCGAGGGTCTGGTGAGCGCCGAGGGGGCGCTGGCGGACTACGGCCTCGCGGTGACGAGGGGCGAAGGCGGCTGGGCGGCCACCCCGACGGCCGAGAGGGTTGCGCTCGCTACCGCTTCCACCGCATCGTGATGACGGCGCGGTCGTTCGTCATTCCGGCGAAGGCCGGAATCCAGCGCCCCGCCCGAGCGTGGAGGACCTGTGGAGCACTCAACTACGCTCACGGGATGGGCGAGCAGGCCTGTTCGACCACTGAGGATGTGATGATCGCGGAGATGAGCCGATGACCGCCCTGCTCACGCCATCGGAGCACCGGTCGGTGGCCGCCGACCTGGTGGCCGACCAGGTCACGCTGACGGTCATCGACAACTACCTGGCCACCACCTGTCGCGAGATGGGCATCGCCATGATGCGCACCGCCTACTCGCCGATGTTCAACGAGTCGCTGGACTTCTCCTGCGTCCTGTTCGACGCCAAGGGCCGCCTCAGCGCCCAGGCCGAGTTCTGCCCGTCCCAGATCGGCACGATCAAGTTCACCGTCGAGTGGATGATCGACGAACTCGGCCCGGACATCTACCGCCCGGGTGACGTGATCATCATGAACGACCCGTACCGGGGCAGCGGCCACATCCCCGAGCACACGTTGTTGAAGGCGGTGTTCCACGGTGACGAGAGCGTGGGCTTCGTGGCCAACTGCGCCCACCTGGCCGAGCCGGGGGCCAAGGCGCCGGGCGGCCTGGCGGGCGACGCCACCGACATCTTCCAGGAGGGCCTGCGCATCCCGCCGCTGTGGCTGCAGCGCGAGGGCGTCCCCCAGGAGGACGTCTGGAAGATTATCTTCGCCAACCACCGCACCCCGAAGGTCACCTACGGCGACCTCATGGCCATGGTCGGATCGCTGAACGTGGCCGAGCGGCGCCTCGGTGGCCTCATCGACACCTACGGCTACGACACCGTCACCGCTGCAACCGAGGACCTGATCAACATCGCCGAGCGGCGCATGTCCGAGGAGATCCGCCAGATCCCCGACGGCGAGTACCGCTTCAGCGACATCATCGAGGACGACGGCGTGGCCGAGGGGTCCTATGTCATCGATTGCACGGTCGTGGTGGACGGCGGCAACGTGGCGTGCGACTTCACCGGCTCCGACGGCCAGGCCGCCGGGCCCATGAACGCCACCTACGCAGTGACGGCCTCGGCGGTCTACAACGCCTTCATGCACATCACCGACCCCACCATCCCGCGCAACGAGGGCTGCTACCGGCCCATCAACATCATCGCACCGCCGGGCACCATCCTGAACTGCGAGTTCCCGGCGCCGCTGGTGGGCGGCAACACCGAGGTGTCACCCCGCATCACCGACATCATCTTCGGCGCCCTGGCTGACCCACTCCCCGAGCGCATCCCGGCCTCTCTCGGCGGCACCTCGTGCTGCTTCCTGTTCGGCGGCCAGCACCCCGACACCGACGACCTGTACTCGCACTTCCACTTCGAGGGCATCGGCTGGGGCGGTCGCCCCGCCGCCGACGGCAACAGCCAGATCATCGTCATCAACGGCAACTGCCGGAACACGCCCGTGGAGGTCTTCGAGTCGCGCTACCCGCTGCGGGTCGACTCGTACCGCCTGCTGGAGGACTCCGGCGGCCCGGGGCTGAATCGCGGCGGCCTGGGCATCGAGCGCATCCTGACGATGGTCGCCGAAGAGGTGACCGTGAGCGCCATCTTCAACCGCATGCGCGTGGACCCCTTCGGGATCCACGGCGGCAAGCCGGGCGCCAACAGCGGCATCTACGTGCGCCTTGCCGGCGAGGAGTCCTGGAGCACCTTCAGCGACAAGTTCGGCACGATGTCGCCGTCCAAGTTCTCCAACATCCGCCTGCGACGCGGCGACCAGGTGAAGAT